>CAZTZN010000096.1:0-17513 GCA_964617715.1 uncultured Armatimonadia bacterium | reverse complement strand
GGCCGCCACAGCGTACGACAGCGGCCCTGCGGGCCGCCCCCCGGCGAGGGCGCCGGGGGCACAACGGCAACGGCCGAACGGCAACCACAGGGCCGGTCAGGCGACCGGCCCCTCCGGCCGGCAAGGGTCAGGGACTGAGCAGCCAGCGGGTGCGACGGGCCTCCGCGCAGTGGACCCCGCAGAAGGGATCGCGCGGCGGGCCTGCAGGCGCCCCTGCCCGCACCCGCCGTTATCAGGTGCCGCCCGCGTGCGCAACTGTCCCGGCGGGGGTTAGCGCAGCGCCGTCAGGTTGCCGTCGCGGCCGGAGACCGCAAGCTCCTGCGCGCCGTCGCCGTCGAGGTCGGCGGCGACCAGCGTGATCCCGCCCAGCAGCAGTTGGTAGTCGCCGACCACCGAGCCGTCCGCGGCATCCACGAGCAGCACCGCGCCGCTGTCGGTGGTGGCCGCCACGCGTTCGCCGGCGGCGGTCTGGACGGTGGCGACATCCGTAATCGGATACCCGAGATCATCGCGCCAGACAACGTTCCCCGCGGCATCGAAGGCGTAGAGGTTGAAGCTGCGCGAACCCGCCACGAGCAGCCGCCCGCCGTCCGGCGCTGAGACCGTGGTGAGGCTGGTGACCTCGTCGCCGGTGCCGAACTTGAACAGCAACTCGCCCTGCGCATCGATCACATGCACAAACGAGTCGCGGCCGGCGAAGGCGATCTCGGGCGTGCCGTCCCCGTCCAGGTCATCGACCACCACGTCGTTGGTGCCCGGGCCGGTGCGCGGCGCATAGCTGAACAGCCGGGTGCCGTCCTCATCGTAGACCGGCCACGAGTGGTACTCGGTGCCGGCGACCACCTCGTCCCTGCCATCGCCATCGAGATCGCCCGCCGCGCCCACGGTGGACTTGCGCACACTCTCGACGTGCCAGATCTCGCTGCCCTGGCTGTCGATGGCGTAGTAGCGCCAGCTCTCGGTGCCGACGATGACCGCGTCATTACCGTCGCCGGTCAGATCGGCAGGGAAAAGCGAGGTGACTACGCCTGTGCCGTGATAGTTGGGGAAGGCGAAGGTCCACAGTTCCTCGCCGGTGGCGCTGAAGGCGTGGAGCATGGCGCCGGTGCCGCCGGCGACGATCACCGGCCGATCCCGGCCTGCGAAGTTCACGGTCGAGACCGCGAGCACGCGTCCGCCGATCTCCCGCTGCCACGCCAGCGAGCCGTCGCTCTCGAAGAGGCAAACGCTGCCGTTGGTCGAGCCCGCGACGATCTCGTCGGCGCCGTCGCCATCGACGTCGGCGCCGTGCAGCGCGGCGAACGAGTGCACCATCACGTTGGCGCCGGGCCTGAGCGCCAGCGCCTCGATGCCCTCGCGGGTGCCGTAGACCTCGAGTTCCGCGAGGTAGATCGCGGTCCCCGGCCGCGGGGTGAGCGACAGCCGCAGGTCCTTCGCGTGGGTGCCGAGGCCCTCGAACTCGTAGTCGTGCGGGGCATGGCCGGGCGCGCCCCAGTTCCCGTGCTGCTCGGTGTCGGTGAAGTTCACGATCTCGCGGGTGTCGCCTGCGAAGCCATCGTCGGAGGCCGCGATGGTGATGTCCTGCACCTGGAAGAGCTTGCCCTTGCTCGACGAGGTGGCGAACCACGCCCGCACGACGATTGAGTCAATGTCGTAGACGCCGTCGAAACTCAAGTTGATCGTCACCGGCTGATCGTCGTCCCACATGACGCACTCGTCGAGCGACTGGACGCCGCCATCGACGATGTTGTCGAGGGTGTTGGTGCCGTCCTCGGTCCCGAAGACGTTCGCCGCCAGCGGCTGCGGGTCGCAGGACATGGTCAGGCTGGTATCCACCGCGCCGAAGATGCCGCGGTTGCCGGTGAGCAGGTAGCTGTCGAGTGTCTCTCCGTAGTCCCACAGCCTGGTCAGCTCCGGGGCTTCGCCGATGCCGACTCGGGGCGTCTCGACCGCCGGCGCAGCGGCGAGAGCCATCTCGATCATCGCCCGGACCTGCGCATCGCCGAAGCCCACGATCTCGGGCACGAACTGGGTGGTCTGCTCAGCGGGCGGCGTGGCGGTGCGTCCCGCCTGTGGGCAGGTGATCACGTCGCCCTCACCCAGCGCCATCTGCACATCCGCACCGCCCAGGTACATCATCTCACCACCGTAGCTCACGCTGGCGGCGTCGAACAGTGCCAGCAGGCCAGGGCGCAGCAGCGCGGCGTGCGCCTGCGCCTCCGCCTGCCCGGCCAGCGACATGGG
The DNA here is from genome assembly GCA_964617715.1 of uncultured Armatimonadia bacterium. GTDB lineage: Bacteria > Armatimonadota > Zipacnadia > Zipacnadales > UBA5352 > JALGVA01. The sequence continues at coordinate 15,269 of CAZTZN010000096.1, read as the reverse complement.
CCGCCCGCCGTCGCCCACCGCGGCGATGGTCGGGGTCTCATCGCCGGTCACCGCGACCTCGTTGGGGCCCAGTCGCGTGAGGTGCAACGGTGAGGCCTGCTCGCCGGACGGGTGGATGAGCGTAAACAGCGTCACGGTTTCGCCAGCCCCGAGCCGCCCGTTCCAGATCCCCTGCAGCTTGTGCACCACCGGGTCCTCGATGAACTCATAGCCACGCCAGTTGGCGCCGTATTCCGCGTCATGGTCGAGGGTGAAGCGCAGGTCGGGGGTCATGCGGATGGCACAGTGCTGCCCCGCCTGCTCAACCAACAATCCATCGTCGCCCGGCTCGACATCGCCGATCGTCTGCCAGAGTATGCGGAAGCTGTAGTCGCCGGCCTCCTGCGCGGTCATCTCATCGGCGACCAGGAACCACTCGCCCTTGAGCCAGAAGATGTTGCGGTGCCAGTCCACGCCGGCATAGTTGCGCAGGGTGGTCTCGGAGAAGCCCACGTCGGGCAGGTCGCGCAGGTGCTCCAGCTCGACGAAGCTCGGCAGCGGCGACGACTGACCGTCGCGCAACACCAGCGCGGTGGAGTGGTACTTGGGCAGCGAGTCCATGTAGGAGGCGTCGGCCAGCCAGATGCGGCCGTTGGCGGTGATGCGCGAGATGGAGTTGCCGTCGTAGTGCTGGTGGCCGCCGCCGTTGAGGCCGTCGAGCAGCAGGTAGTCATCCTGGGGGTCGAAGCCGTCGCGGAAGACCACCTTGTCCACGGCCTGCTCGAGCGGCACCGCGTCCGGGCCGCCCATCGCCTGCCACCACGCGGGCTCGAGCGGGAAGGCCTGCGCGCCGAGCAGGTCCACAGGTTGCGCGCCCTCGCCGTCGGTGGCGCACCACGAGAGGTCCATGCGGCCAGAGACCTCGCGCTTGCGCCGCGTCACCCAGGCGAAGCGCGGGTCGCGGTAGTACCAGTGTGCGCCCTCGAGGAAGGGCATCTCCGACCACCAGCCAGTGAAGGCGCCGGTGTCGCCGTAGGTGACCGAGTAGCCGAGGTTGTCCATGCACATGATGGCGTAGTCGGCGCAGCGGCGGACGTTGCCGTTCTCGAAGTAGGTGAGGTCGGGCCGAGCCAGGGCGTAGCGCATGGTGTGGTAGAGCGTCAGCCACTGGTAGCCGTTGCAGTCCTCGTGGGACTTGAAGTACTTCGCCTGGTCGGTGAAGCAGTCGTCGGCGATCGCCAGCCAGCGCTCACCCTCGCCAGCGTCGTAATACTTGCTGAAGTACTCGCCGGCGTACATCGAGCCCAGGGCGGCGAAGGTGTTGTGGTTATGGCGCGGGTGCTTCGCGCCCATCGACCGGCCGGCCTCGGAGGCTACCGCTTCAGTCACCCACTGGAAGAGCGCCCGGGTTACGTCCATGCGCTCCTCATCGCTGAGCACCGGCGACTCCTCCACCGCGTCCCAGGCGGGGATGACGTCGTAGCAGCGGAAGTCCGAGTCCATGCCCCACGGTCCGCCGTAGGTGGTTGGGTTGGTGTCGCGGTGGGCCTTGGCGCGCAGGATCAGCCAGGCGAAGGCGCGGGCGTAGCCGTCCTTGCCGGTCAGTTCGTAGCTGCGGCCGATGCGCGCGGCGCGGCCGAACAGCCCGGTATGCGCTCCCGACTGCAGGTCCCGCTCGGCGGCCGCCTTGACGCCCTCGAACCACGCGTCATCCGGCTCGGTGGTAAAGGCCGCGCCCCAGCGCCGCCTCGCCTCCGGCGACAGCTCGACCAGCAGCGTCGGCTCGAGCACCAGGTCAGCGCCCGCCGCAAGCTGCTCGCGCAACGCCGCGAGGGCCGCACGCGCGCCCGCGGGCGTGCTGGCGCCGATGGAGAGCACGTTCTGGTCGGTGCCCCACGGATCGTGGACCGTGCGCACCTCGTAGCCATCACCGCCGGGGTAGACGTCATCCGCGAACAGGTAGCAGTGGGCGTACAGGTAGAGCATGCGCGGGTTGACGACGACGCTGCCCATCACGATGGCGGTGCTGTCGCGCATGGCCGCATCGTCGATCTCACCGGCGGAGACGATCGGCACCTGCGCGCCCGTGAGATCGGCGATCATGGCCTGCAGCTCGTCGGCCACCGCGCGCCACTCGGCGGCGGCGGGCGCCACAATCTGCGCGCGCGGCTCGCCGCCGACCACGATGGGCGTCCGGCGCACCTGCGGCTTGACCTCGGTGACATCGTTGAAGCTCCTGATGTTGCTCTCGGCGATGCGGATGTTGTCGAGATAGAGGTCAAAGGGGACGCCCTTGCCTGAGGTGCCGATGTAGAAGCGCAGCATGGTCACCGAGGTGGTATCGTCGGTCTCCACCATCTTCTGCTCCCACGCCAGCAGTTGGCTGAAGCCACGCATCAGCTCGATGGTCTTGCGCGAACCGTCCGCGAGCGGGCCGCTCCAGTTGAGGTAGCTGAGCACACATTCGCCCGCCGCGTTGTAGCCGCGCACGTAGAGCGCCCTCGTGTTCTCGGGCTGGCTGGTCCAGGCGTCGAAGATGATGGCTTTGCCGGTGAGATCCACGTCGCCGACAGGCACGTCAATGCTCAGATAGGAGTTGCCTGCGGCGTCGGCGGGGGATACGCCGCTGAGGTGGATGCTGGCATCGCCCTCGGACTTCCACGCGGGATCGGTGTTCAGCTCCAGCCGCGTCTCGGGCCAGTCGGCGCCGCTGCTGACGGTAACGCCGTCGAGGCGGTCACAACTTTGTACAAGCGCCATCTCACGTTCCTCCTGAGCCCCGGCCAGACCGGCGGCCAGAGCGATGATAAGCAGCGCGCCGATGAGGTGCGGCAGACGATGATCGAGCATTCTCAACATGATGTGACCTCCAGACGAATCTGATGCAACACCAGCCGACGGGCGACGCGCGTCAGCGCGGGATCAGCCCGTCGTCTCCGACCTCGTAGAGATGATCATCGAGGCGCAGAATCGCGAGGGCGTCGCTGTCGATCCCCTCGACGTTGAGCGCACCGCCCATGTTGACCGCGACCAGGTCGCCGCCGATGCGCGCGATCTCGGCGTTGTCCGCGCGCTCGGTCCGTACCGGCGCCGGCTCCAGGCCGGCGTGTGCCGGGCAGAGGACTACGCCCAGGTTGCGGGCGTTCACCAGGCCTGCGGGCGTGAAGCGCAGGTGATGCTGATTGAGCCACTGGCGATTGTCCTTCGCGGCTGCGGGCGGCGGATCGAAGCCCTCGCTGAGCGAGAAGAAGGCATTATGATGATACATGAAGTGGCCGATGAGCGCGCTCCCCGCGCGATCCACGCGGAAGCTGCGGGCCTCTTCATCGACGGCGAACTCGTCCCAGGAGTGCGCGTTCCACTGCAGCGCCGAGACGATGCCGGGCACGGCCACGAATTCGTCGATCATCACGAAGCACGAGTGCGCCTTGAGCCAGGCGACGTGGCGGCGGCAGCGGCGCGCCCGATCGGCGTAGCTGGCATCGGCGGTGCCGCGGAAGTAGGCCACGCGCTCGTCCTCGAAGGCGTTCTCGACCGCGCCGACCGAGTCATGGGAGCGGTCGATCTGCCCGGCGTCCGAGAGTGTGAGGCAGTTGTGCGACCTGGTGTGCCAGACCCAGTGCACGTGATGGTTCGAGCCGTAGCCGGCGTAGTAGCCGCTGGGCATCACCATGCACCTGCCCGCGACGTGGAGCACGAAGTCGTTGTTGGCGGCATGAGAGTGGCTGATCGCGCCGAAGGGCGACGAGCGGAAGATCAGCGCGATGTCGCGAGTCGGGTCGTGGATGTCGGTGCGGATGGCCGCGCGGCCCGCCCCGGGGAAGACGCGCAGCACGCCCTCTTCGGCCGGCGGCGCCGGCCGCTCACCGGCGGGCTCGGCGAGGTAGTCCCGGGCCGACAGGCGCGGCAGGCGGCGGTCCTCGGGCTCGTCGAGGGTCGCGGCCTCGCGCCGGAAGGCGGCGACGTAGTCGGCCATCTCATGCATGCCGGTCTCGCGGTCGATGTGCGCCACCAGGCCGGCGTTGGCCTCCCAGGTGCCGCGCCAGCGCTCGGAGTGGTCGCCGAAGCCCATCCACTCGGCGTAGGGTGGGAAGCACCAGCGCCGCCAGCGCGCGTGATTCTGCCAGAACGGTCGGCGGTAGAGGTCCACACCCACCCCGCGCTTGAGGGCGGTGGCGAACATGGTCATGATGTTCACGTAGGCAAGCCCGTAGGACGGGCCCTCGGCCCACGAGCCGTCGTCGGTGGCCCAGATCGGCCAGATGCCACACAGCACCGGGCGCAGCCAGTCGAGCCAGCGGCGCGCGTCGGGGATATGTTCGTGGAAGACCATCCCGAGCAGCGCCAGGAAGATGATCTCGCGGCCCGAGTGCGAGCCGAAGTCGGTGACGCCGTAGAGGCCGCGATCGTGAACGTGCTCCCAGGTGATCTCGCCGCGGCGTCGGAACTGCTCGATGACCAGCACGCGTTCCTCGTCGGTGAACTCGTCCCAGACCCAGTCCACGGCCTTGGAGCCGTCCCAGATCACCGACATGTGCGCCTCGTCGTTGTGGCCGATGTGGCTGGAGCCCTCCGGGTCCCAGCGTGAGATCGACGCCATGCGCTCGCAGGCGGCGCGGGCGTAGCGCCGGTCGCCACTCGCCAGCCAGGCCAGCGCCAGCAGCTCCGCGCCCCTGACGAAACGCCGCGAACTCCACAGGATCGGCGCCCAGGTTGAGTAGAACGCCTGGTAGTCGCGAGTACGGTCGGGCAGGAAGGGCGGCTCCTCGATCTGGTGTTCTTCCCCCAGCAGCGCCTCCGCGGTCTCCTGCAGCGCGGCCCACTGGCCTGCGCGCGCTCCCGTGCGGGAGGCGCGCAGCTCGTCGAGGTCCTCGGGGCGCAGGTAGATGCGTGGGTGGCCGGACGAGAGCCGGCGCAGCCACTCCTCGGCCGGCGGCACCTCAAGTATGACCGCATCCGCGTCGATCTCGAACTCGAAGATCTTGGCGTGGTCTCCGGCGCTGGTCCAGGTCCAGAAGTAGCGGCCGGGCGTGAGGGCCATCTCGGGCAGAAACATGGGATCGACCAGGCCGTCGGCCCGCAGCACGACGTCGCTCAGGTCGGCATCGCGGGCGACCACCAACCCCCAATTCGTCTGCCCTTCGACGGGCTTCCAGACGAAGACCGGCGGGTTGGTGCGCGGGTGCGAGCCGTGGCGCGGCTGTCGCGGGTCAATGTGTGGATGATGATGGCGGGTCTCGGGGATCATGACGTCCCTCCGTGACATAAGTGCCGATGCGCCCGCCGAGTTCCGTCCGCAGTGCCCTTTATCCTCCACGGAGGTCCATCGCGAGTGGGGGCGAAGCGTTGGCGCGCATCTGTCCGAGGGCGACAGCGGGAGGCGGGTGACATGGAGCACTTCGCAAAGGTGAGGCCGGGGACGAAGGTTGACCTGGCGGCCATCGATCCGGACTTCCATGAGGGGCTGCGCAAGCGCGCCCCCGAGGTGGAGGAGCGGCTCGACGCGGCGCGCGACGCCATGCGCGACCTGCAGGAGCGGCTCTACGCCGAGGGCCGGCAGTCACTGCTGATTGTGCTGCAGGCGATGGACACCGGCGGCAAGGACGGAACCATCCGCCATGTCATGCGCGGGCTGAACCCGGCGGGCGTACACGTGGCGAGTTTCAAGGTCCCGACGCCCGAGGAGCTGGCGCACGACTTCCTGTGGCGCATCCACCGGCACACGCCGCGCGCGGGCACCATCGCGGTCTTCAACCGCTCGCACTACGAGGACGTGCTGGTGGTGCGCGTGCATGAGCTGGTGCCCGAGGAGACCTGGCGGCGGCGCTACGATCAGATCAACGAGTTCGAGGAGCTGCTGGCTGAGACCGGCACCCGCATCCTCAAGCTCTTCCTCTACATCTCGAAAGACGAGCAGCGCAAGCGCCTGCAGGCGCGGCTGGACAACCCCGACAAGCACTGGAAGTTCTCGCCCGCCGACCTCAGGGAGCGCAGCCGCTGGAACGACTACATCGCCGCCTACGAGGATGCGCTGACGCACTGTTCGACCGAGATCGCCCCGTGGTTCGTAATCCCGGCCAACCGGAAGTGGTACCGCAACATGATCGTGGCCGAGATCATCGCCGGGACGCTGCGTGAGATGGACCCGCAGTTCCCGGCCGTGGACTTCGATCCCGACCAGATCGTCATCGACTGAAGCCGACGCGCGTGCTACTGCGTCGCAATGCGTACTTCCTCAGCGGAGGCCGGGATCGGCCCCTCGGCGGGCCGCCACTCACCGCCGCCGGTGCGCCAGGAGATCGCTCCCGCCGCCTCGATGCTCACCGGCGTATTCGCCTCCAGCCGGTAGACGCCCGCGCCGGTGCGCGTGAGAGTCGCGTGCGCGTGGATCACGACCTCGTCGCCGGGCCGCACGTCGTGATACCAGCACTCATCGCCATCGCCGAAGCCCTCGACCGAGTCTACGTGGATGGTCTGCGGCTGGCCGTAGATGATCTCGCGGATCGTGGTTGCGGCCGAGCCGTCGGCGGTAGCGAGCAACTTGCCTGCGAAGAAGTCGGCCTGCGCGCCCTGGCCGCCGCGCGCCATGGTGCGGGCGTAGGCGTGCGGAACGATGCTGGTGAGGGTGTGCGCGTCCACCGGCGGCCCGTCGAGCACGGCCTTGCCCAGCAGGAAGCTCGACTCGCGCACGCGCAGGCGTACGCGGTCGCCGTCGGCGGTGATCGTGTCCACGTGGTAGGCCGTGTTGCGCGAGTAGGCCGGGTTGCTGAAGTACACCGCCGCGCCGCGGAGCGCATCGCCGGTCGGGAGAGCAGCGTCTTCGACCTGCAGCACCACCTCGCGCGCGGCCTCGTCCACCTCGACCACGGTCGCGCGCCAGCCCGAGAAGGGCAGGCGCAGGGTCATCTGCGGCGTGCGCAGTTCGGTGCCGGCGAGCAGGTTGGCCTCAACCAGGCCGGCCGCGTCGGTGCGCACCCGGGCGAGCTGCGCGGCGGCCGCGAAGCCGTCGCCGTAGTCCCGTGCCTCGGCGTCGAGCGCGGACAGCAGCCGGTCCTCCGTGCCGTCACGGCCCACGACGCGCACGCCCACGCCGCCCTCGCGGTCGGGCACGAGCCGCTCAGCCGAGGCGATGCGGCCCTGCACCGGCTCACGTGCCGCGACCTCGCCCGCCGGCTCGAAGCCTACGAAGGTCAGGCCCATCCAGCAGGTGCCGCCCTCGGCGCTGGGCGCGGTCAGTTCGAGGGCCAGCTCGTGCTCGCCCGCGGTCAGGGCAATAGCGCCGAGGGTCTTCGGCGGCGTCGGGCCCGTGTCGCCCGCAGTGCCGACGAAGGGTTCGCCTACCGGCTCGCCGTCGATGAGCAGCCGGGCGGTACCGTAGCCGGGTGAGAGGTAGTGACCGACGGTCACCATGTAGTCACCCGCCTCGGGAATGGTGGCCGGGAACGTCATGCGGTCGCCGACCGCGTCCGCCTTGAAGAGCGCCACGCCGATGCCGCTGATGTACTTGGTCAGGCCGCCGGTCACCTCGGCGTTGTCAAGGATGTCCAGGGCGCGCACCGTGTAGCCTCGGGACGCGCGCTCGACCGGTTCGAGGATGGTGGCATAGGTGCTGTGCAGGTCATCGCCGGTGCGGCGCGCGCATACGTAGGCGGCCTTCGGCAGGCGCGGGTAGATGCCCGGGGCCCACGCGGTGATCAGCTCGGTGCCCGGCTCAGGCAGGCCGATGGCGCGCAGGCGCGCCTCACGCGACGGGTCAATCTCCCAGGTGGCGGTCCACTGCCCCGACGCGGGGCCGCGGCGCACGTCCACCAGGAAGCCGTAGCCGTTCTCCGGCGGCGGGCACCAGTACGGACGGTTGGGGAAGCCGATCATGTCCCCGTCGTTGCCCTGCAGACGGCCCCACTCGATGTCCGGTCCGGCCAGCGAGCCCGGCTCGACATCGCCGAGCGTCACGCCCTCGATGGACAACTCATCACTCAGCGCGTGCAGCATGTAGTCGTGCTGCGCGCCGCCGCCGACCCGGAAGATGTCCACCAGGTAGCGCTCCGGGCCTTCACCGACGAGCGCGATGAGGCGGCGGTACTGCTCGACGCCCTGCGACAGGTAGGCGCTGCGCGCTTCGGCTTCGGCCACGCGCAGGCCGGGCATCTCATCGAGCAGGAGCAGGCTGCCGCCGCTGCTCGAGCCGGACAGATGCTGGCGCTGCTCGTTGACCACCACGAGGTTGTGGCTGGCGGTCTGCTTGCCCCAGCCCACCTGCGAGTGCGTGCTGCCCAGCCCGTAGCCGAGGTCGTAGGTCAGCTCGTAGCCCAGGGCGTAGTAGTTCAGGTTCAGGTCATCGTGGTGGCCGTGATTGAGCGACGGGCCGTAGCGCAGCAGCGCCGCCTGGGCGGAGGCGCCGCTGCCGCCGCGCAGGATGGCGATGCCCTTCTGGCCGAAGAAGTCGGTGGTGGTCAGGCGCGCGCGGGTAGTCCCGCCCGTGAGGGCGGGAGCCGCCGGGAAGTCGCCGGCATGGAAGAGCATCCACATGTTGTCGCGGGCGGACGAGCGGATGTCCTCGCCGCGATCGCCGGCGAGGTAGGCCAGGGCGTTGGCGAAGCGCTCGCGCAGGTCGCCGTGGGTGCGGGCGTAGCACACCTCGGCGAACTCGTAGTCGGTCGCCGAGAAGATCGGGTCCGACGGCGTGGCGGCCGACACATCGGGCCCCGAGTCGCCGTAACGCGGCCAGTGGCCGGCGCAGTCGAAGAGCCCCCGCGGCAGGAAGTAGAAGCTCAGGAACTTGGGGTCGGCGTAGAGGTCGATGCCCTCGGGGTAGCGCTCCGAGCGGTAGTTGAGCATCGGCTCACTGAAGGTCAGGTAGAGGTCGCGAGCGTGCAGGGCGTACGACAGCGAGGTCTCGTAGTAACGTCCGTCGCGGTCGGCGTTGTTGGCGATCATCGAGCGGATGCCGTAGGGGCCATCGAGCGCCCAGTCCACGTAGTGGTCAATGCCCAGCACACAGCCCACGGCCAGCGCGCCTCGGATGTAATCGGCTTCGCCGTTGTGCAGGCCGCCCTTGAGCGACTGCTCGTAGCAGTAGGCCGCGCCGTTGAGCAGCAGGTTCTGCTCGATGTTCTCGCGCCGGGTCATGCCCTCGACCAAAGAGGGCTCATCCAGCGCCGGGCTGTTGAAGATCTCGTCGTAGAAATCTACGTAGTGGATGAGCACGCGCGCGACCTGGTACCATGGGCGGCAGAAGCGGCCGCTGGGCGGGTTGGAGGGGTAGTCCCACGAGCCCGCGTCGCACTCGGGGTAGATGCGGGCGAGGGCGTCGAAGATGACCGCGGCCTTCCGCGCGTAGCGCTCGTCGCCGGTGAGCAGGTAGGTCAGGCACAACGGGCGCAGCGCCTTGAACTGCAGGGTCTCGACCACCCAGGCGTTCCACGAGCCCACGAAGTAGTGAATCCGCCCGTCGGGCCCGACGTAGCCGGTGCCCGGGTCGGGGTGCTCCTCATCCGGCAGCACGTGACCGTTGGCGCAGGTGACGTGGCCGGGGTTGTCCCACGAGCAGCGCGCGCCGCCCCACGTGCCCCAGCTCGCCCCGCAGATCGGGCAGCCGGTGAAGCCGTAGGCGAAGCACGCGCCCGGTTCGGGGATCATCGACAGGATCCACTCGTCCGAGCGCTCCAGCCACTCATCCGCGGCCTCCTGCTGGCGCTCCACCCAGCTCGCCAGCCAGGGATAGCGCTCCATGTTCCTGCGCGCGCGCTCAACATCGGCGGGCGTCTTGTTGACGCACGGGTGCTCGGCGCGCCCGTGCGCGGTCAGATCGGGGTGCTCCCAGCGCATTCGCGGCGGCATCACGGCCTGCACCACCCTGTCGGGGTCGAGGAAGAGCGACAGCTCGTCGATGCCCAGATAATGTTTCCGCCCGTAGGACGAGAGCATGGTCAGCCGCAGCGACCGCGTGGTGCGCTCGTCGAAGTGCAGGATCTGCGGCGCGGGCGTGTCCTCGAGCGTCAACTCGACCGGATCGCCGTCGCTGAACGCCAGCTCGATGCGCTCGGCGTTGGCGTAGAGGTTGAGCATGTCGCACTGGTCGATGATGACGGTGTCGAGGGTCACCGGCTGGTTGAAGGTCAGCTCAAACCACTGCGGCAGATCGGGTCCGGCGGAGGCCCAGTGGGTAGCGGAGTTTCCGTCGATGGCCTTCGGCGGACCGTACTTGCCGTCGAACTCCGTGGCGCTGCTGGACGCCGCAGGCGTGGCGTGGTCGGCGAGATCCGGCAGGCCGCCGGTGCGGATGAGCTGGGCCTCAGCCCCCGGATAGGTCACCGGGATGAGGGCGAGGACGAACATGATCTGAGCCGTGCGCACGTCGATCACCTCATTCATTGCCGGGACCACGCCGCCCGCTTCCTCGCGGGAGTGGGATGCTCCTGCCTCGCCCGCGGCGTCGAGAACGCGCTCCATGCAGGATTCGCCGGCGCAGGGCGTGAAGAGGACACGACAGCTCCTGCGGGACACATTCCCAGACGCACCGAGATCGGGTGATGGTCCATGCTGCACGATGCCGCAATCTGCCTCACCGCGCTATGCCTGTGCTCCGCCGCGCTGGCGGCTACTCCCGAGCAGCTCGCCGCCGAGCGGCAGGTGCTGCAGGAGCTGGCGATTCAGCCGGACCAGCTCAAGCCGCTGATGCTCGACACCACGCTGGTCGAGAATGGGCAACCGCGCGCGATCATCTGTCATGCCGATCATCCCGCCTGGCGCGAGGCCGCCGCGACCGTCCAGGCGGCCATCCGCGCGGCCACCGGCTGCGAGCTGCCCATGATGACCGATGGCGCGCTGAGCTTCGAGGACGCCGATGCGCAGAACGTGATCCTGCTCGGCCACCTCGACAACAACCGCCACGTGGCGCGGCTGTACCACAACTTCTTCGTCTGTCTGGACGTGGGCTACACCGGCCGCGAGGGCTACGTGATCCGCTCGGTGCACGACCCGTGGGGCTCCGGGCACAACGCCATCGTGGTCGGCGGGAGCTTCGCCGAGGGCACCGCGCTGGCCGCGCAGGCGTTCGCGCAGATCGTGGCCGACGCGACGCAGGGCGATTCGCTGACCATAGGCCGTCAGGTTGTCCTCGAGTTCGATCCCGCCGACCGCCAGGAGCCCATGCGCGACCCGATGACTGCGGACAAGCGCGATGCCGCCATCAGGAGCGGGCGCAACTACTTCTCCTCGCCCGGCCGGGGGCGCTCGGGCGCGAGCCTGCTCATCCGTCATGGCATCAACTTCCAGCGCACCGGCGATCCGATGGAGGGTGAGACCTACAGGGGGCTGATGGCGGCGCTGGAGGAGTACTACGAGACCGACGAGTACATCAACAACCAGGGTCTGGGGCGCTACGACACCGACTTCCGTGACGCCTGGGCCTACCAGATCGGCGTGCTGTGGGACCTGCACGAGGAATCGGGGCTGTTCAGCGCCGAAGAGCGCGTGCGCTACACCAACCTGGTCATGCGCCTGATGCTGGAGATCGAGTACTACCAGGGCTACGAGCGCACGTTGGAGCGCTGGCGTGCCAATCAGGACCTGGTGCATAACCACAACACCTTCCCGGCGCTGGGCGCGTACTTCATCGGGAACTACTTCCGCCGCCACTACGACACCGGCGCGCTGGCCGAGCATGTGCGGATGTGGCTGGACGTGGCCGAGGGGGTCTTCCGCGGCCTGCGCCACTCGCCCAAGCCGCTGGAGGATGCCGCCGGCTACCAGTGGCTGCCCATGATCCATCTGATGGCCTGGTCGCTGGCCAGCGGCGACACGACCTACTTCGATGAGGGGCACGCCCTGGAGACCGCGCGGGTGGCGATGATGGTTACCGACAACGCGGGCTATCAGGCGGCCTTCGGCGACCACTCCGGCTACCTGAGCGCCTCCGGGATCGGCGCGGTGCTGCCGCCCATCGCCTGGTACACGCGGGACCCGCGCGTGCTCCGGCAGCTTGAGCGCATCGGCGGGCGCTCCGGCGAGCCGCTGGGCCAGCCCTACTACGTGGACTTCGCCCCCGAGCCGCCGACCGACGTTACCGGCGTCACCGTGGCGCGACTGCCGCGCATGGCGTACGACTACGCGGGCCGCAACCCGCAGTACCCGACCGAGCCGAACCTGCCCCTTGAGGACAGCTTCGACAAGCTGACCTTCCGCGACGGGCTGGAGCGCGACGACGCCTACCTGCTGCTCGACGGCTTCGGGCGCGGCACGCACATGCACTTCGACGCCAACGCCATCATCCGCTACGCCGACGGCGGCGAGCCGCTGCTGGTCGATGGCGAGTACATCAAGAACGGGCCCAAGTATCACAACTCGCTGGTGATCCTGCGCGATGGTCAGTCGGAGCTGACGCCGGCGGTCACCGGGCTGGGCGCCACTGCCGAACTGCCCTCGTGCAACTTCAGTCGCACCTGGCTGACCGATTACAACGGCGCACAGTGGCAGCGGCGCATCGTCTGGCGCTGCGGCGACTACGTCCTCGTGGACGATCGCGTCGAGGCGCTGGAGGCGGGCGACTACACGCTGCGCTGCTGCTGGCGACCGTGGGGCGATGCGGTGCTCGATGGCGACCGGCTGACGGTCCAGCATCCTCCGATGACCTTGCAGATCATCAACGCCGACGGCGCCCCGGCACGGCTCGAGCACATGAAGATGGCCTACAATCTGCCGGTGTCTCGACTCTCGCAGCAGGTCGGCGTGACCCTGGCCGCGGGTGAGGCCTACCGGTTCGTGAACGTGATCGAGTCGCACCCGCAGGACCAGGAACGCGCGGTGACCGTGCGGCGCGTGGGGGACGGGCTGGTGGTGGTCGAGCGGCCCGAGGGCGCGGACGTGATCGCGCTCGGGCCCGAGGGGCTGGCCGCGGCGGGCATCGCGGGCGATGCGGAGATGGTGCTGCTGGGCGAGGGGCTTCTGATTGCCACGGGCGTCACCGAGCTGTCGCCGGACGGGCAGACCGAGGTGCACTTCGACGCGGGCGAGGCCCCGGCGCGCTTCACCGCGATCCGCGAGCGGGTGCTGGCCATGCCCGTCCCGCCCGAGGGCGGGAGCGGCGAAGCGACGACGCAGGCGCCGGCGCTGGCGGAAGCGTGGCAGGCCGGCGGCTTCGACGCGCCGCTGGAGGCGCTGCGGGTGGATAGCGTCACCTCCGACCTCGAGCCCACCGGGCGCTACGCGCCGGTGGACAAGCTGATCGACGGCGGCTTCTCCAGCTCCACCTTCTCGGTCATGTGGGCGGCGGGAGAGACGCCGACCATCACCCTGGAGCTGCCCGCCGAGGCCGAGATCAGCAACGTGGTGCTGCGCGAGTGGCACATGAGCGACGCCTGGGACATCGGCGAGCGCCACCTGCAGATCAGCAGCGACGGCTTCGTCAACGATGTGCGCGAGATCACCGCGCCCTTCGTGGAGGCCGGCACCGAGCAGTGGGGAGGCAACATCAACACGCTGATGGAGGCGCCGGTCCATCAGTCGGCGCGTCAGCTCCGACTGACCGTGAGTCCGGCGCGCGAGGACTCGCAGGTGTACCTCGCCGAGGTGCAGGTGCTGGGCACTCGCCCCGGCGCCATGCCCGAGATCACCGCGGCCGCGACCGGCGATCTGAGCGGTGACGGCGCGCCAGACCTGGTGGTCGCCTCGGCCGCGGGCCAGGTACGCGCCCTGAACGCCTCGGGCGAGGCCCTGTGGACGGTCACGCTGGAGGGCCGGCCGCGCGTCAACTCGCTGGCGTGCGCGGACTTCGACGGCGACGGGCGCATCGAGATTGCGGTCGGCTCGAGTGCGGGCCGACTGACGCTGCTGTCGGCCGCGGGCGAGGTGCGCTGGGCGGTGGTGCCACCCAAGTACCGCGGGATCGACAGCGACGTGATCGTGGTGCTGCCCGCGGACGTCAACGGTGACGGGACCCCCGAGATCATCGCCGGCGCCAAGAGCTGGCAGTACTTCGCCTACGACGGCGCGGGGGAGATGCTGTGGGCGAACATCATCTACGCGCACTCGGCCACGGTCAGTCACGCCGCCGACTTCGACGGCGACGGGCTGCCCGAAATCGTCGGGGGCAACGCCTACTACACCCCGAACCTGATCGACGATGATGGCGAGCGCATCTTCAGCACCGGCCGCCTCGGGCCCGAGCAGACCGCCGCCGGTGCGGTCGATGCCGATGCCGACGGTCTTCCGGAGATGCTGCTGGGCACCGACCTGGGTGAGCTGGTGTGCTACGACCTCGACGCGCGCGTGCTGTGGCGCGCCAACCTGGGTGACAAGGTTACGCGTATCCTCACCGTGGATCTCGACGGCGACGGCGCCGATGAGGTGGTGTGCTCCGCGGAGAGCGCGAACGTCTACGCCCTCGACGCTTCGGGCCGGCTGATCTGGCGCGCGCCGCTGCCCGATGGCGTGACCGACCTGGCGCTGCTGCCCGGCGAGCGGCCGCGCTTCGCCGCGGCGGCCGGCGCGACAGGCGTGGTGCTGCTCGATGCTCGCGGACAGGTCCTCGGCGTCGGTGCGATCGAGGGCCGTGCCGGGCTGCTGGCGGTGCTCGGCGACCGGGTCGCGGCCACTACCGATCAGGGGCTCGTGGCTGCGTTCGAGGCGGGGGAGTAGCGAATGCGCTCGCTGGAGGCAACCATGATCCGAGGAATGCTGGTACTGGCGGCGGTGATGGCGATGGTGGCGGCACGCGCTCAGCCCGCGTTCGACGACACTCCAGCCGCTCCCGGGGAGTGGGGCTTCCGCCCCGCCGACGGGAGCATCTCGGCGACCAACCCGCCGGGGTTTTGCTGGCGGCCGCAGGAGGGCGCGCGCGTGTACGTGCTGCAGGTCGCGCGCGATGAGGGCTTCGCCGACATCGTCTACGAGGCGCAGGGCGTCGAGATGAACGTGCACTGCCCGCCGCTGATTCTGCCCGCGGAGCGACTGTTCTGGCGCGTGGCCGCCGTGGGGGAGAGGACGTCGCGCTCACAGTGGAGCATGACGCGCGCCTTCACCATCCCCCAGGATGCGGTGCGCTTCCCGATGCCCGAGTTCGGGGAGCTGATCGCGCGCGTGCCGAAGTCACATCCGCGGCTGTTCGTGCGACCGGAGGAGCTGCCGCGCCTGCGCGAACTGGCGCAGGGCGAACTGAAGCCGCAGTATGAGGCGCTGGTGGCTCAGTGCGAGAAGATCATGGCCGATCCGCCGCCGACCGCCGAGCCTGAGAAGTACCCCGAGGGGATGGTGCGCGGCTCGGATGAGTGGCGAAAGATCTGGTGGGGCAA
>CAZTZN010000095.1:0-17569 GCA_964617715.1 uncultured Armatimonadia bacterium | reverse complement strand
GCGGCAGCGTGAAACTGACGCTCTGGTTGACCTGCGTGGCTCCCGCAGGCAGCACGATAGTCTCCCGGTTCTGGTTGAGCAGCCACACACCCCTGCCCGGCTCGATGTTCGAGACGAACGGGTCCGGGTAGGTCAAATACTGCTGGCTCTCGGGCCTCCAGCGCCACATCGCCACCGGGCCCCCGGGGTGCACCGAGTCGCTGAGCGACCCGAACACGTTGGTGGCATCCGAGTTGGTGAACTCGTAGGGGACCGAGAGCATCTCGAGCCCCAGCAATGACGTCCGCGCCGGAATGATGGGCACCGCAGGAATGCTGATCTGCTGGCGCACCACCTTCCCCAGCGGACCGGTGACCGCCACCTCGGCCGTGCCCGGCCGCGTGGCCACGGCGCGCACCGTCCATCGCGCTATCGGCAGTGGTGACTGGTTGCGATTCACCAGCCCCATCGACACCGTGCGCGGCTGGGTATCCGGATACAGCTCCAAGCCCTCCGGCAGGCTGATGCGCACACTTGCGTTCGTCAACGGCGCTGTGCCGAAGTTGTCCAGCATGGCGACGATCTCGAACACCGAGTCCCCGTTGGGGGTGGTGAGATAGTAGCTCTCGATCTCCGGAGTCTCCGGATCGTCGCCCTCGGCGACCTGCAACTGCGATGGCGCGTACGCCGCCAGAGCGTACGGAGGATCATAGTCCACCGCCGCCGCTCCCAGGCCGTAATAGGTCACGTAGCGGCGGCTCTGCCCCGGTTGCAGCGTGCGCTCCAGCCACTTCACCGCATACCCCCAGTCCTCACCGAGCAACGAGGCCCGCGGATTGGGCTGGAAGTCAAATTGCCCCGTGTTGCCGATGTTGCGCAACTGGCCGAAGCCGATCTCGTCGGGAACGCCCCCGCTCTCGGAAGCGATGCCCGCGTCACGCACCTCGGCGCCGTCCACCGTGCCGCGCAGACTTACCAACGGCGAGTTCGGGTCGTCGTGGCTGACCCACGTCGTGGGCATACCCACGCTCGGGTTGTTGGGGTCCGGGATGACCGTCTCCGTGGTCAGGACGGTCCCATCGTCGAGCGTGATCGGTGCGCCATCACGGGTGTTGCTGCCAAAGAACGCGTCGATCATCACCCGCAGGCCGATGTTGTGCGCCACGTTGTCCGCGTTGTACACCACGTGCTCGATCATGACCGCGTCGTGCACCAGCGTATAGGCGATGCGCACACGCACATTCGGCATGTCCACGGTCGGAACGTCGGTCGTCAGCGGCACGAGCACCTCGCCCTGCACATCCCGTGAGCCCGCCGTCAGTTCCTGGGTCCAGAATATGGGCAGGTTTGAGGGATCAGTGTCCTCGGATTGGTTGAACATCATCTGGTACGGATCATAGTACACGCCGTCCACCGCCACCGTCAGCTTCGAGGTGAAGCTGGTCAATCCCCAATCGGTTGCGGGTGCCTCCAGGCTCGCGATGGGCCGGTTCTCGTCGCCGGCGAGAAGGGGATTGCCGCCGGCCGTGACGTTCGGCCCGGTCCATAGCTGGAAGCGCCCCGCCGGCTGGTAGACGTACTGCGGCTGTGGCGGGGTCCCGGTCGTCCCCACCTGAATCAGCGCGGGGACATCAACCAGCAGGCGCGTCAGACCCGCCGGATGGTTCACGGTGGCGCGGACGTTCTGCGCCCAGGTCACACCTTGCAATCCCACCATCAGGCACAGGACCAACAGCCCCGGCCCGATTCGCCGCAGATTAAGCAGCATCCGTTGATCGCGTTGCCGCTGCACCAGAGGGTCAGCTCCTCTCACTATGAGCACGTCAGCGCGCGATGCTGAGCGGTCGTATTGCTTGCACGGTCTGTCCGTCCGCCGCACGCGCCGTCAGCCGCACGATGTAGCGGCCCGCCGGGACCGCACTGCCCCGCTCGCCTATCCCGTTCCAGCTCAGGGTCTGCTGAGCGCCGCCGGCCACCGCACGCGCCGGGAAGCTCTTGATCAGGCGGCCTGCGATGTTCATGATGTCAACCGTCACATCCGCGGGCATCGTCACGGCATAGGTGATCATCGCCCCACCGCCCACCGGCTCGGTCGCCATGCTGCGCAGCGCCAGCGCCTCGCTCCCGCCCACCACCGACACCCGCAGATGGCGCGTCCCGCCGTCCGGTCCGGTGCGGAACCGGTACGACGCGCTGGTGCGCATGTACACGCTCGCCCCGCTGTCCAGGTCCTCCAGCACCAGCCGCACATCACCGGGCACCACGCTGTTCAGGTCCGGCCAGCTTACCTCGACATCGGTGTTCGGCAGCGCACACGAGACATCGATGTCCCACACCTGCTCGTCGGCAGGCCCGCGGATGTCACACGCATAGTCGCCCGCATGTTCACCCCAGCCCGGCCGCGCCATCGACACCCGCAGCCCATCGCTGATCGCCGGCGGCTTGGGCACGTCCCAGCCCGGATCATAGCCGGCACTCGCCGCGGGCTTCACGCCCAGAATATTGCGGGGGTCCTGGCATGCTCCGGCACGTGCGGACAGCGTCAGCGTCCACCCTTCGTCCGCGCCCGCCGCCTCCGCCGCCTGGGGCGCGTCCGACAGCGCGCCGATGTTCGAGCTGTAGATCACAACGCGCGTGTCCTCGTTGACGTGCAGCCAGTACCCCTTGCGCGGAGCCATGATCGCCGCATTCGGGTTCGGGTTGAAATCGTAGTAGGACGCCCCCCCACCGACGCCCTGAACGTATTCGAACAGCACGCCCTCGGTGACACCGGACGCGATCGCCTCGCGCAGATCCTGGCGCACGCCGTTGGTAACGAACTGGACGCTCCCCCAGCTCACCGCCTCATCGAACGGATTGCCCACCAGGTTCCACCCGCGCGGCGGCTGCTGCCCCCGGAACAGCCGGATATGCGTGCTGGGCACATCGCGCAGCGGCCGCCCCTGTATGTCCAGCACCGCCTCGCGCGGAATGCTCAGGAAGTAGCCCAGCCCCGCCGGCGGATAAGGCACGGTGCGCTCATCCAGGTCGGCCTGCTGACAGTCAGGTGGTACCAGGCTCGCACGTGCATCGGGGTAGAAATGGTACTTGTCGTAGGCTTCATCGAGCGGCCACCAGCGCACCAGCGCAAGATCGGACAGCGGTGTCCCCAGAATCATGCTCGGGTCGGTGACCGCCAGATCCGTGTACGGGAAGGACACGATCGACACACCGCCCGGGATGGTCGGTGCCACCACGCGGAAGTTGGTAACCGCCGGCGTCGCGGCGTTCCCGACGTAGTCCGACACGTTAATAACCGCCGTGTGGTTCGTGCGCGCCACCACCTCCCCCACGCTCCACGTGAACTGCCCGGTGCGGTCGTCGTAGAACTCGGTGATGTCGGCTACGGTCGAGCCATCGAACATGACCACGCCGTTGAACTCGACCGTGATCGTCGTCGGATCCACGCCGCTGCCATCGTCCTGAATGTAGGCGATTATCGTCGGCGTCCGCGTGGTGATGCTCGTGCCGTTCTGCGGGTAGGAGATCGTGACCGTCGGCGGCCTGCTGTCCGCGCCCACACGCATGCGCAGCCGGCCCCACCCGAACTCGTTGTTGGGCACCGGGTCGCCCAGGCGCAGCGCCTGCGAGCGGAGGATCGCTCCCACCTCGTCCGCCGTCCGGTTGCCGTCCTCGTCGAGCAGCAGCGCCGCCGCGCCCGCGACATGTGGCGCCGCCGCGGACGTGCCCAGGAACGGCGAGAAGCCCTCCGCGGCCAGGCTCGTCGCCACGCCGTCGGGCGCCACCAGATCGGGCTTTGTCTGCGTGGGGTGCCCCACCACCGGGCCCTGGGAACTGAAGGGCTCCAACCCGTCGATCGGCAACGCCGGCACCGCCGGATCGGTGATGAGCGCACCGCGCACCGCGCCCACCGTGAACGCGCCCGTCGCCTCGGCCGGGATCGTCAGGCTCGACGCGGGTACCTGCAGCGACGGCTCCAGGTCCACGTCCACCGAGAAGAGCTGGAAGCGGTCGGCGGGCTCCGTGGGCCCCCCCACGTGCTCGATGCGTAGTGTGTACTGGGCGGCGGTGTCGATGTAGGCGATCAGCGTGTCGGCGGGCGGATCGTCACCGTTCTGGCTGTAACCGGACCTCGCAACCTCGGTGTTCGCCGCGTCATACAGTACCAGGTCATAGTCCCGGTTGGTCCGGCTGCCGGCGGTCTCGTACCAGCTCAGATAGGCCACATACTGCCCGGCGGGCAGCATCAGATCGAGGTCCTCATCGCCGGCGGCGAACTCGCCGATGTCGTCGCGGTCGCGGTCGCTCCAGTCGCCCATGTAGTGCTGCTGGGCGGTGTTGCCCGCCGCGTTGACCCAGAATACCCCGCGGCTGCGCGCCCGATTGACCGCCTGCGACACCGGGTGCGAGCCGTCGTACGGGCCTCCCAGCAGACCCATCGACATGCAACAGACGTCTACATCGCGGTTGATAACGTAATCGATCGCGCTCTCCACCGCCATCTCGGTATCCACGGCGATCGCGGTGATCGTCGCCAGCGGCGCCATGTCGGCGACCACCTCAGCGACGGCCGTCCCATGGTAGCTGCTCCCCATGGTCCCGTCCGCGCGGAAGCTCACCTGGGCGTTCGGCCCCAGCGTCACTTCCGCGTTGTCGATGTCGGCGAACCCGACGTCGATGATCGCGACCGATACGTTCTGGCCCATGATCCCCGCCGCGTGGAAGGGCACCGCGCCCACCAGTTGCACGCCCTCGCTGCTGGTGCCACCAAATCCCTGTGCCGGGATCGGATAGTTGGGCGGGCGCACCTGCGCCACGTCGGGCAGGCTCGCAATGGCCAACAACTGGTCCACGGGGACGAACGCCTCTACCCGACTGCCGTGCCGGAACCGAACACGCGCGCCGAAGGCGGCCAACGACTGCGCGGCGGCGGCCATCTCGCTGCGGAACTGCACCACCACCAGCACTTCGCCGCCCGCTCCGGGCGCGGCCAACGGGCCCAACTGCCGCGCGGCGCCCGCTCCTCCCGCCTGCATCGCCAGGTCGCGCAGGGGACCGGCCAGGTCCGCCAACCCCTCAGCGCTCCAGCATGGAGTGGTGAGCGTCAGGGAGAGCGCAAGCAGCGCGATGATGGCACCGCACGCGGGGATCTCTCGATTGCGAAGCCGAGTCACTTTGACTCCTCCTCCTGACCGCACTCGCGTGCAGGCCAGCTCTGGAGCACTTGCTGCGTCTATGTCTGCTGCTCCCCGAGCGACACAGGGCCTATCACGCCGCCTCTTCGCCCCGTCGCGGGTCGCCCGTCGTACGTCGCATCAAGTCCTGCAAACTCCGGACATATCCGTGGACCAACTCGCCCCATCCGCTCGCGCCACCGAAGCCCTCCGCCCGCGCGCCGTAATCCTCCGCCACCCCCATCACCCCCCCCGGCATCAGCACCGTGAGCCCGCCACCGGTCACCCCACCGCCCGTGCGGCCCAGCACGCAACCGTCGATCGCGTCGGCCACCCCCATCGCCGCCTCGCCCACCTTGACACTCTCACCGTCTCGCAGCCGGGCGCAGAGTTCCCTCAAGTCGCACAATTCACGCCTGGCCCCGAGGTCGCGACACATCCTCCGCGCGACCGCCAGCGCAACCATCCCCACCCCCGGTTGGGCCGTGATCGCCGCGCATAGTCGCCGCACCGCCCCCGCCAGCTCGTCCAGCCTCGCACAGCGCAGCGCCGTCAGCCCCTCATCACCGTTGCGCCCGCCCACCGCATCGAGGCACCTCTGTGCCAGCGCCTCAGTCGTCAATCCTTCCGGCCCGCTCGCGCTCAGTATCGCTCGCCACGGCAACCCCGACCCCGGCACCCGTCCCGGCGACGCCACCAGCACCCCCACTCGCTCGCGCAACTCCCAGGCAGCGTCCGCACTGCACCCGAAACAGCAATCCAGGACCAGCAGGTCGGCCCTCATCTCAACCGCGGCCAGCGCCTCGGCCACTTCCCGCGCCGTCAGCGCATCGCCGAACTCGGCGTCGAATGCCACTGCGGCTTCGCAGGCCGCCGCCCCATCCCCCCCCAGCCCTATCGGGCTCGTGCCGTGGCCGAACACAATCAACCCCAGCCGCGTGCCAGGAGCCCGCTCGTGCACCCACCCCAGGAACTCCGCCAGGTTCTCGGACCTGCCCGCATTCGGCGCCTGAGCCCCCGCGACCCGCTCGGTTAGCGCCTCGTCTCCGCCTGAGATGAGCCGCCTGAGAGGCCCGGACTCCGCGCCGGCCCCTCGGTCGATCTGCAGCGCCAGCGTCCACCCGCCGGACCGAACTCCCTCTTCGAGGCCACGGGCGTAGGCTTCTCCGAGCCTGCGCAGGTCACCGTCGGCGCAGATGTAGGCCGCCAGCGTCCAGCCTCGCGAGCTGCCCGATGCGGCTCCTGTGGCACCGGCCGCGGGGCTCAGCCCGACCACGATCAGCACCGCAAGGACCAGCCCGCCCGCACCCCTCATCCGTCTCCAGCCCCCAGATTGTCAGCGTTCCGTTGCTTCTGCAGACTCTCGCTATCGACCGGGTCGGCCGTAACGCGGTGTGCCGAAGGTCGCGGTGTAGAGCCCGCCCGGCCCCGACCGGAAGCCCGCCGAGGACGTTCCCGGCGGTGGCGGCGGCGCGGCAGCCGTCGTGAACGTTCGGATCTCGCTGAACAGCCACCCGGTCTGGCCCAGACGCCCAACCTCGGGTTGCGCCTCGCCCGACCGTCGCGCCCCTACCCTCCAGTAGAAGCGACTGTTGGGCAGGAAGTTCTGGTTGATCGTCTGGAACATGACACCGGTGGTGTCCTGGCGCATCTGCACCTGGTAGTCAGGGTTGCGCCGCCCGTCCGGGTCATCCTCCGGGAATACCTGCAGGATGTACTCGTTCGCGCCCACCGTCGAGTTCCACGTGAAGGTGATTGAGCTGGTGGACTGATTGCTCGCGCCATTCTCCGGCGCCTGCAGCACCACCGGCGTGAAGTACGTGACGCCCGCCGTCGGGGTGCTGCCGTCGCTGAGCGCGTCCTGCGGATCGACCGTCAACTCCTGCGGGTCGATGGTGATCTGCTGCGGCCTCAGCGCTGAAGTCGCGATGGGCGACCCGCTACCTGCCCGCGACGGCGGCTCGATCACCCGCTGCACCCGATGGTAGTACGTGTGCCCGGGCTGCAGCGGCCAGTGATAGAAGACATACTCGACGGAGCCGTCCTCTTCATCGCCCTCTGGGGTGATGTAGCTGAAGTCGTATGTGTCGTCGAAGGGCCCAGCAAAGGCGGCATTATCGTCCCACACACCGTTGGGCAGCGTGGCCTCGGTCACGATCCCGACCAGCCTGTCGGCCGACAGGCTGAAGTTCTGCTGACCATCGCTGCGGAAGAACAGCCACGCGAATATCTGGTCGCGCAGCGGAATGTTGCGCGACGGCACGTGCACCCGGATCACGGCCTCGTCACCCGGGGCCTGCTGGAACAGATGCGAGTTCACCCCTACCGGCCCGTCCGTTGTTGCGGGCCCCGATGCGACCGCGACCACGCCGAACAGCGCCGCCAGGGCCATCACCGTCGTAAGCGTCTTCTGGTTGTTGCGCGCCCGCCGCTGCACGCGCACCCGCTCCGGGCCGCTGTAGAGCTTGTACGCACGGTCACCGACCCGCGCCCGCCCCTCGCCGAGCGGCGTGAGCTGCGCCGTGCGCGCCGACACATCCGCCACCGAGTAGCGCCCGACCTTGACCATGATGATCTCGCGCAGGTCCCGCTGCCACACCGGCCGGAACAGGACCATCTCCATGCCGCTCTGCAGCCGATCGTCCTGCCCGAGATTCACGGTCGCGGCGCCCAGCGCATTCACCGAGGTGATGAACCCCTCGGGAATACGGTTGACCAGGATGTTCTGCACCGCATCGTGCGCGACTTCGCGGATGGCGCTGTTGACCACCTGCGTCTCCTCGCCCTCCCAGCCCGGGATGGGTTTGGTGACCGTGGTGGTCATGGTGCCGTTGAGATACTCCCCGGTAGCCACATCCAGCAGCGCCACCGACAGGCCGATCGTGACCTGCCCGTTGTTCTGGTTGACCTCCAGCGCCATGATCTGGCCGCTGGCGATCTTATCTACCTGCAGGCGCTTCCCCAGACGCAACTGCTCTACCACCGACAGCGGCGGCTGCAACTCAAGCGCCGTCAGCTCCCGCTCGAGATCCCGCTTGGAGGTCACGATGAACTCCCGCGAGTCCTCGAGCGCCAGCGCCAGCGCATCGGTCATCTTCCCGCTGATGACCGTATCCGTCGCGCCGTCACGATCGAGAATCGGCAGCACAATCACAGAAGCGCTCTCCACCACAGGCTGCGCCTGCGCCTCCGCTACCGCCGGGAAGCTGAGCACTGCGTAGGGCACGACCATAGTTGCGGCGACGAAGAGTGCCACGAATTTCCAGACTCGTCCCTCGTGTAGCCGATGCATTATCCCGTTGCTCCTCCCGGCACGCGGCTGCGCACAACGTCACGCCCCGTATTGCGCACGCTAGCTCATCTCACTTCCGTGCACCCCACCGCGTCGCGGCGGCGGGCAGTTGCCTACCGGCCCAATCTCATGGTCCCGACGGACTGCGTCTGCTGGCCGTTGTCGGCGCGCGCCCTGACGACCACCAGATAGGTGCCCGCCGGCGCCCGGGGCCCGCGCGCGGTCATCCCGTCCCACAGGACCCGTTGCACCCCGGCCGACTGCATCGCGTCGCTGACCACGGTGTCCACCACGCGTCCCGCGATATTGAGCACCGCGACCTCGACTTGAGCATCCGCCGAGAGCGTGTAGCTGATCTGCGCACCCGCGCCCGCCGGCACCGCCGCCGGGACCGACACCGCCAGCCCCGCCCCGCCGTCGAGCAGTCGCACCTGCAACTCACGCGCGCCCTCGCCCGCGGTGAACTCATAGCTCTGCGCCGTGCGCATGTACACCTCGGCGCCCGTCGCGGGGTCGATCAGCACCGGCCTGACCTGCGCGGGTAGCGACGACATGTCGCGCCACTCGACGCGCACGCGCTCGCCCACCGGCCCCAGCACGTTCACTGTCCAGGTCGTTCCGGCCGCCGCGGCGCGCACATCCACCGCGTACGCCGCGTCGTCGCCGGCTGCGGCATACACCCCGCTGTCCATCCCCGGCGGCGGGGGCTTGAGCAGATCCAGCCCCGCGTCGAAGCCATCGGTCGCCGCCGGCGCGCAGCCGATCCATGTGGCCGCGTCGCACACTCCGCCGCTGCTCACCGCCAGGGGTAGCAGCCAGCCACCCTCGGGTGGCGTGATCGCCGGCCGTGATCCGGCGTCGCCAACCGCCAGCGTGTCGGTCGCCCGGTCGCCGATGAGCGTGACGTCGTCACCAACATTCAGCCAGTAGCCCACGTAGGGTTCGGCGACCGCGGAGGTGGTGTACGACCCGAGCACGTAGGCGAACAACGGGCTGCGCACCAGCCCGGCCGCCATCGCCTGCTGCATGCTGCGCACGACGCCATTGCGGTCGCGCACCGACAGTGAGTAGAAGTCCAGCGGCTCCAGGAAGAAGTCGCCGATGATATTCCAGCCACCGGTCCCCGCCTGCAACGAGACCGCGTGGGTGTTCTCAGCCTCAACGCCCTCGGCCGACAGCTCGCGCATCTGATCCAGCTTCAGCCAGTAGCCCGTACCCAGACGGAAGCGATCGGCCGGCGTCGCCGGATAGAGGTGATAGCGGTTGTCGTTAGGCTCCCACGCGGCCATCTTGAAGGTCGCCGGGTCCGCCCCGAGCAGTGTCGCGGGGTCGGTGTTGGGGTAGTCGTACGGCAGGGAAATCAGTTGCAGCCCCGCCGGGAACGTGCGGATCGCGCTGACGCCGAAGTTTACCCCCGTCGTCTCCTGACCCGACGTCACGGTGACGATGCGCTGACTCGGTGTCACTGTGAACCCGATCGGGTCCGGACGCACCGTGATCTGCCCCGTGGGCACGTTGTCGAAGCGGTAGTTGTACGCCGGGCCGTCATGCGGTACCGTCGCCGTGGCGCTGGTGGTCGTCGTCGCGATGATCGCCTGGTTTACGACCAACTCCACCGTCACGCCACCGACCGGCTCGCCGCTGAGCGCTCGCGACACCATCCCCGAGAGGCTGCCCGGCGGCTCGCTCTGCAGCACCAGCAGCACGTTCTCGGTCTCCCCTGCGGCCACACTCACCGCTTCAGGGTCTGACCGCTCGTAGCCCGGGGCCGTCGCCTCGACCGAGTAGTCGCCCGGGGGCACCGAGATCGACACCTCGCCGTTGGCATCGGTCACACCTTGCGCTGCAAGTGTGCCGTCCGTCAGCACCTCCACCGTCGCGTTCTGGACGGCCGCCCCGTCGGTGTCGGTTACCGTGGCTACAATGGTCGCCGGAGCCGCGTCCAGCGCCAGATCAACCGTGGTCGTGTTCCCGCTGGTGACCGTGGCCAGGGCTTCCGCCTCGCCGTAGCCGATCGCGGTGCCATCGGCCACCACGATTACCTCGCCGGGCGTGACGTCGCCGATGACGTAGGTCCCGTCGGCCGCGGTCGTGGTGCAGCCGTAGAGGATGCCACGCTCGTAGCCCTCGATGCCGTCGTCCTGCGCCGGCGCCGCCTCCTCTTCATCCTCGCTGGCCAAGGCCTCATAGACGCACACCTGCACCGTCGGCACCGGGTCTCCTGTAGCCACGGAGGTGATGGTGCCCCGGACCGCGCCGGGCTCCGCCCGCGAGATCGCGAAGTCCACGACCCGGTACCTGAGCCCACCGTGCACAAACTGGTCATCGTAGTGGTCGATGGAGTAGCCCGGCCGGACCGCCGACAACTCGTAGTAGTCTGGCGGCAGGCCGCCGATAACGTAGCGGCCATCTTCCTCACACTGCACCGCGGCGACAATCTGCCCGCCGGCTATCACGCGCACGATCGGCGCCGGATCGTTGACCGGCTGACCACCATCGCTGATGGAGACCACCCGACCCTGGAACCCACCGGTCCGCAGCCAGCACAGCGTCTGGTGCATGAGCTTGCTCCGGTAGTTCCGACAGTGCGGTGTGGAGGGGGTGCCCGAGCTGTGGTACTCGCGGTGAATGCTGGCCAGGTCAAACGCGAAGTAGACCACTCGGTAGCCCGTGGTCTGGTCTACGTAATGCAGGCCCGCCCCGCGCCCGGTGTCGTACGAGTGGCAGAGTACCGCGCCACCTACGGCCTCAATGCCGTCGGGCCACTCGATCGCGTCGGCCCCGTCGTTCCACCCATCATGACTCGACGTGCTCCCGTCATAGGGCATATGCAGCTCCAGCGGGTAGTCCTGGTCGTCCTGCCCGCCGTCCGCCCAGGTGCCGTAGTGGATGCCCCGCGTCCACGGCTCCTGCGCCACCGGGTCACCCGCCACCCCGTTAATGGTCGTCTCCGGTCCTGGGTGGTTGTCGTCGTTCACGTACCGCGCGTGCATATAGTTGGTGTAGAAGGCGTTCTGAATCGTCCCGTCCAGTGTTAGGGCGAAGCCGATGTCCTGACCGGACAGCACCAGCCTTCCACCTCGGTCAAGGAAGGTGGACAGTGTCGCCTGGGTCGTCGCATCCACGAGGCTCCCCGGCGCCACCCAGGTGTTACCCGTGTGCGGAGCGGCCCAGAACACCGCCCGGTCGGCCACGAGCACCTCGCGCGTGTCGGCCAGATCGGGCACCGTGAGCTGAACCTCGCGCGTGGGCAGGTAGTAGATCAGGTCACTCATCGTGATCGGCCCACGGCAGATAATCCGCCAGATGTCATAGGGCTCGCCGTCAAAGCCTCGACCGTTCACGCCATCGCGAATCGTGTTGTAGGCTATGTTGCCTACGAACGGGTCCGGGACGAACCCCGGGTTAGTGGTGTAGTAGCTCTCCACCGGGAAGGCCGTCGGCCAGTCGTTGTTGGCTCCGCTGTTGGCCGGGAAAGCCTGGCCCTCACAGTAGTCATCCACGAACAGAAGGTTCGAACTGGGCTGGAACATCTCTGTGGTGAAGCCGTAGATGTCGTCGTACTCGAACGCGTTGCCCGCGTTGTCCTGCACGTGGATGTCGATGATGAAGTCGCTGGGGGAGATGGGCGTGGTCCACTTGCCGCTGTAGATCCCATCGCCCGCGACCGCGTCCCCGTGCGCGGGGTCACCATCGTCAAACAGCTCCGTCTGGCCGACGGTATCGCAGTCCAACTCGATCGCCTGCATCCCATCGAACCCGCTGTTGAACCACCGCTCACCCGTCGAGTAGCCGAACTGCTTGTGGTCGATCCCCTGGGAATCGTCCACCGCGGAGTCGGGGTCCTTGAACTCGGCCACTACCTGGGCAACGCCGGTGTCGCGATCAAACACCGGAACGTAGACGGTAACGTCGGAGCCGGGAGTCGTGTAGCGATTGTCCACCGACGGAAGATCGACCAGCTCCGGGGGAACCGGGTCACTGGTCTCAAGTCGCCAGATGTCGGGGCTTCCACTGCGCCATGACGTGAAGAAGATGCGCACCGGCTGCCTGGGATTCAGCCCCGGGTTGAATGTCGGGTAGCGGTCGTCGTAGGTGTCGGTGACGTCGAGGTTACTGCGCAGGGTCGCATCGGAGACGTCCTCGCCGGAACTCGACATCGTCCAGATGTTGTAATCGCGATTCGTGTCGGCGCCTTCGGTGAGGCGGTCCGACGCGAAGGTGATCATGGAGCTGTTGTGCCGCCACTTGGGGTCGGTGTCGTTCGCCGCCGGATCGCCGCCGCCGGTTGAGAGCTGCGTCTCATTGCTGCCGTCCGGGGCGATCCCGAAAATGCGGCTGCCGCCCTGTCCCGAGCGCGTGAAGATGATCGGGGTGGCGACCGCCATCGACGGCGCCCAGTCCGGCTGGGTCTCATCGGTCGGGGTAGTGGTGATCGCCTCGGGCGCCAGAGAGCCGTCCGCGGGGATGATGAACAGGTCACGATTGCCGTTGAGGTCGCCGCTGAAGACGATCCAGTTCCCGTCCGGCGACCACGTCGGCTCGTACTTGTTCCCCGGGCCGCTGGTCACCGTCCTGATCGTGCCGGTCAGCACCTCAACCGTGTAGATCTGCCAGGTGCCACCCGCGTTCGAGGAGAACGCCACCAGGCGGCCACCCGGATCGTACGCAGGGTACAGCTCATCGCCCGCCAACTGGGTGAGCTGGGTGGCGAATGAGCCGTCAACACGCAGCATCCACAGGTTGAAGTCGTCGGCAGTTGCCCCGGGGTCGAATCGCCCGTCCCCGTCATCGTCCACCCCGTTGCTGGCGATGACGATGCGGTTCAGCTCACCGTACGGTGCGGAGCTGGCGTAAAGCTCCTCGGAATCGGTGGCCGTGGGGGTGAGGTTGATGTCCGGAATCGGCCCCGAGCCCTGCTGGGCCCGCATGGCCATCTCCCGGAACAACCAGTCCGGACGCGCCATTCCCATGTAGCGCCGGCCGCACGGCAACAGCAGGCCGCTCGAGGAATACCCGGCCGCGGTCAACTCGGCCAATGATCCGGCCGGGCTGACTGGGGCGCCGAGGGAGATGACGCAATCCGAAACGATTATCGCGGCGGACAGCACGACGACGAGTGTCAGAAGGATGCGCCCCTTCTGCAACACAATCACTCCCCCGGGCCTGTAGCTATGACCCAAGCGCTAGCTGCAGTTGATGCCACGGATGCCCTGCATTTACTCGTTCAGGTCCGGGCTTCTCCCGCCGGCGAGCAACGCCCCGTGCCGGCCCGAACCCATCCTGTCCTGCCTCAAGCCCGCTGGCCTTTCGGCCCGCCAGGAGCCCGTGGCGCCCCGTCGGTCCGCCACGAGGCCATGGCCCGCCCCGCTCCCGCAACACACACACTTCGAGAGCGGATTATAGCACACCAATGCGCACCAACGCAAGCTGCGCTCAGTTAACGGCCCATGACACGCGCCATCCGCGCCGTGGCGTCCCGCCCCGCTCCGGTGCACACCTCAGCCGACTGCTTTGACAAGCTCCCCCCACAGTCGTTGCACCGCCTCCCGCGTTGACCGCACATCGCCCTCGGTTGACACCTCGTAGTCCGCCGGGAAGCGGCCGATCCCCAGCTCGTCATGCAACGTCACCAGCGATCGAGCGTGCTCCTCGCTCACCCCGTCGCGCGTCATCAGTCGCCGCACCCGCGTCTCCGGCGACGCGATCACCTGGACGGTCATGTCCACCAGCCCGAGCCCGCCCATCTGTGGCAGGTTCGCCGCCTCGATGACCATCACCTCCGGCCGATGCGCACGCGCCCGCTGATTCTCGATCAGCTCCGCCATGCGCGCAAGCATGGCCGGATGAACCAGTCGCTCAAGCCTTCCCCGCGCGAGCGGATCGGCAAACACCAACTCCCCCAGCGCCCGCCGATCGAGACCGCCATCATCCGCCCGATACTGCTCGCCGAACTCCGCGATCACCTGCTCAAGCAACGCCGAACCCGGTGCCAGCAGCTCCCGCGACACGTCATCCGCGCGCAGTCCAACCGCACCGAGCCGCTCCATCTCGTCCAGCACGACCGACTTGCCGGCCGCGATCGGCCCGATCAGCCCTACCACGAGCACGGCCGGCGCCCCCCGCCTGTGCCCCCGTCACAGTCGGGCATACCTACTCCTGCTCCTCATCATCGCCTTCGGCCTCATCCGCGCTCTCGGCTTCCTCTGCCTCAGCCGCTTCCTCTGCCTCAGCCGCTTCCTCTGCCTCAGCCGCTTCCTCCGCCTCAGCCGCTTCCTCCGCCTCAGCCGCTTCCTCCGCCTCAGCCGCTTCCTCTGCCTCAGGCGCTTCCTCGACCTCGGCGATCTGCACGCTCTCGCCGTCCACGTCGCCGAGTTCGGCGGCGACCGCCCCCAGCACATCGGCGAACCGGTCGCCCAACGTGGTCCTGGGCGCCTCCTGCTCGGCCATGTACCGCTGGTACTCCTGGCGCTCCTTCTCCTCCATCGCCGCCATCAGCGACAGTGTCATGCGCCGGGCCTGCGGGCGCAGCTTGAGCACCTGGAGCTGCACCTCCTGGCCCTCCTGCAGGACCTCTCCGGGGTTATCGATGTGCCGCTGCGATATCTCACCGATAGGCAGGAACCCCTCGACCTCGAACTCCGGCAGCTCCACGAAGGCGCCCGTGCGCACAATCCGGTTCACGCGGCCCTTGACCATCGAACCCGGCTTGAGCTGCTTGCCAACTTCCTTCCACGGGTCCGGCAGGATCTGACGCCGTCCCAGCGAGATGCGGTCGCGCTCGTGGTCGATCTCCAGCACTACGACGCGCAGGGTCTCACCCACGCTGCACACATCGGACGGATGTTCCACCCGGCCCCACGACATCTCCGAGATGTGCAGCAGCCCGTCCACGCCGCCCAGGTCGATGAAGGCGCCGTAGTCGGTGATGTTGCGCACCTTGCCCTCGCACACCAGCCCCTCGTGCAGCTTGGCCAGCGTCTCCTGGCGGCGCTTGTTGCGCTCTTCCTCGACCACCAGCCGGTGCGAAAGCACCACCTTCTTGCGCTCCCGGTCCGCCTCGAGCACCTTCAGCCGCAGCGAGCGGCCTACGAAGCGATCGAGGTTGCGCACATCGCGCGTCGCGACGTGCGAGGCCGGCACGAAGCCCGACACGCCCAGGTCAACCCGCAGGCCACCCTTGACGCGATCGGTCACCATCGCGTCGAGCACCTCGCCCGTCTCCATCGCCTTGATCACGCGGTTCCACACGCGCTCATAGTCGGCGCGCTTCTTCGACAGGATCGTCGTCCCCTCATCATCCTGCAGCTTCACCACCGCGACCTCGATCTCGGCATCGCGCTCGGGGATCTCGGAGCGGTCGAGGAACTCGTACATGGGGACAACGCCCTCGGCCTTGCCACCCACGTCCACCAGCACGCCGTCTTCGGTCACCGATACCACGACGCCCTTGACGATGTCGCCGGGCTTGAGACTCGCGGGCCCGGCTTCGTCGAGGTCCACGTCATCCATCGTCATCGGCTCTTCTTCGGTGTGCTCATCCGGAGTCGGTGCGTCGTCATCCTGTGGCAGGGCCGCGTCGGCGGTCTGCTCATTGTCCGGCACGGCCTCGGCTTCGTCGCGCTCCTCAGTATCCCAGGCAGACATCTCCAGGTCCTCCTTGCCCGCCGGGCGGCCACTCGGCTCCGCTCCGGTCGGACGGCAAACATCGCTTTCCCGTTGGTTAGTCCCGGTTACTCGGATGCGTCTGCTACGGCCTGCGACACAGCTCCCATGTCACGCCAGTTCGTTCCGGCCGCAACGTCCACCACCAGTGGAACCTCCAGGTCAAACGCCGATTCCATCACCTCCCGGACCAGGCCCGCCACCTCCACCACCTGGTCTGCGGGCACTTCAAGCACCAGCTCGTCATGGACCTGCAGGAGCATACGACTGTCCGGGCTGGCCGCCTCCAGGCGCGGAGCGAGCCGGAGCATCGCCACCTTGATGATGTCCGCCGCCGTGCCCTGGATGGGCGTGTTCACCGCAGCCCGCTCGGCGTACGACGCCGCCCGGCTGTCGGAGCTGTTGATCTCCGGCAGCGCGCGCTTGCGCCCCAGCAGCGTCTCCACATAGCCCCGCTCATGCGTCGCCGCCACGATCTCGTCCACATAGCGCCGCACGCCGGGTAGCGCACGGAAGTAGTTCTCGATGAACGCCTCGGCTTCCTCCCTGCTGATGCCAAGCTGCTTGCCCAGCGCCGCGGGCCCCTGCCCGTAGAGCACCGCGAAATTCACGGTCTTGGCGCGCCCGCGCATCTCGTAGGTGACCTGGTCGGGGGGCACGCCGAACACCGCGGCGGCCGTCTCGGCGTGAATGTCCGCACCCGCCCTGAACGCCTCCACCAGGCGGCTGTCGCCGCTGATGTGTGCCAGCACGCGCAGTTCGATCTGCGAGTAGTCGGCCGCCACCAGCCTGCAGCCCTCGGCGCTCACGAAGCAACTGCGGATCTCGCGCCCCCACTCGGTGCGGATCGGGATGTTCTGCAGATTCGGGTTGCGGCTCGACAGCCGCCCGGTCGCCGCCACCGTCTGCTCAAAGGTAGTGTGCACGCGCCCGGTCTGCGGGTCTATCTCGCGCAACAGCCCATCGACGTAGGTGGAGCGCAGCTTGGCGTACTCCCGGTGCTCCAGCACCAGCCGCGCGATCTCATGCTCCTCGGCCAGATCTTCGAGCACCGCGGCACTGGTGGACCAGCCGGTCTTGGTGCGCCGCCCCCTGGGCAGCTCCAGGCGCTCGAACAGCACCTGCGCGAGCTGCTGCGGTGAGCCGACGTTGAACTCGCACCCCGCGATCTCCCAGATACGCTCCTCGAGCCGCCGCGTCATCTCCTCGAGCTGCTCGCCCAGCGCCTCGAGCCTGGCGGCATCCACCGCGATCCCCGCCAGCTCCATCTGCGCGAGCACCAGCGTCAGCGGCATCTCCACCTCATCGAACAGCGCCAGCTCCCCCGCCTGCTCAAGCAGCCTGCGCATCGGCTCGACCAGCTCGCCCACCGCCACCACCTCGGTCGCCGCCCGCAGCGCCGCCGGCTCCAGCTCCGCCTGCGCTTCGCCGTCCGCGTCGGGCAGGCCGTAGCCGATCT
>CAZTZN010000094.1:0-17695 GCA_964617715.1 uncultured Armatimonadia bacterium | reverse complement strand
ACGCGGACGATGATCACGAGACCTATCTGCACTTCGCGGTCAACTCCATCGGCACTACGTACGATGCCTCGATGGGTGAGGCGGCCGAGGACGGCACGGCCATGGATAGCGGCTGGACCGCCGCTGTGTGGCGGGGCGATGATCACTGGACGGTTGAGGCGAGTATCCCCTTCGCATCGCTCGCGCCGGCGAATTCCGGCGACATCTGGGGCTTCAACATCTGCCGTGAGCGCCACGTGCCGGGGCATCGCGAGAACTCGGCGTGGTCGGCGACGGGCAGCCGCTTCCACGCGCCTCACCGTTTCGGCGATCTGGTGGGGCTGGGGGAGATGGCGCAGCCGCCCGCGCGCCTGAGCTTCGCGGGCGTGGATGATCTGACACCGGGCGAGTCGAAGATGAGCTTCACCGTTGACGCGACGGAGGCGCTCGACGCAGTGGTGGCTGCGCAGGTCGTCACGCCCGGGGGCGAGGTGCGCCCCCTCGAGCAGCCCGTCGTGGTTCAAGCCGGCCGGCACGAAGTCGCCCTGCCCATCACCATCGACGCGCGCGGGGAGTGGCGCGTGACCGCGTCGTTGGCGGACGCCGACACGCGGCGCCCCATCGCCATCGCCCCCGCGCGCTCCTTCATCGTGCCACCTGTGCTGCGGGCGCAGGTGGTGCGCCCGTGGTACCGTGGCCGCATGTTCTCAACGATGGACCTGCAGGCGATTGCTGTCGAGGCGCGAGTGGCGGTGCGCGAGGCCGCCGATCAGGGCCTGCGCGTCGTCGCCCGCCTTACGCACCACGGCGAGCTGCTGCACGTGGCGTCCGCCGACGCCCGCCCGTCGGCGCCCACGCCCCTCAGTCTGCCCGCCGCAGATCTGCCCGACAGCCGCTACTCGATCGAGGTGCAACTGCTCGACCCCGCCGACCAGGTGCTGGCGACCGTCGGCGATCTGCCCATCGAGAAACTGCCGCCGGCGGAGACCGAGATCTGGTTCGATCGCGATAACAACATGATTATCAACGGCCGGCCACACCTGCCGCTGGGCTTCTACTCCGTGGACTCGCCCGGGGCCATGCCGCTGGTCGCCGCGGGCGAGTACTCGTTCTTTCACACCTACGCGTCCACGCGCCCGGCGCGGCTGGCTCCCGACGGCGACTGGGACTGGCAGCGCTATCTCGACGCCGGCGCCGAGGCTGGGATGCGCGCCCTGCTGGGCTTCGGATACGCCGGCACCGGCGAGGAGGGCTTCTACCGGCGACTGGCGGCCGGTGAGGAGCCCGAGGCCGAGAGGCTGATGACCGACTTCATCGAGCGGTGGAAGACCCATCCGGCGCTCGGTGCGTGGTATCTCTACGATGAGCCGGTGATCGCCGGCCGCACACCCGAGGAGATTCGCACCCTCTACGAGATGGCCGACCGCCGCGACCCCTACCATCCCAAGGCGCTCTGCCAGGTGAGCTGGTCGGACCCGCGCTTCGTGCCCTGGCTCGACGTGCTGATGCCCGACCCCTACCCGATCCGCGCCGACATCGCCCGTCCGCTGACCACCGTCGCGGACGCGGTGCGGGCCGCTCGGACCACCGTCGCCGACCGCAAGCCGGTGTGGGCGGTGCTGCAGTGGTACGCCTATCCAGAGGGACGCTTTCCCACACCCGGGGAGATGCGCTGCATGGCGTTCCTCGCACTTGCCGCCGAGGCCAAGGGGGTACTCTGGTACTCCTTCTACTACGGCTATCGCGACGACCGCGACCACTGGGATGACATGCAGCGTATCGGGCGCGAGCTGCGCTCGTGCGCCGACGTGGTATTCGCACCGAAGTCAGAGCTGGCCGTTGAGACCGCCACGGAGACGCCGCTCCATCTGCTGCTCAAACGCGGCGGCGAGGGACGCCTGCACCTGATCGTGGTAAACCCCGAGGCCCGTCGGCTGACGGGTGTGCGGGTGACGCTCCCGGTCGCCATCGTGGCCTGCACCGATCGTCTGAGCGGCCAGGCCATCCCAATCGACGGCACGACATTGTCGCTTGACTTCGCCGCGTATCAGCCGATGGTGCTGGATATCGACCTCGCGCGCTGAGCGATGACGTCATGCCTGTGGAGGCCCGACCATGCTGCAGGTCCCATCCTATCTTGCCGACTACGCCGAGCTCTACGCGCAGGACCCGCGCGCGGCCGCCGTCGAGTGGTTTCGCGATGCGAAGTACGGTCTCTTCCTCCACTACGGCCTCTACTCGCTGCTGGGCAGGCACGAGTGGGTGCAGTTCCGCGAGAGAATCTACGTCTCTGAGTACGCCAGGCTCGCAGATGACTTCCGCGCGGAGGCATTCAACGCGGAGGAAATCGCCGACTTCGCGCTCGCCTGCGGGATGCGCTACGTGAATCTCACCACACGCCACCACGACAGCTTCTGCCTGTTCGAGACCGCCGAGACCGACTTCCATGTGCTGAATACCCCCTGCGGGCGCGATCTGATCGGCGAACTCGCCGCGGCCTGCGCCGACCGCAGCCTCGGCCTGTGCCTCTACTACTCCCACGGCCGTGACTGGCGCCACCCGCATGCGCCCAATAACGATCGCTGGGGCGGCAGCGCACGGCCTCAGTACGACCCGCCAGAGCCCACCTACGCGTACGGTGAGGATCACGATCTACAGATCTACGTCGAGTTCCTGCGCAGGCAGGTCGATGAGTTGCTGACCAACTACGGCCCCATCGCCGCGGTCTGGCTCGACGGCATCGCGGTGCCGATGAACGGCCCGGGCGGGGAGTTCCACTGCCAGGAGCTGTATGACTTCATCCACCGCAAGCAGCCGCAGGTGCTGGTGAGCTACAAGCAGGGCTTCCTCGGCACCGAGGACTTCTTCGCGCCTGAGCACAAGGCGGTGGAGACCGGCGGCAAGCCCGGCGAAATCTGCACGACAATGGCTCCACGCTCATGGGGCTACACGGAGGCGGTGCGCGGCCAGCACCTCGGCGAGGATGAGGTCTGGGAGAAGCTGCGCGAGGCACGCCGGGCGAACTGCAACCTGCTGCTCAACACCGGCCCGCTCCCCGACGGCTCACTCGACCCCGAGGACGTGCCCGTCCTCACGACCGTGGGCGAGCGCCTGCGCGCGGAGGGCTTCCCGGAGTGAGCGCGTGCCGTGCAGCATCCGTCGCGACGGGAGTGACCGTCCGTGTACCCGATCGCACCACGAAACGTCTTCGTCCATGAGCGCATCCTCGACGATCCGCGCTGCGTCGCGCGGATGGAGCGGCTCCTCGGCGGCATCACGCCGGACGAGCCGCCGGTCGTCGTCGATGACGAAGCCCTGAGCCGGATCGCCCGGGAGCGCCACTGGGGACGCGTCCGTGAATGGCGCACCGGTCAGTACAGGCGCACCCGCGACCCGGACGTGATCTTCCACCGCTTCGAGTGGCGCTCACCCGAGGAGCAGGCGGCGTTCGACGAACGCTACCCCGACCTGCGCGTGGGCCTGCTGCGCGGGGCGGGCTTTGTGGGCTTCCGTGACGGACGGTCGCTGCTCGAGAAGCGTAACGGCATCTGCCAGAATGCGTACGACCTGCACTCCGCATGGGGCTGCCTCCACGCCTGCGACTACTGCAACATCGGCACATTCCTGACCATCCACCTGAACCTCGAGGAGATGGTCGAGCGCCTGCCCGCGATCCTGGACGAGCGCGCCTGGTGCAGGCTCTGGAAGTACGACAACCAGACCGACACGATCACCTTCGAGCCGGAATACGGTGCCTCGGCGGCTATGATCGGAGCGTTCGCCGAGCGCGAGGATCAGTTCCTCATGCTCTACACGAAGTCCGACAACGTGGAGCACCTGCTGGACCTTGACCACCGCGGGCACACGATCATCTCCTGGACGATCTCCTCCGAGACCGTCGCCAGAGAGATCGAGAAGAACACTCCGAGCACTTCCGCACGCATTGAGGCTGCGCGGCGCTGTCAGGAGGCCGGTTACCACGTACGCGCCCGCTTCTCCCCCATCGTCCCGGTCGTAGGTTGGCGCGAAGAGGGCACGCGGATGATCGAGGAGTACCTCGCGCGCGTGCGGCCCGACGTGATCACGATGGACACGCTCGCGCTGCTCGGCTACGACCGCCTCTGCGACTGCTTTGACCTTGAGCTGCTCGATCCGGTCTACGTTGAGGCCTGCCGCGCGATCTACGAGGCCGAGGAACACCCCGGCAAGCCATACTGGCCCGCGGGCAAGCAGATGTTTCCGCATGACCTGCGGCTGGCGATCCTGAGGCACTACGTCGAACAGATCCGCCGGCACAACGCCGAGGTGCCGATTTCGTTCTGCGACGAGACGCCGGAGATGTGGGCCGAGTTCACGCGCGAGGAGCTTGGCCAGGGGCCGGAGGAGTACGTCTGCACGTGCGGGCCCGACTCGGTGCCGGGCAATCCGCTGCTGGCCACGACCTGAAGCCGCGCGCTACTCGTCTCCGCGAATCTCCACGCGGCGGATCTTCCCGGAGATGGTCTTCGGCAGTTCCGTTACGAACTCGATCTTCCGCGGGTACTTGTAGGGCGCGGTGACGCGCTTCACGTGCTCCTGCAGCTCCGTCACGAGGGCGTCCGAGGCTGCGTAGCCCGTGGCCAGCACGATCGTGGCCTTGACGATGGCACCGCGGTCGGCGTCGGGCAGCCCGGTGACGGCGCACTCCAGCACCGCCGGGTGCTCCATCAGCGCGCTCTCGACCTCGAACGGCCCGATGCGATAGCCTGAGGACTTGATGACATCGTCGGCGCGCCCCACGAACCAGTAGTATCCGTCCTCATCGCGCCAGGCCACGTCGCCGGTGTAGTAGACCCCGTCGTGCCAGACGCTGTCGGTCAGTTCATCGTCCGCGTGGTAGCCGCTGAACATGCCCAGCGGTCGCCCCTGCGTCGTGCGCACCACGATCTGCCCCTCCTCCCCCACCTCGCACGAGCGCCCTTCGTCGTTGAGCAGGTCGATCTGCCAGCCGGGCGTCGGCCGGCCCATCGAGCCCGGTCGGGGCTCCATCCACGGCCAGGTGGCGACCGCCACCACCGTCTCGGTCTGGCCGTAGCCTTCCATGATGCGCAGGCCCGTGCCCCGCTCGAACTGACGGAAGACCTCGGGGTTCAGCGGCTCCCCCGCCGTGACGCAGTAGCGCAGATGTGAGAAGTCCCACGCGCTCAGCTCCTGCTTGATCAGAAAGCGGAAGATGGTCGGTGGGGCGCAGAAGGTCGTGACCCGGTAGCGTTCGAGCACATCGAGCATCGCCTTCGGGTCGAAGCGCTCGAACTCGTACACGAAGACCGCGCTGCCCACGATCCACTGCCCGTAGATCTTTCCCCACGAGGCCTTGGCCCAGCCGGTGTCGGCGACGGTGAAGTGCAGGCCATCTTCGGTGCAATGCTGCCAGATGGCGGTGAGGATGTGACCGAGAGGGTAGGTGAAGTCCTGGCGCACCATCTTGGGCATGCCGGTGGTGCCCGAGGTGAAGTACAGGAGCATGGTGTCGTCCCTGCTCGGGGCGGCGGCGCCGGCAGGCCGGTCAAAGCTGCGCTCAACGCGCATCTCCTCGTCGAAGCTCACCCATCCCTCGCGCTTGCCGCCGACCACGACCTTCGTTTCCAGTGACGGCGAATCGGGCTGCGCGGCGTCAACCGCCGCGGTCACCCGATCTTCGTTGGTGGCGACAATCATGCGCACGTTCGCGGCGTCGTTGCGGTAGACAATGTCCCTGGCGGTGAGCAGATGGGTGGCCGGGATGGCGATGGCTCCAAGTTTGTGCAGCGCCAGCAGGCACGGCCAGTACTCGGGGCGCCGGCGCATGATAAGCATCACCGCGTCGCCCCGGCCGATGCCCAGTTCGGCGAACAGCGCCGCGGCAGCGTCGGACTGCTGCTTCATCTCAGCAAAGGTCACACGGACCTCATCGCCGTCTTCGTTGCACCACAGCAGCGCCAGCTTGTCAGGCTCCTCTGCCGCCCACTCATCGACCACGTCGAAGGCGTAGTTGAAGCGCTCGGGCACGACAATCCGGCAGTTGCGCACGAAGTCCTCATAAGACGTGAACTCGGTGGTCGGCAGAAAGCGCTCGAGCATGGTGCTGATCTGTCCCTTCGGCACGGCATGTGTGCGTGGCATGCGTCACACGATAATCGCCAGGAAACGCGCCGGACGGTCTCCCAGGGCCTGCATGGCGTGCGGACGCGAGGCGTCGAAGTAGACACAGTCGCCCTCTTCGAGCACTACCTCGTGCTCACCAATGAGCACCCGCAGGCGCCCGTCAAGCAGGTAGTCGAACTCCTGGCCGGGATGGGTGTTGCGACTCGGCTCGGGTGCGCCGCAGGGCACAGTGACAAGGAACGGCTCGCATTTCTTGTTGGCGAAGTTGAAGGCGATCGCCTCATAGTCATAATCCGCCCGGCGATCGACCCGCACTCCGCGCCCGCGGCGGGTAACGCTGAACTCGTGGAGTCGGGGCTCCTCCCCCGTAAGCAACGCGGTCAGCTCAACGCCGAACTCGTCGGCGATCTGCATCAGCACTCCGACCGGGATATCCTCCTCGCCGCGCTCGTATCTGAGATACAGCTCGGCGGGCACGCCCAGTTCGCGGGCCACAGATCCCGGCGAGATCCCGGCGATCTCGCGCAGCTCCGCAACCCGCCGTCCGATGGCCTGTAGATCGTTGGTCATGCCGGCACCGCCTGTGGACAGCCATGATATCGGGGCAGGCAAACGGGGGGAATGATAACACAACCGAGCGAAGATGTGGAGCGCCAACCCAGATCCCAGATCGAGGGCGGGCGAGCCGGCGTGTCGAGGGGTTACGTCGAGCGAGCCGCTTCGGCGCGGCGCAGCAGCCGCCAGAAGTCGAGCACTGTGGCCAGCAGGACCAGGCACGCAAGAGCACTCAGGTAGCCCTGAAAGGTGTCGAGCCCGGCGAAGACGCCCGAGGCGCCCCACTCAAGCGCGTTGAGGGCGCGTTCAAGGGCGAAAACCACAAAGGCGACGCTCACCAGTGACCACAGACGGGTGCTGCGCCCGCGCAGGCGGCTGACGAGGATCGTGACCACGGCGGCCGCAGAGAACAGGCAGGCCGCAAACACATCGAGCATCGAGATAGCCAGGTTCATGCCTCGCCACCGTCCTGGTCGGCCTGGCGCGCGTAGGTCTCCACCAGCCCGCGGATGGCCAACGCCAGCGCCCACGCCCCCGCCGCCACCAGGCTGACGTGCTCGAGGATGTTGAGCGAAACCGCCGGCGTGGTGTCGGGGGGGAATGCCTCCTCGACGTTGGTCGCGATCTGCGCCGCCAACAGGAAGCCCACCAGCACCAGGAAGCGCCCCCACCACTCCCGGGTGCGCTTCGTGTTGGAGGGGTGGGCGCGGACCAGCATCGTGGCGATGCCGGCGATGACTACGAACGCCAGCGCCAGGAGTTCGTTTACCTCGTACGTCATGGTGGTCCCTTCCCGTCCGGAGGAGCGAGGCGGCTCAGAAGAAGTCCTCGATGGCCCGCTGCACCGGCGCACCGCGCAGCAGCCCGGTAGCGACTTCGAACTTGTCGCGCAACTCGATGCCCCCGGCGCCAATTACGTACTCGCGAATCTCCTTGTCGTGATCGCAATTGCGTGCCTTGAGGACGGACACGGCCCGGCGCATCTCGCTGGAGAGTTCGACGTAGCGCAGAATGATGATGTTGTCGGCCATCGACGAGACCCTCACCCCGCCGGTCACCTCGAACTCGCCTATGATCCCCGGGGTCTCGTCGCAGATCATAGTGGTGGCGTCGGCGGTGTGCAACACCGCGATGAGCGCGGCGATGTCGGCGAGCACCCGCGCGGGTTCGCCCGGCGTCTTGGCCAGCGTTGACACGGCGTCCACCACCACGCGTTGAGGTGCGGTGGTGCGCAGTGCCTCCGCCACGCGCGCGGTCAGCGCCCCGATCTGGCCCGGCCGGGGGCGCTCATGCATGATGGTCAGCAGGTCGTTGTCGAAGATGCCACGCTCGGCAAGCCCCAGGCTGGCCGCCATGCGCGCCAACTCCAGCCGCGTCTGCTCCACCGAGATGAACAGCGCGCCCTCCCCCCGCGCGAGGCCCGCGAAGACAAACTGCAGCCCCAGGACCGTCTTGCCCACGCCGGTGCTGCCGGCGACGATGGTGGTCGAGCCCCGCGCCAGCCCTCCGCGCAGCATCTCGTCAAGACCGTCGCAGCCACTGCTGAGCGTCTCGGGCTCGCCCTCGGCGTGGTCCATCTCCACCACGGGCGCGGTGGACAGCCGCGGGAACACCCGCATGCCCGCCGCGCTGATGTCCACCGGGTGGCGGCCGGAGACATGCGGCCGCGCCCGGCTCTTGGTGACCTCGACCTCGCGCACCCGTTCACCCACGTCAGGGATGAGCCGATAGTCGAGCCGGATCACCACGTCGGCCACGTATTCGGCCACCGGGACCGACTCGGCGTCGGTCGCCTCCCGCTCGCGCGTGAGCAGCGCGGTGAGCCCGAGGCGCTTGAAGTAGTTCGAGAGGCTGTAGACCTGCCGCCGCTGCTCGTTCGGGTCGGAGGACAGGTGGCCCATGTGCGTGATGCTGTCCACCACCACGCGCTGGGGCTGCACCTCCTCGACCATGCGCGCGAAGATGCCGTCGGGGCTGAGCGTGTCCTGCACGAAGGCCTCCGGGGAGGTGCACACGATGCGCACCAGGTCCTGCTCCTCGAGCGCCGCCAGGTCCCAGCCGAAGCTGAGGGCGTCGCGGCGCACGCTCTCGGGCATCTCCTCGAAGGTGACCATCAGGCCCGGCTGGCTGTGCGTGAGCGCACCCTCACACAGGAAGCTCAGGGCCACCGTCGTCTTGCCCGAGCCGGGCACCCCCTCGACCAGCACCATCGCCCCCGGCGTCACCCCGCCGCACAGGATATCATCGAGTCCGACCACACCGGTGCGCAGCAGACCCACGGTCTCAACACCGCCGTCGGTCACCGTCATCACCACCCCTGGGATGCCTCGCGCACAGTCTCTACCGTCATGTCTCGACCATCCGCCTCCCACGGCCCGATTCCGTCTTGACGGGATGCGCCCCGGATAGCTCCCGTTATCGCAATAACCACGCCATCTTCGCCGTCACAATTCCACCCACAGGTGACTTCACCTTAAGCTTACCCAACTCCTGCCCGGCCTCACCAGATAATCATGCCGCCGCGTGACACGGCGAAAGCGTCAGGCGGCCCTGCGCCCCCCTCCCCCGGCGACCGGCGACAGGGAGGTTTGCGGCGCGGGCCACATCGTGTATCATAACCATGGAGTGTGCGCAGGTTCTGAATGCCACGTTGACCCCGGCCCCCCGGCCGGGGATTCATGTGCCCGCAGCCGAACGCGATGCGAAACACCAGGGACTGTAGATGAGTTCGAAACCCGACAAGCCGACCACACTCACGGACGGCGAACCCGACGACTGCGACTGCGCCGGCCCTCACGCGCCCGTTCCCGAGCCGGGCCGCACACCGCGTCGCGTGGATCTCACTCAGGGCAGCCTGCTGCGCGGCATCGTGCTGCTGTCGTGGCCGATCGTCACCGGCGCCTTCCTGAACTGGGTGATGGGGGCGGCCGACATCAAGATGGTCGGATACCTCGGCCCTGCCGCCATCGCTGCGGTAGGCACCTCCCGCGGCGCGATCATGACGCTCATGGCGATCATCTTCGCCATCTCGACCGGCACCCAGGTCCTGGTGGCGCGCTACACCGGCGGGCGCGATGCCAGGGCCGTGGCCGGAGTTGCCCGCCAGGCCCTCATCCTGGCGACGCTGTCCGGGATTGCGATGATGCCGATCGGCTGGTGGCTGGCTGAGCCCATGCTGGCCGCGCTCGGCGCCGAAGGCGAAGTGCTCAGGCTCGGCACTATCTACACCCAGGTCTACTTCGTGGGCGCGATCGGGCTGATGATCAACTTCATGCTCACCGCCGCGCTGAACGGCGCCGGTGACACGCTCACGCCGCTCTACCTGCTGCTGGGGATCAACACCGGGCATGTGCTGCTCGAATGGCTGCTGATCTTCGGCGGGGGGCCGTTTCCCCCGTTGGGCGTGGCCGGGGCGGCGTGGGCGGTGGTGGCCTCGCGCGGGGTTGGCGCCATCATCCTGCTGTGGATCATCTCATCCGGCCGGTTCGCGATCCACATGCCGCTGCGCAACCGCTGGCACCTCGACCTGGGTGTGTGGTGGAAGACCTTCTACATCGGCATCCCGTCGTCCATCCAGGGCTTCACCCGCAACCTCGCCTACCTGATGCTGCTGTGGATCCTGAACCAGACCGACGCCGGACGGCTGGCGGTGGCGGGCTATACGGTATGCGGCCAGATCCAGATGGTCGGCCTGATGGTGGGACTGGCGCTGATGAGCGCGGCCATGACGGCGGTCGGGCAGAACCTGGGGGCGGGCAGCCCGGAGCGGGCGGAGCGCAGCGGCTGGACGGTCATGCGCGTCTCGGCCACGGCCGTGGCGGCCATGGCCGCGGTCTTCATCCTCTCGGCCCGCTACCTGATCGGATTCTTCACCCCCGACCAGGAGACCATCCACTGGGGGGTGGTGTCGCTGCACATCCTGTCGGCGGTGCTGCCCTTCACCGCGGCGGGCATGGCCTTCTCAGGCGCCCTGCGCGGCGCGGGCGACACCCTCTCGCCGCTGTGGGTGAGTCTCATCACCACCTCCGGCCTCGGGCCCGGACTGGCCTACCTGTTCACCATCACCCTCGGCTACGGCCCCACCGGCGCCTGGTTCGGGCTGGCTGTGTCGGTCATCGTACAGGCCCTCATCATCGGCTGGATCTTCAAACGCGGGAAGTGGAAGACCATCAAGCTCTGATTGCCGGTCAGCGGGAGGCGAAGTACATGAGCGCGAATGCCGTGGAGCAGCCGACCATCAGCGCGCGCGACCGCGCCATCCTGCGCGACCTGGCGCAGCGCATCGCCGACCTCGCCGCCGACCCTGTGCAGGAGCAGCGACGGCGCGTGTGGTACGCGCAGAACGCCCTGAAGCCGGTGCGCCCGCCGGTCTTCATCTCCCCGGAGGGCTCGTGGACAGAGCTGATTCCCGAGGAGAGTCTCCGGTGCGAGGGCAGTGCCGCCCGCGATATCGAGAGGGGCCTGCGCCGGCGCATCTACCCTCACGAGCACTTCGGCGACGACCAGGTGGTCGATGCCGAGTACCGCGTCCCGTTCGCGGTCAGCAGCACCGGCTGGGGTCTCAGGCCGAAGGTCACGCACCCGCGCGCCGCACGCGGCGCCTACATCTGGGACGCACCCATTCAGCGTGCGCAGGACATCGAGCGGATCCGGACCCCGACCGCCACGCATGACCCCGAGGAGAGCGCGCGCCGCCTTGCCCGGCACCAGGAGCTGCTGGGCGACATCCTTGACGTGAAGCTCCACGGGCGCTGGTGGTGGGCGCTGGGCCTCATCGACGAGTGGACGCAACTGCGCGGTATCACCCAGACGTTCTGGGACATGATCGATGACCCCGAGATGGTGCATGCGGGAATGCGCCGGCTCATGGAGGGCAAGCTGGCGTGGCTCGAACAGCTCGAGGAGCTGGGCGTACTCTCGCTCAACAACGGTAACGACTACGTG
Source organism: uncultured Armatimonadia bacterium (assembly GCA_964617715.1). Classification (GTDB taxonomy): domain Bacteria; phylum Armatimonadota; class Zipacnadia; order Zipacnadales; family UBA5352; genus JALGVA01. The sequence goes on along the minus strand of CAZTZN010000094.1, from coordinate 6,094 downwards.
GGCTCGGGCGGCTTCGGCTACACCGACGAGCTGCCCGCCGAGGACTTCGCCGGCCGTGTGCGGCTGCGCGACATGTGGGGCTTTTGTGAGGCGCAGACCATGTCCGAGGTCTCGCCGGCGATGCACGAACGCTACGTGCTGCCCTACCAGCTCCCCATCCTCGAGCGCTTCGGCCTCAACTGCTACGGCTGCTGCGAGCCGCTGGACCTCAAGCTCGACTTCCTGCTCGCGCGGGTGCCCCGGCTGCGGCGCATCTCCATCAGCCCGTGGGCCGATGTGCTCCGGACGGCCGAGATCCTGGGCAATCGCGCGATCTTCTCGTGGAAACCCAACCCGGCGCTGCTGGCGGCCGTGCAGTTCGACGAAGAGGCCGTCCGGCGCGATATTCGCGAGACGCTCGCAGTCGCCCGCGCCAACGGCTGCGTAGTCGAGATCGTACTCAAGGACACGCACACCTGTAACCACCGGCCCGAACGCTTTGACCGCTGGGCGCAGATCGCGCTGGAGGAGGCGGGGGCGGTCTGAGCGGACCATGCCGGCAGTTGGCGGCTGCGCCGGAGAATCGCGAGAACTCTTGCCCTGGACGGGCTGTTCGCCTATACTTTTAGGCAGTATCAGTCCGCCTCGCTGTGCTGTTGTTCGCCGCAAGGGTTAGCTCCCGTCGGGCGAACATCGCACCGAGAAGACCGGGAGGTAACCCGTATGGCAACGGGGACGGTCAAGTGGTTCGACGACGCGAAGGGCTACGGTTTCATCGAGCGTGAAGACGGCGAGGACGTCTTCGTCCACTATTCCGCCATTGTTGGTGAGGGGTACAAGACCCTCGCCGAGGGATCGGAAGTGGAGTTCGACATCGAGCAGGATCCGAAGGGACCTCGCGCCGCCAACGTCATCGTGACCAAGGCCGCACCGGCCGATGACGCCGCCTCGATGTGGTAGTCACTCGCCCACACCCTGTCGCGGACGCCCGGCCTGGAGCCGGGCGTCGCTTCTTTCCGGCCCTTCCCCCCGCCGGCATGCCCGCCTGTGCGGCGCCGCCATCGCTCTGCTTGCACCTCTCTCGCTCGCTGTGCTATTATGGTGACAGCGCACTCATTACGGCGGCAGGACCGCCGACTCCTGTTGTTGTTCCGGACGCGCACAGGCTGGACCGGTGCCGACCAGGGCAGCGGGGGAGAAACGAGACGGAGGCTGTGTTGTATGGCGACCGGCAGGGTGAAGTGGTTTGACGACGCGAAGGGTTACGGGTTTATCGAGCGCGACGACGGCGAGGACGTGTTCGTGCACTATTCCGCCATCGTCGGCGAGGGCTACCGCAGCCTGACCGAGGGCTCAGAGGTCGAGTTCGACATCGAGGAGGACCCCAAGGGCCCCCGCGCCGCCAACGTGGTCGTGACCAAGGCGGCGCCCAGCAGCGATTCGCCATTTGTCTGGTAGTACCGCCCTTCGCTCACACGCGCGTCCGGCCGCTGCGGTCGGGCGCGTTGCTTTGAGGCACAGGGCCGTCCCGCACGGCAGGAGGACCATCCCATGAGCGCTTCGCCCGTTACCGCCGTCATCGTCGGCGCCGGCCACCGCGGCGTCGGTTATGCCGGCCTGTCGCTGAGCAAGCCCGAGCTGCTGCAGATCGTCGGGGTCGCCGACCCGGACCCGGTGCGCCGCCGCCGGGCCGCCGAGCGCTTCGACATCCCGCCCGAGCGGCAGTACGAGACCGCCCAGCAGATGGCCGAGGTGCCACGATTCGCCGACGCGGCCATCAACGGCACCATGGACCGCGACCACGTCCCCACCACTCTGCCGCTGCTTGAGGCCGGCTACGACGTGCTGCTCGAGAAGCCGATCTGCCCCAACCGCGAGGAGCTGCTGGAGTTGCTCGCGACCGTGCGTCGGACCGGCCGCACGCTCAACATCGGCCACGTGCTGCGCTACGCCCCGTTCTATGCGACCATCAAGCAGCGCATCCTCGACGGCGAGATCGGTGAGATCTACGCCATCTCCACCACCGAGGCGGTCAGCTACCACCACATGGCGACCTGCTTCGTGCGCGGCAAGTGGAACCGGCGCGAGGTCAACCCCATGCTGCTGGCCAAATGCTGCCACGACCTCGACCTGATCGCGTGGTTCAAGAGCGGGGTGGCGCCACGCCGGGTGTCGAGCTTCGGCGCGCGCACGGTCTTCGTCGAGCGCAACGCGCCCGCGGGCTCGGGCACACGTTGCCTGGTGGATTGCGCCATCGAGCCCGACTGCGTGTACTCGGCGCGCAAGAACTTCCTCGAGCAGAAGCTGTGGGGCACCTACGTGTGGGCGGAGCTGGAGCACCTCGAGAACCCGACCGACGAGGACCGCGAGCGCTCGCTGCGCGAGGACAACCCGCACGGTCGCTGCGTCTACCGCACCGACGGCGATGTGATGGACCACCAATCGGTGATGATCGAGTTCGAAGACGGGACCATCGCCACGCACAACATGGTCACAGGGACGCCCCGGCCCGGCCGCGACATCCACATCTGGGGCACCAGGGGCGAGATCCAGGGCTTCATGGAGGAGGGGCGCTTCGTGGTGCGCCATGCCGACCCGCGCGCGGGCCACGAGTACTCCGAAGAGCCTGTGGATCTGAGCGTCTCGATGGACATGCACGGCGGCGGCGACATGCGCCTGGTCGAGGACTTCGTGCACGCGGTGCGCGGCGAGGAGCCGTCGATCTCCTCGACCAGCATCCTCGACTCGATCTACGGCCACCTGATCGCCTTCGCCGCCGACGAGGCGATGATGAACCGCCGCATCGTGGAGATCGAGGACCTGGGGTAGGGCGGTCAGTGGTCCAGGCTCTCGACGATGTCGCCCTCCGAGGTGGGGTCGTACCGGCCGCCGTCGTCCTCACCATCAGGGCCGACGCAGTAGAGGACGAAGCCCTCGCCTTGGCGCGAGTACCTCAGCGCTTCGCCTGAGAACGGATCACCCGTCGGGTCGCAGCCGGGCGGCAGGCGCAGGTCGGCGAGGGTCTGCGGGTACTCGCCGTGCTCCTGCTTGTGGGCCACCAGGACGAGGCCAGTTCGGAAGATGTTGATGTAGGCTGCCCGGCGGCCCGTCATTCCCAGAGGGACGCGCTCCAGATCGAGTTCCCGCCAGAACCTGGCGACCGGGAGGAACCAGGCTTCCAGAGCGGCCCCCGGATTGCGGTCACAGCAGACGTGGTAGGGCCGATCGCGCGGTGGCGGTCGCACGTCGATCACGGGCGACTGAACGGAGGCCGCTGCGAGCACGTCCCTGAAGTACCTGAGGCAGTTGAGTTCGTCGGCGTTGCGTATGGGACGGAAGAGCAGACTGCCGTAGCAGCCAAGCAGCGCTCGGTACCTGGGAGACAGGTCCCCCTTCTGCAGCCCCACGCCGGCGAAGAACGCCCAGATGTCCCCGTGAAAGCCATCCAGCGTCTGCGCGCGTATCACCAGCAACTGCTGGCGCGCACGCTCCCACGGGTCTGGCGTCGTGATCTCGCGCGCCAGGGCGCGCGCCCGCTGGGCCGGCACATCGGTCGCCTCGAGGACGCGCCACCCCGCCCGACACGCATGGCCCCGCACCCAGTGCACCAGGTGGAAGACGCGAGGGTCAGCCTCCATCTGCTGCGCGATGCGGAAGATGACGGCGACCCACTCCAACGCTTCCGCCCCGTCGCCATCACGGGCCGCCATGACCGCCCTCGCGCTCAGCCAGTACCTGACATCGTGCGCGACCAGCAGTGAGGGCGGGTTGTCACCGCCTTCGGGCCGATCGTTGGCCAGGGCACTCGGGAGATGCGAGGCGCGCCTGATGTCCGAGAGGGCCGCAGTCACCTCGGGTCGCGCAAGCACCCCCCGCACCTGCGTCTCCACCGCTGCGTCGCTTGGGAACCGACTAACGAGTTCCCAGTCGCCGGGCCGCGCGAAGCTGAGGCGCTCGGCAACGGGGCCGGCCTTGGCGTAGTAGCGCGCGTACACCAGCGCAGCGTTCTGGTCATCGGGGACCTGCGGCGGGACGAGGTCGGCGAGCGACGTGGGCTCGCCGGCGTCGCGGATGCGCTGCAGTTCGGCGCGGAGGGCGCGCTCGGTGCTCAGGTAGAGCGACAGCCAGGCGACAACCAGCACCGCCAGCAGACCCAGCACGATCCTGGCGGTGATGCGCACGGCGCGCGAGCGTCGCCACAGGCTCATCGGCTTCCCCCGAAGGCGCGGCGTGTGCGCCTGAGCATCAGTTCGGCGCGGGCGGTCGGACACCTGCCGGCCGCTACCCCTCCACCTTGATCTTGCGGGGCTTGCACAGGTTCTCGGACCAGGCGGCGGTGCGGCCGCACTTCGCGCAGATGAAGCGCGCGTTCAGCGCCAGCGCACCGATCTGATCGAACTTCTCCTTCTTCGCCAGCTTGCACAGCTTCTTCGCCACGTTAGTCGCCACCCGCCTTCCGGGGGTGGGTGAGCAGTTCATCGAGCAGCGCGATCATTGCCTCGCCCACCGCCGCCTCGCCGTGCAACCGCGCCACCGCCTGCGCGCCGCTCTCCCCCATCGCGTCCGCCGCGCCCGGGTCGTCCATCAGCCCGGCGAGCCCGGCCGCCAGGTCATCGGCGTCGGCAGGCGCGAACAGCACCCCGCCGCCGGTCGCCGCCAGCATCTCCGGGAACACGCCCTCGTCCGGCGCGACGACCGGCAGCCCCGCCGCCTGCGCCTCCAGCGCCACCGTGCCCAGCACCTCCGGCTTGATGCTCGGCTGCACGAGCGCGCTCAGCGAGTGCAGGAACGCGATCTTCTCCGCGCGCTCCAGCTCGCCGAGGAACTCGACCCGGTCGGCCAGGTCCGCGCGCCGCACCCGCCGCTGGATGTCGCGCAGGTAGCGCCGATCCAGCACCTGCCCGGCAACCCGCAGCCGCGCGTCACGTCCGTCGGCCGCCAGCCGCTCGAAGGCCTCGGCCAGCACGTGCAGGCCCTTGCGCGGCGTGATCACCGACAGGTAGCCGACCGCGAAGGGATCCCGCGCGCGCGGCCCATCGCGCTGCAGGTCCACGACGTCGATGGCCGAGCGCACCACCACGATGCGCTCCCGCGGCACGTCGAGGTAGCGCGCCATGTGCAGCGCGTAGGTGTCACTCGGCGCCACGAAGCGGTCGATGCTCGCCGCGTTGCGACGCACGAGCGTGATGGCCTGGGCGCGGTGCGGGTCGGGGATGGCGTCGATGAAGCCGTCTTCGCCCTTGAGTTCACACACCACCGGAACGCCCAGTCGCCGCTTGATCTCCGGCGCGATACCCGAGAGCATCGAGTTGGTGATGGTGATCGCGTCCGGCCGCGCCTGGGCGGCCAGGAAGTCGAGCAGGCGGCTCAGCTCCGCGCTCTGCCGGCCGTCCGCGCCCGCGAGCACCGAGACGGTCATCGCACCGAGCTGAGAGGGCCTGGTGCTGACTGCGAAGCGAGACAGCCAGCTCAGCAGCCGCGGGTGATCGAGCAGCCGGGCGAGCGGTCGCGGCAGGCGCGCAAAGCCGGAGTGAAGCTGCTGCAGGTACGCGTTCATCGCGCCCAGATGCACGTCGGTGATGGGCAGCGGCTCATCGCCCTCGATGCGCAGCGGCGTGTAGAGCGGAACGATCTGCATCTCGTGCCCGCGCGCGATCAGAGCGCGCGCCAGGGCCGCGTCGCGCGCGCACGCGCCGCAGTACATGTTGGCCGCGCCGGCCGCGAGGTGGACAATGCGCACTACCGCTCACCCGCCATCGTCCGCAGCAGCGCCAGCGTCGCGATGCCGTAGTAGGTGTACTCCACATCCGCACCCGCATCGGTCGGACATGCGCCGAAGCCGCCTCCGGGCCGGGCCACCGACCGCACGAAGCGCGCCAGTGCGGGGAGGTCGATCGGCGGCTCATCCGTCACGGCCGGCAGGGTCAGCAGGCCGGTGAAGGTGGAGAGCAGGTCGGCCTCGGGCGCGCGCGCGTGAGCGCGCAGGCCGCCATCGGCCGCCTGCATGGCCGCCAGGAAGCGCACAACGTCCTCGGCCTCGTCGCGTGCAGGCCCGCCCCCCATCACGACCAGCGCGACCGCCGCGGCGGTCGCGCTGGTCTGCGAGTGCGCCTCG
>CAZTZN010000093.1:0-17714 GCA_964617715.1 uncultured Armatimonadia bacterium | reverse complement strand
CCCTACTCCTCATCCCCGCATGCCCGCGCGACCGCCGAGCGGTGGTCAAACATCTCCTCGATCGGCCCGAGCTGCGTCTCCAGCTCGCCCGCCGGCTCGTAGCGGTCGAGGTCCTCGCCATTGCACAACCCTTTCGCCAGCTCTACGTAGTAGAGGAAGTTTCGCAGCGGGATATCCGGCGGCACGCCGTGGTCGCATGTCGGGATGTACGTCCCATGCCGCCAGGCGCTTTCATAACGGCTGCGCACCTCCGCCCGCAGTCGCTCGCGCGACCGGGCCAGCTCACGTTTGTCCACGCCGCCGTGAATGAAGATGCCCGGATAGCGCGTGAGGATCTCTTCCGGGTCGTTGCCCGCGGCGATCTCGATGGGATTGATGCCGTCCAGGGTCTCGGGGTAGAGGACGTCGAGGATCTGGTTGTTGTAGCCATCCGAGTCCATGGTCACGGCCTCGACGCCGCGCTCCTTCATGAAGGCGTAGAGCGTGCGGTAGACCGGCAGTAGGAACTCGCGCATCAGCGGCGGCGACATCATCGCCTGCTTCTTGAACGCCATGTCCTCGCTGAGGACGAACTCATCCACCTTGATCGCGCGCAGCGGCTCGTCGAAGATCTCGGTGATGAACCAGGTCCAGTACTCGAACATCTCGTGGACCAGGGAGGGCTGGTCGTAGAACATGATCGACAGCCCCTCCATCCCGCACAGGTCGCGGATCGCCCAGTAGGGGCCGCAGAAGCTGGTCCGCACCGGGACGTCCGCAGCATTGCAGCGCTCAACCAACTCTCTCCAGTGGGTACCGCCCACCGGGTGATGGCGGTAGCCATCCGGGTTGAGGCTCCTGGGTACCTGGTGGACTGCGAGGGGCTCGGTGCGCTCGGGAGTATGCGGGTCGAAGTGCGGCTTGATCGCCTCCCAGTCGGCGCGTGTCTTGACCGGGTATTCGAGGTAGCGTCGCGTGGCAAAGCCCTCGGTGGGTTGTTCGATGGCGTCCTCGCGCAGCGCGCCCCAGGCGTCACGCCAGATGCGCCGGTTGCCGCGCTCCTCGATGATTTCTTCCTCGCGCCCCGGCCATGGCCCGGCGAAGAACTTGCCGATGCCCATGCCGCCGTCGGCCCCGATGAAGTCGCCCCAGGTGCGCTGCTGCTCCTCGCTCAGGCCCTGTCGGCGCCACGCCGCGAACGTCGAGGCGCGTGGCCCACCGAACATGTAGGGGATGCGGTCGAACTCCTCGCCGCGAATTATCGCAAGGAAGCGCTCGCGCTCGGTCATCGGCCAGCCTCCGGAGGTCGGGTGACAGGATCGCCGCGACGGCGCAGGAAGTTTCCGCGCGCACGGTCTTATGCCTTCGGAGGATGGGGCGAATCCGCGCCGTGGGCGATCACAAGCCGTCCGTCTGTCCGTGCCACCACGCACTTCCGGCTCGGCCGCCCGCTCGACGCGCGAGTCCCCCGTGGGCGCTGACGAACATCACGGCGCGTCCGAGCAGCTCCTGGGTGGCCCCGGGTTCGCTGCTCATGATTCGCGCGATCTCGGGGATGGTCAGGTATTGCTCGAAGTACAGTGCAACCGCAAGCTGCTGCCCGGTGGGCAGTTCGACGATGGCTTCGGAGACGGCATCGAGCGCGTCGGTCTGCGAGGGCAGCAGCGCCGACGGATCGACGAGGAAGACCAGCGCGGCATCGACGAAGAGGCCCGCGATCTCGTTCGTCCCGATGTGCAGGCGCGAGCACAGAGTTCGATCGGTCGGTCGGCGCCCGGCCATGAGCATGCCCCGCCATGCTGCGCACAGAGGCCGCACACGCCGCGCGAGTGTCAGCCGGTACCACTCGCCGGCGGCCACCGATTCGCGCATGCGCCGGTCGATGGCTTCGGCCGCCGCCGCCGCCAGGTCCTCGACGCGCTCGACACACGCTGCGGCCCGCTCCAGAACGCGCCAGGCCTCATGGCGCAGACGCGCCCGGTCCACCTGGTCGGGCCAGCACACTGCGAGCCGGTCGGCTACGCGGTCGATGAGCCACGCGTGCTCACCGGCCAGACGCGACGCCTCCAGCGGATGCCGGCACAGCAGCGAGGACGCGCCGTTGTGGGCGAGATGACATGACGACGGCTGCGGCCGAGAGTCCGCGCGAACAGTCTCGCTCATGGGAGGCCCCCGAAGTGATTGTCAGCGCTGTGCCGCCGAGCACAGTATCGGCGTGGCGCTCATGGTTCTTGAATGCCGATGCCGGAAGGCAAAAGCGTGTAATCGCCGAGCAACGCCGGGCGAAGGAGCAGTGCCCGGCGGTGGGCAGACGCACAGGCGGCGGAGCCATCCGGCTCCGCCGCCCGATCTCGAGCCGCCTGAGCTGCGGGCACCACGCGCAACTGCGCAAACAGGCGCTACTGCACGATGGCGCCCACCGGACACGCCCGGGCGCCGCGGGCGATGGCGCGCGCCGGCGCGCCGGGCGTTATCTCCGCCTTGCCCGTTTGCGCATTCATCCTGAAGGCCTCCGGCGCCACCGCCACGCACCTGGCGCAACCGATGCAGCGATCGGCGACCACGCCGGCGCACGCCTCAGCCGAGCAGGTGGCTTCGGCGCAATCGGCGCAGGCTCCGACACGACCGGACGTCTGCTCGGTCACAGCCATGTGCGGTCTGAGGCCGGTCGCAGCCACCACGGTCACCGCGATCAAGGCAAGGGCCGCCAGCGCGGCCAGGGCCGTCTTCCGCTTCTGGCTCATGGTCATGGATATCACTCCCTCACAGCCTGGTGATGCCCGCCGTCACTTGCTGCCGTGCCACACGACTGAGACGTACGGCAGGCCATGCGGATTCCGTCGGGGCTCATTCCCACATCAGGCCTGGACGGCTGCTGCCTGCAGAATTCCGTGAACTCTTGCATATGTGTGGCAAACTGCTATGATTGGATGCGCAGGCCGACGCATCCGAGGGGGTCGTTGGTGCCCAACTCGGGCACGCTATTCTGAGGCGAGGCGGCAAGGGGATCCGCCGGCTGGAGGAGATTTGCTGATGTCGAGTAACGAAGAAGGTACGAAGATCTTCGATGTTGACCGCGCCGAGCTGGCGCGGGCCATGGGCAACCGCATTGCCCAGGCGCGCCGCGAGGCGGGTTACCGGACCGCACAGGACTTCGCCGATGCCTTAAACATCAGTGTATGGACTGTGCGCTCGTGGGAATCGGGCAAGAGCCAGCCCAGGTATGACATGCTGTATATCATCAGCATGCTCACCCAGCACTCGCAGGCCTGGTTCCTGGGCGAACAGACCATGCAGGACCGCCTTGATGTGACCATCGGGGAGCTGTTGGGGCGCCAGAGGCGACTCGCGGAGGCCCCCGAGGAGCCTGAGGTCGGCGGCGTGTACGGGATCCCGGCGGCTGATCGGGCCGCCGAGGAAGAACTCATGGCGCTGTCGGAGAACGCGCGCAAGTGGGGGATCCTGATCCGCATCAACGAGCCCATCCCGCCGGTGAACGCCGAGCTGATGGCAACGCTGCACCTGGCACTGGCGGGCATCGCGGGCGCGGAGAAGGAGCATTGGAAAGACCCGGAAATAGAGTGAATCCACACCACCGCTGAGAGCGGACGGCCGCGCGCGCGGGCAGTTGCGCCATCGAGGCGGTGAATGCCGTGGCTGGCCGATGTCCAATCTGCTGCATGGCTCCGACGCCGCCTGTTCTTGACGCGGGCGGCGCCGGTCGGTACGATGGTGTTCGAAGCGAATCACAGGAGGGCAACAATGCGCACGATTGGTATCGCGCTCGCCTTCGGGACGCTCGCTCTCACCTGCTGGGCGGCGGCCTCAGACATTACGCTGGTCGCCAACGGGAGAACGATTGCCTCCGACCCCGCGCCGACCCTGCACAACAATCAGGTGTATGTGCCTCTGCGCGTCGCCGCCGAGGCGGTGGGCGGCAAGGTGGACTACGATGCGGCCGGCAAGCGCGTGACCATCTGCCGGGGGCCGGTGTGCACCATCGTCATGCAGAGCGATGGTATCACGGTGGACGGGCGCCTGCTGGTGGGCATCCGCCGGGTGGCCGAGGCTCTCAATGCCACGGTTGACTGGGATGCCGCGGCGCGTACCGTGAGCATCACGACTACCGACTGACGCCCACGCTGACCGACTGCGCTTCACGCGCTGAGAGGTCGATCTACCGGCCTGCGCAGGTGATGCGTCAGCCGTGGAGGTGATCGACCTCGTGGCGCCCATGCGGGACCAGGCCAGGCCTCACCTCACAGTGACTGTGCTGGCGGCCGTAGCGGTGGGGATGATTGTCGGCTGGGGCTGCCCGCGGCGATCGCGCCCTCCATCTCCCCCACCCGTGCTCTCTACCTCCGGCGTGACCATCACCGCGTATCTGCACGGCGGCCTCGATTGCCAGCAGGCGACGATCGATCTGTTGCACAAGCTGGAGGCCGAGCACCCGGGGGAGCTGCGTGTCGAGATCATCGATATTGACCAGGCAGAGGGTGAACGCCGCTGGCGAGAGGCCGGTCTCGACAGCGTGGCCATCTTCATCAATGGCAGCGCAACCGTCACCTGGGGGGACGACGACCATCACCGCACCGTCAGCTTTCTCCATCCGCCGGGCTTCGCCTGGACGCACGCCGATCTGCGCGAAGCCGTGGCGGCCGCCCTGGAGCACCACCTCGTGCCGGCGGAGCCGGCCGAGGCCGAGGCCGTGCGGCTCGTGGATATTACGGTACGCGCACAGTCGGTGCGCGTGGGCACTGCGGGGCAGGAGACCGGGCAGCTTGTCGTGGACGATCAGATCGTGCTCGAGATCACTGAGGCCGCCGCAGATCTGGGGCCCGGCCAGCGTGTGTCCGCCGCCGCCGAGGCGCTCACTGAGGCGCTGCAGCACCCCTTCACGCCCAATCAGCTCACCACCGGTCCGGTCGAGGGCGGTGTCGCCGTGCTCGCCGGCGAGCGTGAAGTGGTGGTGGCGACCGATGAGGACGCGCGCTCTCTCCGGGTACAGCCGCAGGAGCTGGCGGACCGTTGGCGTCTCGCGATTCGTGATGCCATCATCACCGCGGCCCTGCAGCGCAGCGATGCCGAGCAGGTGCCCGCCGAGTAGGTAGTCAGCGGCACCAGATACGGCTGACCAGCCACGCCCCGCTCCCGCCGTCCCCCACCTGTGCCCTGCGTGTGTTCACCACAGGGATCACCACGCGAAGCTGGTCGAGGTCGAGCTGATCATTCTCATCGCGCGTGGCCGGATCGAGCTTGAACTGCGTGAAGTCCACTGCCAGGTCGTGCCACCCGGCTTCCGGATCGAGCCGCCGGTGCACCGCGTACTTCGAGCCATCGCGCTCCTCCAGCACCACGGTCAGTGGTGCCGCACATTCCGCCTTCACGCGCAGCCCGATCTGCGTGCAGTCTGCCAGGTCGAGATAACCCACCGCCGCCACGAACCCCGCCCAGCGATAACCCTGCTGATCGTAACCGACACGCAGCGCGGACGGGTCCTCGCCATCCGGGCCCGTGGTCAGTTCAAGGTTCGGGCCGCCAATGGGCAGGCAGCGCAGCGGGTCGAGGTCGAAGTCGTCGATGATGATCTCGCCCTCGGGCCCCCGCCTCGAGCGATGCGGCGCCAGCCGCTCGCTGATGGTGACGTCATCCAGCCACATTCGCTGCTCGCCCTGCTTGATCCCCAGCGATTTGCCCGCCTCGCCCGGCAGATTGCTGATGTCGGCCACCACGATGGCGCTGATCTGTCCCACGTCCAGGCGCCCGTTCTCGTCCTCCGACACTTCCGAGAGCATCAGCTCGTCGAGGTCCACGGCCAGATCATGCCAACGCCCGCCCGGCGTGTACATGTAACCCTGGTACTCCGAGCCATCGCTCTCCCTGACCGCGTACATCAGTGGGGAGGCCTCCGACATGCGGATGCTCAGGGATAGCGACCTGGGCCGCCCCGCCAGTGCCACCGGCCCCAGCTCGAGAAAGGCGAGCTGACCATCCAGCGCCGTCCAGGTGAGCTGCAGCGCACCGCCGCCATTGCGCACCAGGTCGGCCTCGTGCACAATCGACAGCACGGCTTCGTGCGCCGTGCTCCTCCAGCACGCTGCGGGTTCAGCCTGCTCGAAATCGAAGCTCGAGACCGCAGGCGCATCCTCGGCCGGGCCCCGGGCGGCGATAAGCAGCACGGCGGTCAGGCACCATGCACACACAGACAACGAGCGCATAGTCATCCCTTCGCTTGGCAGAGAATGTATCCGGGCGCGGGCGGCTCCGATGTACACCGCCGGGCTACGCTACAGGTCTAGGAAACCTCGATGTTGTCATTTGTTCCTCGCAACCGCTTTCACCTGTGTGCCTGTGCAAGGCGATCTGCCGCGTGAGACAGGCGCGGTTAAGAAAGTCCCCGCAGGAGGAGGTAGCCGTATGTGGGCAGAGGAATATAATCAATTCTGAGAAGCAGTAGCCATATCCAGCCTGAGCGGCGTCGCGTGCCGCGCTATCCGCATGTTGGAACGCGGCCGGCGAATGCGCGCCTTCGGCTACGGTCGCATGGCCCGATAACACGGCTCGGCAAGGATAGTGAACTATGCGCTCGTACTATGAGGAGATCAATCGTGCCATCGAGCAGTTGCGCGATCAGGATAACGTTGCGCGACCCGATGGCGATCAGTTGCGACGGATGGCGGAGCCCTACGGCGTGCGCACTCACTTCGGCAACGTCAACTACTCGAGCTGTGTGCGCAATCGCAGCAAGGACCTCACGGTGATCCTCGGCGGCCCCGAGGTGATGGAGCCCGATCTCAACGCCGACCAGCAGCGCATTATCCGCCAGCTCCCTGAAACCCTCAAGCAGGTTCATCGCTACATGCAGCAGGCGCCTCTGGTGGGAGTTGCGCGCACCATGGGGCAGAATCCGGACTTTGCTCCGCACTGCACCATGTACGTTTCCACCCACCGCAAGGACTGCATCCGCCTCCCGTACATGTGGTACCAGACCCTGTTCGACCCCAAGCACGCCACCGGGCCGGAGATGAACCTGGTCTACATCCCGGAGTGGCAGGAGAAGGACCGCCAGGCGCTGGTGTTCCCCGAGATCGGCGTCACCTATGTGCTGGGCACCGATTACTTCGGCGAAGCCAAGAAGGGCTTCCTGCGCATGGCCATGTGGTTCGCCAAGGCGCGCGGCATGCTCGGCCTGCACGCGGGCAGCAAGCTCATCACCGCCCGCACCGCCTCGGGTAAGCTCAAGCGTTACGGCATGTTGCTGCTGGGCCTCACCGCCACCGGCAAAACCACGCATTCCGCCCACACTCACGACCTTGACCGCCCCGGTGAGGAGGTCTATCTCGTCCAGGACGACGTGGTCTTCCTGCGCGAGGACGGCAGCGCCCTGGGCTCGGAGGCGGGCCTGTTCATCAAGACCGACTCGCTCGAGGATGGCTCGCAGCCGTTGCTTTATGAGGCCGCCAAGTCTCCGCGAACGGTCTTCGAAAACGTCATGGTCGATTACCTCGGCCGCGTCTACATGGGCGACGAAGTCCTCACCGGCAACGGCCGCGCGGTAGTGCGGCGCGAAGACCTGGGCCCGCTGGCCTCCGATAGCATCAACCTGCCGCCGCTCGAGGAACTCGATCGGCTGATCATCGCCTTCATCACCCGGCGCAACACCATCCTCCCCCCGGCGGCCAAGCTCACCGCCGCTCAGGGCGCGGCGGCCTTCATGCTTGGTGAGTCGGTGCACACCTCGGGCTCGAACCCTCTGCGCGCGGGTGAGTCGATCCGCGTAGTCGGCACTAACCCGTTCATCGTCGGAGACGAGGCCTTCGAGGGCAATCGCTTCTATGAGATCCTCCGCGCCCACGAAGACAGCATCGACTGCTACCAGCTCAACACCGGTGGCGTCGGTGAGATCCTCGAGGTTGATGAACGCACCGGCGAGCGCAGAGTCGTGCAGAAGGTTGATCGGGTCGCTATCGCCGAGATGGCGGCGATCATTCGGGGTATCGTGCGTGAGGAGATCGAGTGGGAGGACGAGCCGGTCTGGGGCACGCAGGTCCCCGCCGCGGTGGAGGGCGTGAACCTGGATCGCTTCAACCCCGCGCACTTTTACTCGCAGGAACAGATCGACGAGTATGTCGGCGAACTGCGCAGGGAGCGCATTGCGCACCTCGAGAAGTTCGACGGCCTGCACCCGGACATCCTCAACGCGTTCAAGCTGTGAACGGCAGTTACGAGCCCATGCACCGTTCCCGTTGCTGCCGGTAGGATACTCGCCGCTACAGATCGAGCAGCGTACGCAGTCGGTCTTCGACCTCGGCCAGGGTCTCCGAGGCTACCGCGCCGAGCCTGCGCGACAATCTGGTGATATCCACAGATCGCACATCTTCACACTTGATAAACGATCGTTGCCGCACGCCGCCCTCGGGCGGATCAACGCCCACGTGCAGGGGCACACCTCGGTCTCGGGTTGTGATCGGCGCCAGTATCACGAGCCCGGCCGGGCCCCCATTGAAGATGTCCGCCGAGACGATCAGCGCCGGCCGGCGCCCGGCCTGCTCATGGCCGCGAACCGGGTCCAGATCGACGTACCACACCTCGCCTCGCATGGGAGCGCTCACTGGTCGTCATCCAGCCCATCGCCGAGCGTTGCATCCCATGCTTCGCGCTCCCGCAGCTCCTCCGCCCAGGCGTCGGGGGCCTCTCGCAGGCGGGCATAGGCCTCGTTCGCCCGCCGTAGCGTATCCTCGCGTCGCAACCGCTCGACGGCCTCGGCCAGCACCTCCGTCATGGGCTGGCCACGCTCGTCGCTCAGTCGCCTGAGCGCCTGGTGTGTTCGCGCGCTGATCCGCACGGTCTGCGCCATGATCATGCCTCCGGTAGACCTTTGTGTATACATAGCAGTATACACAAATCGAGGCACAGCGGCAATCGCTCGCGGCCGTCACTCACCTGAATCAACTTCTCGCCCCAGCCCCAACCTCTCCATCATCCCCCCGAAGGAGCGGCCGGGCTTGAGGCCGGTCGTGCCGTATGTCGTTCGCCCCCAGCCCGCTTGCCGTTGCCGATGCCGTGCGGAGGGGCGTCCCGCCCGTGCTCCGGTGCCCTTGCCCTTGTCATCCGCAGGGGCGGGCTGCCCCGCCCGTCCCGATCGTTGCTGTCTCCGTAGCGATCCGCGCAGTCTACCCGTCGCCGCTCTCCACCGAGTGCGTTTCGGTCGTCTCCGGCACCGGCACCAGGCGCGCGGCCACCGTCAGCGTCCCCTCCCCCACCTCGACCGACTCCGGTTCGAGGCCCGCGGACAGCAGGCGCTCGGACAGCAGTCTGCTCACCTGCCGCTCGGCGATGCCGCGCAGTTCACCCGGCAGCGACACGCCGCCGGCGTCCACCTTGGTGACCGATAGACGCAGCTCTCCAGACTCGACACGCGGCGCCATCGAGACCGTCACGCGCACCGGAATCAGCAACACCCTGGTGCGCATCCCCATCTGGACCTCGCCGTCGCGGAAGCGCACGCGCGGCGCAGCGAAGCCTTGCGGCAACCCCACCGCCTCGGGGTGCTCGTCGAGGTAGGAGTTGATGTCGTCTTCGGTCAGCGTCACCTGGACGGTGGGGCGTACGCCGCGGATGGCCTTGAGCTGCTCGAGGGTGAGGCTGCCGCCCTCGGTGGTGGTGATCTGTGTGTCCGCGCCGAACCAGGCGCGAACGAGGCCGGGGAAGCGGTCCGGCGAGCGCCGCACCGCAATCCCCAGCCCCGTGAGTATCAGGACCATGAGCAGGCCACCGACCAGGCAGCCCATCCCCAGGCCCGCGCGCCACTTGCGCGCGAGCGCGTTCGACCCCGAGTGTGCCATCGGCCGGTCAGCTCCCTCCCGTGGTCGCTACTCCCCACCCTCAGGCATGTCGGGCACCTGCAGGTCGGACATGTCGGTCAACTTGACGTCTCCCGGCACCTCGAACACGCTGTCAGACACCGAATTGATGTCGGTGTAGCTCATCGTCTGGGTGCCCTCGGGCGCCTCGACCTTGCGCATCAGGCCGTCGGCCTTGCCGATCCACATGGTCCCCTCGCCCTGATCGCCGGTGACCTCGACCTTCCAGCAGTCCACGCCGTCGATGGTCTCACTGCCCAGAATTCGGTACGTGGGGTCGTAGCCTTCGGTGGGGTCGGGGGCGTCGGCGGCCTCCTCGTCACTGATCGGGAACTGGAAGCCCTCATTGCTCTTGGTGTTGTACGAGGTCATTATCTGGTTCTCGAAGTCCATGATCATGACCTCGGAGCCCTGCTCGCCCTGTTCTTCCATGCGCATCTTCGCCATCTGCTGACCGTCCATCATCACGGTCATGGTCCCGCTCCGCGGGGCCGCCTCGTCGCCTCCGGCGGTGGTCACCGTCATGACGAAGCTCGTGGGGAACTGGAAGGTCCCCAGCACATCCGCCAGCGTCTCGGCGCTCTCCGGAATCTCGGCGGCGGGTGCGTCGGTGCCGGCGCCCTCCGGCGCGACTCCAGGCGCGGCCTCAGGCGTCGGAATGTCCACGACCTCACTCGTCTGCGGCTTCTCCCCACAGCCGCCGAGTATTCCCATCAGCAGCACCGCGACCATGGCCAGACTGCCGGGCACGACCCAACCTGTACGCATGCTCATGCCTCCCAGGTTCTCCCTGTGATCTGCGCTTGCGAGGCGCCCGTCGGGCAACCTCGTTGGATAAGGGCTATTATCCGTCCCCGGACACCCTCGCGTCAAGCAAGCCGATCAGTCGATGCAGGCGCATAGTGATAATGTTCGGTTGGAGCAAAGTAGAAATGCCCTCTCCTGTGGGCCATGGCCTGCGGGGCGGCAAACCGCGATTGTATTCGGTCACACATCCGTGAATCCGTGCGCTGATACTTGGAGGAGGCGACAACACTGAGGAAGAATACGTACACTTAGTTGTGCGACGACGCCACGAATGGTGTCCCTCAGGAGGGCCGGCGATGGAGAACATGCGGATCTACGTGTGCAGTTCAGTGCCCGAGGCGGTTCTGGCGAGTATCGATGCGCTCAAGGGCGTCTCGGCCGGGGAAGGGCTCATCGTCGGAGCCGGCGAGTCTCGCCCCGAGGAGAACTCGGTGCTGCTCTTCTACGAAGCAGAGGGCGGAGGCAAGGGCGAGGTGCGCATCCCGTTCAGCTCGATCGCGCTCGTGGACGAGGGCGTGCACGTCGCCACCATGAAGCGCACCATGGGGATCGGCTGACCATTCGGCGCCATCCGAAACCGCAGCGGCGGGCGACCGTGTCCGTCCCGATCGCCCGCCGCGCTTGGCCTGTACCGGTCCTCTCAATCGAAGCGGGGACGGTCCGGCCATTTGATTGCCGGATGCGGTCCGCCGCCACCGCGACGCATGGGTGGCCGGTAGTCCGGTCCCTCGCCGGACAGCCAGTCCACCGCACGCCAGAACACCTGGGCCTCATCGCCGCTCAGCGGGTTGCTGTAGCCGTAGTAGCAGCCTGAGAAGATCACGCGCCCCTCCCCCACCTGCCCCGCGACGTAGACCGGGTCGCCGAACTCATTGCGCACCAGCACTGTGCCCGCCTCGCCCGGCCGGAAGATCATGTGGTCGCGGAACTCGGTAGCGAATTGCGTCCCCGGCGCGATGCCGCGCAGGGCTGGATGGCGCACATCTTCGGTGAGCAGGTCGGTCTCCACCACATGTCGCTCGGCTTCCACCCGTTGCGTGGGGTAACCGCGTCGGGCTATCTCCGGGAACGGGCTGGCCATGAACCATGCGGTATCGTGCGCCAGCATCAGCCCTCCGCCCCCCGCCACGTAATCGACCAGAGTGCGGATGAACGGTGCGTTGCTCCGCAGGGCCTGGTTGAAGTTCTGCAGGATCACCACATCCGCGCCGGAGAGATAGTTCACCGAGGTGCCCGCCATCTCGTGGACCTCATACTCCTCGTTGGCCTGCAGCATCTGCATGAACGGTCTCTTCGCGCCGTAGACCACGAGCTGCTTGCGTTCGGGGTGCTCCACCACAAGCTCATCGAGGCCCCAGGTGTCGGGCGTTTCGCGCGGCTGCCATGCCCACTGCCAGTCGCCTGCGTCGATGGCCTCGTGCGCCGCCGCGAACCATTTGAAGTACTCCGGATGTGTGCCCGTATACTCCGGGCCTTCGTAGAAGATCCAGTAGCCGTCCGTGATCTCGGAGATCATGGCCGCGTTGCGCCCGCAGAACTCGGGGTCGGCGCCCTTGACCGCCGGGTCGATCCCGCCGGTGTAGAACATCGGGATGCCGGTCTCCTCCGCGAACCGCTGCCGCTCGAGCAGCGCGTTGCGGTTGGCTTCCAGCGCCTCAGCGTGGGGCAGCAGCGTCGAGCGGCCATAGGTGACCGCATCGGCCAGGATCAGTGGCGCCTGCTCCGTGGCCCACTCGGGGTAGGTCGCCTCCACCATGAACAGCGTGCCGGGCGCCGGGTAGATGCAGAACTGAAAGGTCGGGTCGATGGCATCCACGGCCTCGCGCAACGTCCGGCAGCGCTCGCGCCAGTGCGCGATCTGGAAGGCCTCGAACTCATCGTGCAGCCCCTGCGCCCGCAGCCAGTCCGCGCGCTCGTCGAGGGCCAGCTCAGGCAGTTGGATCCCCTTCTCCTGCGCGAATTTGCTCATGATCAGATCATCGTACGACAGCGAGTACCCGTTGGGTCCCAGGGCGTAGTTCTCGTAATCGAGGAAGACGCCGAACAGGGCCGGCATCTCCGCGCTGATCTTCGCGTACTCGATGATCAGCCCGTTGGTCCACTCCCAGAACTCGTCGGAGTTAGGGCTCCACAGCTCATCTTCAAGCCCGGACTCCCACACCATGCGCTTGCCGTCGGCGTTCGCGTCACTGAGGCTGGCGGACAACGTCCCCCGCATCCACGGCAGATGCAGGATGCCGTACTTCTGGCACCACTGCGTCACCTGCCGCACCTCGTCCAGGTCGTTGGCGCGCCGCGGCGAGTAGACGTTGAAGCCCGCTTCGGCGCACTCGCGCACCATCCACTCCTCGGTATGCCAGCCTGCCACCGGCTGCATCACTTTGTCCACCAGGATCTTGAACTTGACCGTGCGCCCCAGATCGTGTCGGCTCAGGGGCTCCGCCGAGCACGCCCCTGCCACCAGGCTCATCGCCATCATGACCGCCATGCTGCGCGTGATCGCCCGCACCATCATCGTCCTCCTGTCCATTGACTGCGCGAGTGAATGCCCCGGGCCGTCGGCCTCTGTGCACATGCGAAGAGGGCCGACCGCATCGCTTCCCGGTCAGCCCTCGCTTCCTCCCCGCCGGTATCTTCTCCTCGGTCAATGTGGGATACGGTCGTTCTCTTCGTGCCGGTGCTGATCTCCGGGACCCTGGGGGCCGGGCATGGGGCTGTCGGAAACGTGCGAAGTGAACTCCACGCCCTTCTGCTTGAGTTCGTGCTCGATCGCCATGCGCAACTCAGCTACCGTCCACTCCTCGAATTGGGGCGAACCGCTGAACGAGACTATGCCGAAGGTCGTGCCCGGTACCTCCTTGACCACTTCGCCGTTGATAATCAGGCCGTTGCGCAGGCTGGGCGAGATGCTGTCCATGAATCGGCGATTCTCCGGCTTGGTGCCATCCATGAATTCGATGCGCACCAGCTCGCCGTACTCGCTTGCGATCTGCTCGGCGATGTCGCGGTACTCATCGCGCACGTAGCCGATAGACTCGTAGCACACGATGATCTTCACCGGCGCATCCTCCGGGCCGATGGGCAGCACGTAGTCCGCGTCATCGCGCGACAGCGGCGGCTGCTCCTGCTCATCCTTGTGGTCGTCGTGCGAGTGCTCGCCCCGCCCGACCCCACGCGCGGCGAGCTGGGTCGGGTCCATCTTGTTCGCGTAGTTGATGATCCCCACCGCCGCCAACAGGGCAATGACCACGAGAGCGGTGATGACCTGTCTGCTCATGATGAATGCACCTCAAACCGTCCGCACGCGATTCCGTGTGGTCTGTGGGGGTTAACGCCCTGTGGCGACCCGCCGGTTCCCGCGCTGTTGCCCTCACTTGCCCCGCAGCCACACCGGCGACGACCACGCCTCCTCGCCATCGCGCTGGATCACGTGCAGGTAATACCAGGCCCTCTCCCCCACCGGCTCCGGGTCCTTCCACTCCAGCTCGGCGTCAAGCCTCTCGACCTCGACCGCGTGCACCACCGCGCCATCGCGGATGACCTCCAGCCGCGCCAGCTCCGTCACCCCATGCACTTCCGCCCTCACCTTAGCGCGTTTCGCCTTACCCTCCTGCCCCATCTCGACGCCTGAGACCCGGAACTCCAGCAATATCCGCGCCCCCGTGGTCGCCCAGGTGCGCCGCTCGCGCAGGGCGTTGATCAACTCGCGCCGGCGCAGCTCGGGCATGAGCGCCGCCGTCAGCCCGCAGCGATAGCGAAGCTGGTGCGCGAAGCCGTGCAGCGCGCTCCCCTGCCCGTCCGGGGCATCGGGCGTCCAGCCGCTCTTGCCCTCGTGGCAGTCGCCCCCGCCGGTGAAGCCCAGCTTCGCTCCGGCGTTGAGCCACTCGTGGGCGGGCAGCGGACTCTTACCCGGGAACAGCGGCGCCTTGGGCGCGCCGATGCGATCGCTCGCCCCCCACATCGAGTACACCTCGATGAAGCGCTCGATGCTCGGATCGTGGTGCTCCATCCGCCCGTTCGCACCGGTGTGATGCGGCCCCGCAACGATGTCCGCGTCATCGTGGAAGTGCCGGTAAACCACGTCCAGGCTGCTCTCGGGCTCGTACATGCCTCGGAACAGACGCAACCTTCGCCCGCGTGCGTAGATGCACCGATGGCCCTGGCGCCCGGCCCACTCGTAGCCCAGCAACGTCACGAAGCTGCCGCGCTCGTTGAACGAGTTGACCACGTCCTGCATCCACTCCCACTCGTTGTCGGTGAAGTAACAGGCGTGATCGGCGGCGGCCGCGAAGTCCTGACAGCCCTCGTCGCGCGCGTACCGGAACATCTCCTCGAAGCCGCCGAAGCCGTCGCTCATCTCGGTGTGCCCGTGGATCTCGCCCCAGTACACGTTCAGCCGGTCGCTGTCATCATCAAGCACCTCAAGCGGGTTGCTCTGCGCCAGCAGCGCGCCGGTCGCCACGTCATAGGCGCGCACACGGTAGAGCCCTTTCTCCAACTTCCCCAGGTCGATGCGGAAGCGGTGCGGCGCCTCAAACCGCCCCCGGGGCCGCTCCAGATCCCTCTCCCCCACCTCATCCACTATCCGCAGGCGGATGTCGGTCGGCACACCGCGCGTCGCGGGCACATTGCGATACCGGTCGGTGAAGACACCTCGCAGACAGACCTGTTCGTCCTCGTGGACACGCCCGGGAAGAAACAGGTGCAGACGCTCCGCGGGCCCGGCCACGGTCGCGAACGTGTGGCTGTGCTCCGGCGCGAGTTCCACCCACAGGCGTCGCTCATCGACCGCTACGGCCGCCGCGAACGGCACCAGATGCGCGTACCACAGCGGGCGCTCCACTTCGTGCCGCAGCCACGGGAAGATGAACATATCCCTGGTGCGGTAGCGCACGATCAGCCGCCCTCCCGGCTTCAGCCCCTCCGGAAGCCGACAGATGATGTCGAACTGTTCGTGCGACTCCTCCGCCGGCGCCAGGGACTCAAGCTCCACGGGAGCGGCCCCTTCGCCGGCATAGTCGCTTGCCTCAACGCGCACATATCCCGGAGCCTCCGAGTCCTCCGCCTGAGGCTGCGAGAAGGCCCTGGGTATCGCGAAGCGTACACGCGCTCCCGCCGGCAAACCATGGGGGCCGGCGACATAGGTGGCCTCGAAGTCGGTGGCGGAACCGACCGGGACGCGCGAGGGCGTCAGCAACGTGTGCCCCGCGTGCTCCCGGCTGATCCCGAACACAGCCTCCTCAACCTCTGAGCGCCCTCCCGTCGGAACGAACTCCAGGTCACGCGTGACGAGCAGGAGCGCCTCGCGCGCCTGGATCGCCGTCATCCCGGCAATTCGAAGCTGGGCGAAGCGCGCGCTTAGAGCATCCGTCACCCCCAGATCCAGCCAGCGCCGCCCGCCCTCCCCCACTCCCACCGTCGGTCCGGGCAGCAATTCGTGTTCGTCGATCCGCACCACCGGCTCCTCGGCGTCCGTGAACAGCCACAGTCGAACCGTCTCGGCGTTGAAGCACCCGACGAATATCACCATGTCCACGAAAGGCCGGCCGGGATACACTCCGGCCCGCTCAAGCGACAGGATCCGATCCACCCTCATCAAAGTCACTCCGTCCGCATTTCGCTGCTGTAGGTTCCCCGACCGCTGCCCTTCGCTCCGCACGCCCCCGCGTCCTTCATCTCCACTCGTGCCCCCATTCGGGGCCGTTATGCTGGCTTAACGCTTCCCGGTTATCCCGGCAATCATATACCACCGTACCACGTTAGACCGTTAACCTGTTATCCAGCTCACCACCGGCTCCCCTCCGCGCGCCGTTGGTGACCACCACGGTCTGCCGCCCTCAGTGCCCTCAGACCCGGATCATCGCCGATCAGACCGGCAGGCGTCAACCGCCCATGGACTGCAGCCCGGCTCTCCCGGCCACCAGGCTCGAGCGTCTGTCGCATTGCGGGCTGTGATGGGATGCCCGCTTAATGGCAAAATGGGTCTGGTGGTGGCGGATGCAGAGGGGAATCACATGATACCCGGTTAATGGGCTAATGATAAGATGGTACAACTGGCTAATGGTGAACCATGACAGTTGGTTGACGTTAGAGCGGTATGATGCTAAGCTGACGTGGACCGCTGACGATGCAGCAGGGCTTGCAGCACGGGCCGCAGCTCGGGGGGCGAACCAGCGAAGGCGGTGCAACGATGCGGACGATTGCGGTCGCAAATCAGAAGGGCGGCGTGGGGAAGACCGCGACGGTCCTCAATCTGGGCGCGGCGCTGGCCGAGGTGGGGGAGAAGGTCCTTCTGATCGATCTCGACCCCCAGGCAAACCTCACGGCGATCTCGGGCGCGGACGAAGTGGAGCTGTCGATGCACGATCTGCTGCTCTCGCCCGATGTGGCGCTGCGCGATATCGTGCAGCCCACTCCGATGGAGGGCGTGGTGGTGGCGCCGTCGGAGTACGCACTCGCCGCGGTGGAGGCGACGCTGGCCACCGGTGACCGCCGGCAGTGGCGCCTGGCCGACAAGCTGGTGGGCCTGGCAGACGAGATCATCGTGATGATCGACACGCCCCCCAGCCTCGGTCACCTCACCATCAACGCCCTGACGGCGGCCGACGAGGTCCTCATCCCGGTGCAGTGCTCATACCTGGCGATGAAGGGCCTGCAGCAG
Source organism: uncultured Armatimonadia bacterium (assembly GCA_964617715.1). Lineage (GTDB taxonomy): Bacteria > Armatimonadota > Zipacnadia > Zipacnadales > UBA5352 > JALGVA01. The sequence continues at coordinate 404 of CAZTZN010000093.1, read as the reverse complement.
CTCCTGCGCACCGTGGACAGCGTGCGCGAACATGCGAATCCGGACCTTCGGGTCATCGGGATGCTGCTGACGATGTTCGACGCGCGCACCATTCACGGCGAGCAGGTGCGTGATCGCCTGCGGGAGCACTTCGGCGACGAGGTGTTCGACACGGTAATCCCGCGGACGGTAGCCTTCGATTACGCCACGGTGGCCGCGACGCCGCTGGTGCACTATCGCCCCCGCAGCCCGGGCGCAGAGGCCTACCGTAAGCTGGCACAGGAGGTGCTCAAGCGTGGCCAAGCGTCCTGAAATCCCGGAGGATGTGTTCTTCGATCGCGTCTCGTCGGACAGGGAGGAAGAAGGCAAGCAGCGAAATGATGCCATCCGCGAGCCGGGGCCTGCGCCCAGACCGCGCAGCTATC
>CAZTZN010000092.1:0-17782 GCA_964617715.1 uncultured Armatimonadia bacterium | reverse complement strand
GTTCCCATTCCGAACACGGCAGTTAAGCCCTCCAGCGCCGATGGTACTGCACGGGTCACTGTGTGGGAGAGTAGGTCGTCGCCGGGATGTGCTTTGCGGCCATGAGCCGCCAGACAGTTGTACTGAGCAGCCCGCCTTCGAGGCGGGCTGCTCACATGTACCCCCCGTTCTCCCGGCCGCTTCGCACGCGCACGCCTGTGTGCCCACGGGGTGCGATCCGGGCGGTGGTGAAGACTCATCAGCGCATTCCTTTCACAGCAGTTGACTTGGACAGCCGACTTCGCGTATAATGACTGACGACCTGACAGTATTGGCGAGCCGGATGGGGTGTGCGATGCAACACAGCATGAGGCTGTTCGTGGTGGTACTCGTCATCGGACTTGCGGCGTATGGTGGGTGGGCCGATGTCATAACCGTCGATGGCTCCGACAGCGATTGGTCGTCACCAGATACTACTAACGACGACCCGGACGAATCGACGGTTACCCTGCAGGGCTATGACATCGACTACACGTATGCCGAGTGGGACGCCGCCAACGCCAGGATCGGGTTCATGACGCAGACCATTGAACCGTGTTCCCAGGCCTATGCCGCGGACTTCGTCGAGTTCCTGATCAATGCGGACGAGAACGACAGTACCGGCGGGTCCTGGCATGGGGCCACCGGCGCCGACTACCGTATCTACTGGGATTTTGACGGGACCGAGTACACCGCCTACAACCCCACGTCAGGCAGCAGTGCTCCGACCCTGGAGTCCTGGAACTCGGTAACCAGCAGTTGGCAGACGGTCACCGGGCTCGGCTCCAATGATCTGCTGATTGCGTGGGGCGACAACGGGACTGGCCCTGACTACAGCATCATAGAGTGCACCCTCAATCCCACCTACATCGGGATGCCCGACAAGTTCGAGTGGGGCTGCTACCTCGATAATGGTGACGAGTCGGCAGACGACGGATCGCCCGGCACCATGGACCAGCGCGGCTACACGCCGGAGCCGACGACGCTGGCGCTGCTGCCGCTGGGGCTGATGGGGCTCGTCGCCTGGCGCCGCCGCAAGAGGTCAGCCCGGTAGCCGCGTGATCAACCAGGTAACCTTCAGCGCCCGCCGACTGGCGGGCGCTTTCCTCTGTACCGGGGGGGCGTACAATCTACAGGCGCACCCGAAAGGGACGACGCAGGGGCAACGTCCTCTCCGCGGGCGCCCACCACCCCTCGGGGGCGAACTCGCCGGTATGCAGGTAGCATTGTACGCGTACCTGATCACTGCCGTCCTCGAAGGTCAGCAGCCGGCTCATAGGTGTCTTGCCCGCATGATGGCGGGTGATCGCGCAGCAGTTGACGAAACCCACCCCCCACTTGCGCTCGACGTGGCCGCGACCGCCGAAAGTGTCATCGGGACAGGCGTGCGTGTGCCCGCCCAGCCACAGGTCGATGGCACCGGGGCGCTGCTCGAGGTAGTTCTCGAAGGCGCGCGCGTGTGGACGGTCATCGAGGAAGTAGATGAACGAGGAGCCCTGGGGGGCCCCGTCGGGGAAGTTCCCGTGGTAGCCGCCCTCGATACCCTCGCCCAGGCCACTGGCGACGGTCGTGTCCTCGAGCATATGATGGTGGCATGAGATGATGATCCGGTCGGACTTGCTTTCCACCAACTCGCGCCACCAGTCGAAGGTCTCGGAGGTTACTCGCCCGGCCGGATAGCCGCCGCGAGCGGCTCGGCCGGCAGGTGGGCCGCCGTCGTTGCGGTCACCCATCATCAGCACGACGATGTTGCCCACCTCGAACCAGTAGCGCTCCCAGGTGCCGGTCACGGGATAGGGTCGGCGCGCGTTATCCACACCGGAAACCTGCGTGTTGTCGCCGGTGGGGTCGATCCAGGTGCGGAACCACCACTGCGTGGGCTCGTCGGGGCCGCTGGCGTCGTGGTTGCCCAACAGATTGTAGAAGTGCTCGCGACCGTGTTCGGTCGCGCCCGAGATCTGCTCGAGGAACAGCTCACCGTCGCGATCGGTGGGTGTGTCCTGCTCGCCCTTGAGGTCGCCCAGGTGCAGCATGATGTCCCACTCGAAGGGCGGCCCCCCCTCGTCTCCCCCACGTTCAGAGTCGGAGATCGCATCTTTCAGGCTCTCGCGGCCGAACTTGAGATCGGTGGAGAGGTGCGAGCAACCGCCGACCCAGAGACGAAAGACGCCATCACGATTCATGCCGGTGCCACCTCCGACGGCCGGTTCGCCGCCGGGGCGGCCGATGCCTGCCGGTACGCAGCGCAGCCGCCGTGGCGAGGGCCACGGCGGCTGCTTTGTGGTCAGGGTCACATCCGGCTATCCAGGCGGTGGAGGCGGCTCCATGCCCGGCTCCACCATCATGCCCGGTTCCCCGGGCGGGGCTCCCATCATGCCCGGTTCGCCGCCCATCATACCCGGCTCGCCGGCGGGGGCCCCCATCATGCCACCGGCGGGGGGCATGGCGGGCGTAGCGGGGGCGGGGGCGGGGGCCGCTGCAGTCTCCTCGGCCGGCTCCTCCTCGATGGCCACTACCTCGGGCTCCGGCGGTGGCGGTGGCTCGAGATTAAGCAGCAGCCATGCCTCATCCGGCTTCCACTGCAGATAGGGGCGTTTCCAGTCCACCCCGAAGGGCGGGTGGGCCGGGAGGTTCGCCTCTACGTAGGGCCAGTAGGGCAGCGGCTGCAGTTGGTAGACGCCGTAGCGGCCGGCGTCCACGATCAACTGCCGCACCCACGGATGCCGCCAGAACTCGCCGGGCGGCAGGACGATGAACTGCGCGCTGTGCATGGCCGAGCGCACGTTGAGGATCCTGCCCTCGGGGGTGTCTTCGATGGTGGCATTGCCGCCCGACGCCTTGACCGCGGCGCCGATCCAGAGCATCTCCACGCCATCGAGGCGCACCGTGTCTCCGCGCAGGCCGTCGGCGAAGGCCATCGGTGTGAGCACACGGCCATCCACGATCATGGCGGGCTTGGGGCCGACCCCGGCCGGTTCAGTCAGCGCCTGCGCCCACGCCGTCGCGGCGACCAGGCTCACAAGTACAACAATCATCAGTGTGCGTAGAGCCATCCAGCTCCCTCCTGTCGCGATGCCCAGTCCTGGAGGACGCAGGCATCATACCACTATCTGATCCTCCGGGTCAAAGGGCGGAGCGCAGATCACGATGGCGGTGAAGTCGCCGTCTCCCCCATGCTCGACGCCGGGGGGCACGTAGACGGTCACGCCCGGCGACAGATCGAAGCGCTCGCGTCCGATCGCGAACGAGCCCTCACCGGCCACGATGTGATAGATCTGCGTGGTACGCGCGTGGTAGTGACACCTGGCGGCCGTGATGTGCACCACATGCAGATCCAGGGCCACGCCGTCATCGCGGCTGAGCACGCAGCGGTTGACGCCACAGGTCGAGCGGACGGGCTCGACGTCGTCCACGTGACGCACAATCGGCGCGCGGCACGGCCTGGGCAAGCGCTCGGCCGGCGAGAACTCATCGGCCGGGTCGAAGGGGGGCAGCACCGCGATGGCCGCGGTCAGACGCCCCTCTCCATGATGCAAGCAGCCGGGCGGCAGGTAGGCGACCGATCCGGGCCGCACTTCCCACGCCGATCCGGAGATCACCAGCCGCCCGGTCCCCGCGAGCAGGTAGTACACCTCGGTGGCGCGCTCATGGAAGTGGGCCTGCGCGTCGCACAGCTCGGTGACATGGAAACCGATCGCGACACCATCGGCGGCGGTGAGAATGCGGCGGCTGTAACCACACGGACAGGCCACGGGCTCCACGTCACGCACATGGCGGCAGATCGGCTCACGACTCATCGTACTCTCCTCCACCGCCCCAACGCCCGCCCACGCCGGTGTCTCTGCAGATCACCGCTTGAGCGGCGCGAGACGCTTGCGGGTGACGGTAATCGACAGTAGCGCGCCGGTCACATGGGTGCCCTGGACCCAGCCGGCCAGGTTCTCGCGCGGCCGAGCGCTGAAGCTGTACATCCAGGCGGCCGGCGGCTCGGCGCCCGTCCCGATGGCGAGCCGGCTGTCTGACTCCGAGCCCGGCGGCGGGTCGTTGCTGCCGGTCAGGCGCTCGACCACCCCGCCCTCCTCCCCCTCGCTGAGCGCCGTGCAGATGACACCCGTGTCGGCACGCACGACCTCCCGCACTCGCAGCAGGGCCTTGAGCGTAGACCAGACGGGCTCGGTGACACGGCCACTGACGTCCACCTCGAAGCGCTCGGCCACCCAGATCCGTGTGCCCGGTCGGACGGCCGTCGCGTCGGGCACGCGCAGGCGCACCACGACTTCCTCACTGCCCAGCGTGGCGAGGCGCACCGTCCCGCCATCGCCGTCGCGGTAGCCGTGGGCGATGCGCGTGCCATCGGGCGACCAGCTCACCAGCATCGGCGTGCCCCCGCCGGCCTCCGCGCCCCACAGGCGCCGGTGAACCCCGCCGACGGTATCGAGGACCGACAGCCCGTCCGGGCCGGTGGCCACGAGCGCCGTGCCGTCGGGCGAGGCGCACGCGGCGTCCACGTCTTCGGCGAGCACAACTCTTTCGCCCCCGACCAGGCGCACGATACGACGCCCGGCGCGGTCCAACTCGACGCCGGCCACCAAGGCCTGGTCGGCGCCGGGAGAATCCAGCTCGACTTCGGCGTGCAGCCCACTGACGATATTGATGCGGTAGGCTCTGGGAGGATCGCCCGCACAGACCGCACGTACGTGCTCCTCTCCATCGGCCGCCAGCATATCACAGCCGGCGTGCGGCAGGCGGGCGAGGGCAATGCTGGGGCTGCCGGCTCGGAAGCGACGCACTTCCACCGTCCCTCCGCGCGGGCAGGCGGCAACGATCGTGCCATCAGGCATCCCCACCAGCGGGCCGGGCGCATCGCACTTGATCTCGGAGTCAAGCAGCGTCAGGCGGCCGTCGGACAGGCGCCAAGAGGCGGGCGTGCATCCCTCATCCACGTCCGATCGCAGCCAGGCAACGATGGCGTCGGGAGCCCGGGTAACGAAGACAGGCGGGTGGGACGGCGACGGGAAGAGCGGCGCGGCCACCGTCGGCCCGTGGGCGATGATGACCGGGCTGTGCGGCCAGTGCTCCCAGCCGGCGGCGACAAGCGTCTCCCCCATCCAGGCGACCTCGGCAGCGAGGATCGGAGCGACTTCGCGATCATCCATCACAATGAGCCGCCGCAGGGAGGTGGCGTCGAGTTGCGCGGTTGCAGGCGCCAGGCAGACGGCGATGGCGGCCGCCGCTGCACAGCGGCACAGGCTCCGGCGCCTCATCCGATGCTGACGCGCTCGCTGCAGGTAGTCCACAGCGAGGGATTTCGACAAGCAGATGGCACCTCCTGCACGCCGGGCTCAGTCGAAGCTCTGGTTCAGCTCGTGGGTCCTGAAGCGACGGCCACAGTGGGGGCAGATCGGGTGGGGTGCGAGGAACTCGTGCCACGGGGCGTGTGCGCGGAAGGCGGTGTGGCCCACCGCGGCGCCGCAGCCCGGGCAGAGCACTCGCCACGTCAGCCGCTGGACGACGAGAATGAGGAAGACGATGGCGAGTCCCAGCAGCAGCAGCAGCGCCTGCTTCTCGGTGTTGCCGAAGCCGAGGGCAATGACGTACACCGCCCACAAGATCGCGCCGAGCAGCGCAGTCAGCAGCAGGTAGTGGAGCAGGACTCCGGGTAAGCCCATACGCACGCCGTCGCGGCGGACAGGCTCGGTCTCCTCGACCGTCATGCCCGCGCGCCAGCGCTCCTCACGTTCAAGGATCATGGCGCAGGGGACACAGATGGTGTGCCCGTGGCTCTCGGCGCCGAAGCACTCGGCGCAGATCGGGCGGCCACAGTGCCAGCAGAACTTGAGCGCGGCGCGTTTGGGGTGGTTGAAGCACTTCACGACCCGCTCGGCGATCACGTCCTCACCGTCGGCCTGCGGGCGGCGCGTCCCACTCATGCGCGCGGCATCGTACTCGGCGCGGGTGACCGGGTCGCTGAGGATATCGTAGGCGACATTGAGCAGCGCCATGCGTGAGTGCGCCCACGACCGCTTGTCGGGCGGATGCACGTCCGGGTGGTACTGACGCACAAGCACGCGATAGGCCTTGTCTATCACTTCGGGGATGGCCCGCGGATGGACTTGCAGCACCGCGTAGTAGTCCACGTCCGCGTGGGCCGGCTCCATCTCACTCCCCGCCGCTCTCGCATGCGGCCTCGCGGCCGAGCACCAGCGTTTCGACGGCCCCGGCCACGCCGGCGACCGGGTCTGAGGGCACGAAGTCCGCCTCGGCACGCAGCTCCTCATCGGCGAAGGGCATGAACACCCCCACGCCGGCGGCGCGTATCATCTCAAGGTCGTTGAGGCTGTCACCCACCGCCATGGTGCATCTCATGGGGATGTCGAGGCGCTCGGCGAGCCAGCGCAGGGCGGTAGCCTTGGTCGCCTGCGGATTGAGGATCTCCATGTACTCGGGCAGCGAGATGGTGGCATAGATGCGACCATCATAGCGCCCGGTAAAGTAGTCGTAGCGCGCGCGCGTTTGCTCGGGAGTGCCCAGCAACAGCAGCTTGGTCGGCGCGGCACCGGCGAAGCGGCGAAGATCGCCGGCGACGCAGGGCCGGTCACCGGTCCGAACGCGGTAGCCGCGTGCCCAGTGATCGTAGCGCTGCACGTAGAGCTTCTCATCAACAAAGTACATGAAGTCGGTCATCTGATGCACCAGCAGCTCGACGATCTCGGCGGCGAGGTCGGCCTCGAGACGCACGTGGCGCATGGGCTCGGGGTCATCGGCACGACGGATCATCGCGCCGTTGTACGAGATGATGGGAGCGTTGATGCCCAGTTGCCGGGCGAGGCGTGCCGCGGAGCTGTGAGTCCGACCGGTCGCGATGGCAACGGTGACGCCACGTTCGGCGGCCGCCGCGAGCGCCGCGCGGTTGCGCTCGGGCACACGCAGGCTCTCATCGAGCAGGGTCTTGTCGAGGTCGATTGCGATCAGGCGGATGTCGGGCTTCTCGTCAGTCATATCACCGGGGCGCGACAGGCCGACCTCACGCCCGCGCTGCGGCGCGAGGCCGGCCAAGTTGGTGGCAGGTGTCACTCGCTGGCAATCTTGATGATCTCGCGGATGTTCTCCAGGCACACTCGTGAGGCGTACTCGCCACCCTCGCTGAAGGCCGAACCGCCGGGCCGGTTGAGCAGGTCCTCATCGAGCTGCGCGGCCGGGCGCCAGTGCGTCTCGAGCGAGCACGCGCCCTCGTACCCCATGTCCATGAGCGCGCGGAACTGCGCCGGATAGTCGATGTACCCGCCGATCCCCACCGGCACGCAGCGCGCCGGCTCGTCGGCATTGGGGGTGCGCACTGCATCCTTGATGTGCACGTGGATCAGGTTGGGCTTCATGCGCTCGAAGGCGTCCGGGAAGGGCAGCTCGCCGTCCTCTGCGTAGACCTCGTTGGCGGGGTCCCAGATGGCCTTGACGCGGTCGCTGCCCAGGTCGGCGTAGAGCTGCTCGGCCTCAGCCGCGGTGGCGATGTGCGTGGACGCCTCGTTCTCGATCCCCAGGTAGACGTCCTCCTCCTCGCAGATCGCGATGGGCTCCTCGAAGGCGTCGAGGATCTGCTGCCAGACCGCACCGGCGGGACCGGTCTTCCAGAAGGTGAAGCCGCGGATGATCTTGGTGTCGAACACGTGCGCGATCTCGATGCAGCGGCGCAGGATGCCGATGTGCTCGGCGTACTGCTCCTCGTCGCCGAGATCGCACTTGAAGAACGGGGAGGCGATGGCGCACACGCCCATGCCCGCCTCGTCGAGGATACGCTTCATCTCGGCCACCTGCTCGTCGGACAGGCCTTGCGGGGGGGTATCCCAGACGGAGCGGGGCTCCACCATCGGCACGCCGAATTCGCCGCACACGTCAACCACGCGCTGAAAATCCTGAGAGATCTCGTCACTGATCACACTGAGTTTGAACATCTCGCACACCTTTCCACGTGCATCGATCTCGGTTGCTGTCGAGTGATGGTTTCGCCCTGCAGGCAGGGGGCTCCTTCCGCGCGCGGCTCAGAAGCGCACCTTGCCGATCTTCAGGCGGCTGGATCGACGCAGGTCGGCCATGAGCATCGCGGTGGCGATGGAGTAGAGCTTTGCCTCGGCGCTGTCGGCGCGTGAGGTAAGCACCACCGGCGCTGAGGCACCAACCAGCACGCCCGCCAGCCGCCCGCCGCCGAGGAAGGCGAAGCTCTTCGCCAGGATGTTGCCGGCCTCGATGCTCGGAACCAGCAAGATGTCACAGCGCCCCGCCACGTCGCCGGGTATGCGCTTGATCTGCGCGGCCAGCTCGGAGACGGCGTTGTCGAGCGCGAACGGGCCGTCGATGCGGCAGGACGGGAACTGTCGGCGTTGGCTCATCTTGGAGAGCACCGCAGCGTCCACGGTCGCGGACATGTCCGGGTTGACCATCTCAGTGGCGGCCAGCACGCCCACCCGGGGCTCGTCCACGCCCAGGAGCTGCGCAAGGTAGACGGCGTTAAGCACGATCTCCGCCTTGGCCACCAGGTCCGGCGCGATGTTCATCGCCCCGTCGGTGACCAGCGTCACACGCCCGAGGTCGGTGGTCTCGAGGAGGAAGACGTGGCTCATGCGGCAGCCGGTGCGCAGGCCACGGTCCTTGTCGAGGATGGCGCGCAAGAAGTCGTCGGTGTGTATCTGCCCCTTCATGAGGATGTCGGCGCGCCCGGAGCTGACCAGTTCGGTGGCGACGGCGGCGGCGCCCAGGTCGGTGGGCTCGTGGATGATTGAGACCTCGGTCAGGTCGAGCCCCGCCTTCTCGGCCGCGGCCTGGATCTGGTCACGGTCGCCCACCAGCACGGCCTCAGCTATCCCCCATTCGCCGGCCTGTCTGATGGCGCCGAGCACGCTCTCGTGTTCGGCCACGGCAACCGCTACCGTCTTGACCGGCCGATCGCGCACCGCCCGCACGATATCGTCGAGGGTTCGGATCACGGAGACGTCACCTCCGGTGGATGTTCGGCATCGCCCTGGGGACGGCGCCCGCCCGCGGGGCGGACGCTCACCGCTCGCTCGCGCGCGCCATCTCCAGCAGCCGCACGCGGACGGCCTCGACCGCCTCCAGTGGCGTCGAGGCGCCTGCGCTGATGCCCACGGTCTGCACACCATCGAGCCATTCTGTGCGCAGCTCGTCGGCGTTCTCGATGTGCTTGGTGCGCGCGCCGGCTTCGCGGCAGATCTGCGCCAGGCGATTGGTGTTGGCCGAGTGATGGCCGCCGATCACCACCATCAGATCCACCTGCGCGGCCACGCGCACCGAGGCGTGCTGGCGCTTGGAAGTGGCGTCGCAGATGGTGTTGGCGACGGAGAGTTCGCGCACGTGCGGCAGCAGCCTCACGACCAGCTCCTGGAGGTTGGCCAGCCGCTGCGTGGTCTGGCAGACGACGGCGACGCGCTCGCCGATGGTCATGCCTTCAAGCTCGTCGGCGCCCTCGATGATCGTGGCCTGGCCGCCGGCGTGGGCGACGATGGCCCGGGCCTCGGGGTGATCGCGCTCGCCGAGCACCAGCACCTGATAGTCCTGCGCCACGTAGTTCGCGGCCGCCTGCTGCACTCGGCGGACGAACGGACAGGTGGCGTCGATGAGCCGCACGCCGCGTTCGCGCGCCTGTTCGTAGACGCGTGGGCCTGCGCCATGCGCTCGGATCAGCGCTGCAGAGCCGGGCGGCACGTCCTCGATCGCGTCGGTCACGCGCATGCCCCGCTTCTCCAGCTCGGCTACCACCTGGCGGTTGTGAATGAGGGGCCCGAGGCAGGCGACCTCCGCGTACTTCTCGGTGGCGTCCCGCGCGAGCTGCAATGCTCGCTTCACCCCGAAGCAGAAGCCGGCCTCGTCAACACTGATGATACGCAGGGGCGTCATTTCTCGCGGGCCACCACCAGGTCGGCGAGCGAACGCCAGAAGTCTACCTCGGCGGGCAGCCCCGAGGCGATGTCTCGGGCCTTGGCAGCCAGGTTGCGCGCGTGCTCGCGAGCGCCGTCGAGGCCGACTGCAGCCGGGTAGGTCTGCTTGCCCGCCTGCGCGTCGGCGCCGATGGGTTTGCCCAGCACTTCCGCGTCGCCGATCACGTCGAGGATGTCGTCGGTGACCTGGAAGAGCAGGCCCAGCGTCAGACCGTAGTCGGACATGGCCTCGACCTGCGCTTCGTCCGCACCTGCCAGCATGGCGCCGGTACGACAGGCGGCGCAGATGAGTCGCGCGGTCTTGTTGACATGGATGAAGCGCACCAGTTCAAGGTCCGGTGGCCGGTCCTCACCGATGATGTCGGCCTGCTCACCGCCGATCAGGCCGTCGGCGCCGGTGAACTGCGAGAAATCGCGGATGACCCGCACCACCCTGGCCGGCTCGACGGTCTCGGCCTGGGTCGCCAGCGCCTCGAAGGCGGCGATGATAAGCGCGTCGGCGGCGAGCAGCGCGGTGGGCTCGTCGAAGGCGACGTGGCAGGAGGGTCGGCCGCGGCGGAGGTCGCTGTTGTCGATGCACGGCAGATCGTCGTGCACCAGCGTGGCGGCGTGCAGCATCTCAAAGGCGCAGGCGGAGGGGATGACCACGGCGGGGGCGAGGCCGAAGGTGGCTGCTGATCGCATGACGATCACGCCGCGCAGGCGCTTGCCGCCCCGCACGCTGTGTGCCATCGCGGCCGCGAGCTGTCCGGTGCGCGAATCGGCGGCGGGAAGGTACGAGCACAGAGCCTGATCCAGCACGGCGGCGTCGCGTCGCAGGATATCCGTGGCGACCAAGAAACGCACCTCACTGCGGGCAGGCGGTCTACTCGGGCCTGCCGCCGCCTGCGGCCGGCACCTCGCCGGTGCCGACGAGCACTCGCCGGGGCGTCGGAGGCTCAACGATCTGCCCGGAGACGACCTTCTTCTCGACCAGCCGATCGTTGTGGTAGGTGTGGTGCTCCACCACCAGCTTCTTGCCCGGCACACCCTCCGCCACCACCCGCGTCTCCCCCCGCGGCACGTTGACCGAGTACTTCTTGTCCAGCTCGGGCTCGATCTCGACCGTCCGGGTGACTTCCTTGACCGTCTTAACCGTGATGCCCTGCACGGCCGGCGCCACCTTCACCCTGTCACCAGGGTGGATGACCCGGCCTTTGATGCCGGGGTTCAGCTCATAGAAGGCTTCCAGGCTCATGCCGTGATCGGCCGCGATTTTCTCCTGGTAGTCACCCGGCTGCACTGTGTAGAGCTTGGGCTCAGACCTGGTCTGCGACAGCTTCTCCAGCGCGGTGGCGATTTCCGTGATGACGTTGGCTGCCGGAGCGCGGTGCGGCGCAATCCTCACGTCCTCGAGGAAGGTTTGCGGCTCGACGAGCTTGTCGCCCTCCTGGAGGTACCGGGCCTTGAGCGCGTCGAGTACGTCCCCGGCGAAGTCCTCAGTAGGCAGCACGATGGTCGGCACACCATCGACCTGGATGGTCCAGGCGTCAACCAGCACGGTGACACGTCCGGTGAGGGCCTCGACGGCCTGGTTGACGGACAGTACTTTGTTGTCATCCACCGGCCAGGGCGCATCCTCCCACTGCTGCTCGAGCGCGGCCTCGCCCGGCAGTTCGCCCTTGCCATTGTCAAGCAGGATCTGGTGCACGCGCTCGGCGGCCTGCTGATCTCTGACCAGGCACACCAGCTCACCATCGATGCGGATGGCACGCGCGAACTTGCGCCTGCCCCCGAAGCCGAGCACCGCCGAGAGCACGATCACCAGCACGAGCAGGATCAGTGTTGTGGCCTTGTAGAAGCGCAGGTGGCCCTCGAGGCGCGAGAGCCGCGCGTTGGATCGCTCATCGAAGGTCATCCGGGCTTCGCTCCTCCATGCGCGCGCCCCTCACCCTCGCCGCCACCCCATCCCGGGTACGCGGTCTCATGTGTTCGAGTTCATCTACTCAACCGGCCGTTCGGCGAGCTTCTGGCGCAGCACGTCCGCAGCGCGCTCGATCTGTTTGTCGTGCCACTCGGCGGCCGACAGGCGCTCCTCCGGGTCCTCGGGTGGGTCCGGGAAACGCACGTCCGGCTGCACACCGCGCTGGCCGTCCTCATCGCCGGAGATGTCACGGTGGTTGGGGGTGAGGTAGACCGCGGTGGTCAGCACCATCGCCGAGCCGTCCTCCAACTCGATGACGGTCTGCACCTTCGACTTGCCGAAGCTCGGGTGCCCGACGATGATGGCCCGGCCCGCATCCTGGAGGGCGCCGGCGACGATCTCTGACGCGCTGGCGCTGCCGCGATCGATGAGGACGACCATCGGGATGTCCTCGTCGAGCAGGATGCCGGGGCGCGCACGCAACGCCTCAGGCTGACCGGCGCGGTCGCGGATGTAAGTCACCGGCATGTCATCGAGAAAGAGGCTGGCGACGGCCACGGCCTGATCGAGCATGCCACCGGGGTCGCTGGAGAGATCGAAGAGCAGCGCGCGCATGTTGCCCTGCTGCTTGAGCGCGTTGAGGGCGCTGGTGACCTCGCTGGCGGCGACGCGGTTGAAGGACCGCAGCCAGATGTAGCCGATACCGTCGTCAAGCATGCGCCACTCGACGATGGGGAACTCGACCCGACCGCGGGTGATGGTGATGTCGGTGAACTCCTCCGCGTCGGCGTGACGCACGGTGAGCACCACATCGGTGCCGCCCTGGCCTCGAATCATGTTCACGACGTCATTGAGGGACTTGCCCCGCACGGCTGTGCCGTCAACCGCGACAATGACATCGCCCGCCATGAGGGCCGTCTTGGAGGCCGGACCCTCGGGAAGCACGTTGGCCACGATGACCTCGAACTCGCCGGTCAGCTCGTTCTTCTCCATGGTGAGTTCGGCGCCGATGCCCTCGAAATGCCCTTCGCTCTCAGTCTGAAACTCCGCGTACTGCTCGGGGGTCATGAAGCGGCTGTAGGGATCGCCCAGCGAGTTGAGCATGCCCTGGATGGCCCCGTAGGTCAGCGCATCCTGCTTGATGTCCTCAGGATACACGAAGTTGTCGATGATGCGCTGGCGGGCTCGCCAGAAGGTCTTGAGCGGTGTCAGGCTGGTGGCGGGCGGGATGTCACTGCCGTCCTCGGCCTGGTAGACCCCCGGCACGATCTGCGCCACCTGCGCGATGGCAGGGACGACCCCGCCGGCGCTGATCACCTGGGCGGTGAACATGCCGGAGACGAACACGAGCAGCGTGGCCAGCGATACCGCGACCACGACGGCGAGCGACCGAAACGACTGTCGATTCCTCACGTTGCCATCCTCACGATTCGAGACATGAATGCCAGCAAGTACTGCGATCAGGCCGTCACCTCGGCGACTACCTCAACGGGTTGATGTGCCTGCCGTTGCGGTAGACCATCCAATGCACATGCGGCCCGGTGGAGACGCCGGTGGTGCCCACGGCGGCGATGGTCTGACCGGCGCTCACGACCTCGCCGACACTCACGTAGATCTTCGAGCAGTGACCGTAGGAGGTGGACCAGCCGCTGCCGTGGTCGATGATGACGGTCTTGCCGGTCGCGCCGCGCCACCCGGCGAAGATGACCCGGCCATCGTCGCAGGCGTGAATGGGAGTGCCGGTGGGCGCGGCGATGTCCACACCGGTGTGAAAGCGGCGCCCGCCCCATACCGGGTGGATGCGCCAGCCGTACGGGCTGGTAATGCGTCCGTTCACGGGCAATGGATAGCGCCCGGTGGAGGTGCCGCTGTAGCCCCCGCCGCTGGTGCTCGAGCTGCCCTGGCGGCGCACGATAGCCGCCAGCTCCTCCTCGGCGGCCTCGAGAGCGGCCATCTCGCGCTCGTAGGTCGCGCGGTCGGAACTCAGCTTGGCGGAAATACGTGCGGCCTCGGCGGCACGGGCCTCGGCGACCCGCTCCTGCGCCTCGGCCTCGGTGCGCAGCTCGGCGGCCTCCCGCTCACGGGCCTCGAGTTCCGCGCGCTGAACCCGCAGCTTCTCCTCGGTCTCGATCAATGTGGTGAGCAGGGACTGGTCCTGCCGGGCGATGAGGCGCGAGAACTCGGCACGGTTGGTGAAGTCCTCGAAGCTGGTGGCGTTGAGCAGGACCTCCAGGTAGGAGGGCTGGCCCGCCTCATAGAGGGCCAGGAGGCGCCGGGACATGCTGTCGCGGTGCACCGCCAGGTCCTCCTCGGTCTGCTTCAGGTCGGCCTTGCAGCGACGCAGGATGTCGCGCACCTCGGCCAGCCGCTTCCGGGCGGCGGAAGCCCGGTCACGCGCCTCCTGCTCCCGGCGCCGCGCGCTCACCAGCTCACTGGCCGCCTCGGCCTGCTCCTGCTTGATCTCGCGCAGGCGCCTCTCCACCTCGCTCTGCCGGCTGATGACCGAGCGGAGACGCTGACGCACGCTCTGCGCCTGGGCGTCGTGCAGGCTGCCTGCGCCCACAAGCAGACACACGAGCGCAGCGACGGCAATCTGCAGGCCCTTCCTCATGCTCATGCTTACTTCACCTTTACCGGCCGCGACCGGCGGCCCGGCGATCGCTGCTGTGAACAGGCTGCGATGGGTGATGCGCGGCTGCCTGTCAGACCGTCCGCAGGTAGCGGTAGAGCCCGATCAGGCTGCCGAAGACGCCGAACAGCACGCCGCACAGCAGCGTGCCCAGTCCGAACAGGACGGCGAATCGGGTGTCGTAGACGAGTTCGAGAAAGCCCAGATGCTTGTCCACATAGGCGTTGGTCCAAGAGTAGGCGGCGAGCACCATGACGGCGGCCACCGCCCCGCCCATCATTCCGTGGAAGGCGCCCTCGAGGACGAAGGGCAGGCGGATAAACCAGTTGGTCGCGCCCACAAGCTGCATGATCCGGATCTCGCGCCGGCGAGCGTAGATAGTCAGCCGGATGGTGGTGCTGACGATCAGCAACGTCGCCGCCGCCATCAGCAGTCCGGACACCACTCCGGCAATCTTGATGCCGCGCGCCAGCGTAAGCAGCTTGTCGGTGATTTGCTCCTTATATCTGACCTTGGCGACGCCCTCAAGGTTCCGGGCGCGCTCGGCGATCGCGGCCATGTCCTGAGGGTCCCCCGGCCTGACGATGATCGAGTCAGGCAGCGGATTGCCCTGCAGGGCCTTCTCGAGTTCCTCCCCGGACGTGCCGAACATCGGTGATATGTCCTGCAGCGTCTGCTTGCGGCTGCGATACTCGGTCTCGGCCACCCTCAGGTCGGCCAGCAGACTCGCCTCGACCTCGCCTGCGTCGGCGTCGTCGGCCAGCTCGACGGTGATGTTGGCCTTACGGGCCTCGACGGCCGCCATGTGCTGAAGGTTCAATGTGGCGAGAAAGAACGCGCTCAGGATCAGCAGGGCGACAGCCATGTTCGAACTGGTGGCGAGGCTCATCAGCCCGTTGCGGCGGATCGACTGCCACGCCTGTTGGAGCATGAACTCGACCATGCTAAGGTTCATCATAGCCCCCCCCACCCCGGGCGTCACGCACGATTGTGCCCCCCACCAGGCTGACGACGCGCCGCCTCATGCCGTCCACGATGACCCGATCGTGGGTCGCGCACAGCACCGTAGTGCCCCGATCGGCGATATTGGCGAGAAGCTGCATGATCTCCCACGAGATGTCCGGATCCAGGTTCCCGGTCGGCTCGTCAGCGAGCAGGATGGCCGGGGTGTTCACCAGAGCCCGGGCGATGGAGACCCGCTGCTGCTCGCCGCCGGACAGCTCGTGCGGGAACGAACTCTCCTTCTCAGACAGGCCGACCAGGTCGAGGGCGAGCGGCACCTTTCGGTACTTCTCGCGCCGCGACGCGCCCACCACCTCCAGCGCGAAGGCCACATTCTCCCAGACGTTCTTGTCCGGCAGCAGGCGGAAGTCCTGAAAAATCACGCCCACGTTGCGGCGCAGCATGGGTACGCGATCTCGCGGCAGCCCTGCGACATCCTGGCCGGCGATGAGCACCCGCCCCTCGGTGGGCACCAGCTCGCGATAGAGCAGGTGCAGCAGCGTTGACTTGCCGCTGCCTGAGGCGCCCACAATGAAGGCGAACTCACCGCGGTCGATGTGCAGGTCAATGCCGGACAGGGCCCGCGTGCCGTCTGGATAGACGACCGTGACCCCCTCGACGTGAATCATTCCTTGCCGCTCCGTTGAGTTCGACTCATACCGCGATCGCCCCCGACATCGGGGCCCATGAAGTATAGCAGAAAGGTTCGGGGGGCACAAATGATCTCGGCTGCGCGAACGCACCCGGCGGCGGATTCTGCTTGACCTCAAGGCCGGGATGATGTAACATATCAAATCGGGATACAGATATGAGGAGGCCCAGGCGGGGCCGTCCCCGCCGGGCCGTTTTTTGTGCCCGCAGTCAGGGACGCAATCCGCAGGGCAAGGGGTCGCTAGCGATGCCTGCGACAGTCATAGTGGGGGCCCAGTGGGGGGACGAGGGCAAGGGCAAGATCACCGATATCCTGGCCGAGCGGTCCGCGGCCGTCGTGCGCTACCAGGGCGGTAGCAACGCCGGCCATACCGTCGTGGTCAACGGCGATGAGTTCAAACTGCACCTGATCCCGTCGGGGATCCTGCACGAAGACACCACGTGCATCATGGCCGCCGGAACCATCATCGACCCGATCTGCCTGCGCGACGAGGTCGAGGGCCTGCGCGAGCGGGGCGTGAGCTGCAGCAATCTGCTGGTGTCGGAGTGCGCACACGTCATCATGCCCTACCACCGCCTGCTCGACGGTTTGCAGGAGGAGGCACGCGGGCGGGCGAGCATCGGCACCACGCGCCGCGGCATCGGCCCGACCTACGCCGACAAGACCGCACGCATGCCTCGCAGCATCCGCATGGCAGATCTGATGGACGACGACGTGCTGCGCGGGCTCATTGCCGAACAACTGGCGCACAAGAACATCATCATCGAGCACTGCTACGGTCACGAACCGCTGGACGTGGACGCGGTATTCGCCGAGATAGAGCCATCGCTGCCGGTAGTGCGGCCGCTGGTAGCTGATGTGCGCCGCCCGGTGCGCGAGGCGCTCGCGAGCGACGGGATGGTGCTGCTCGAAGGCGCCCAGGGCACCTTCCTGGACCTCGACTACGGGACCTACCCCTACGTGACCTCATCGCACCCGGTCGCGGGCGGCGCGTGTCTGGGGACGGGCATCGGGCCGACCGAGATCAACGCAGTGGTCGCGGTAGTCAAGGCATATACCACGCGTGTGGGCGCGGGCGCCTTCCCCACCGAGCTTGAGGACGAGGTGGGCAATGGGCTGCGCGAGCGCGGCTCGGAGTACGGAACGACCACGGGCCGCCCGCGGCGCTGCGGCTGGCTGGACGGGGTGGCGTTGCGCACCGCCGCCGAACTCAACGGCGCGACCGCCATCGCGATCACCAAGCTCGATGTGCTGGACGGACTGGAGACGGTGAAGATCGCGGTGGCCTACGATATCGGCGGGGAGCACTACGAGCGCATGCCGGAGAACCTGGACGCGCTGGCCGAGGCCGAGCCGATATATGAGGAGCTGCCGGGCTGGCAGGAGTCGATCTCCGGGGCACGGACGCTCGCCGACCTGCCGGAGCAGGCGCGAGCGTACGTCGAGCGGATGGAGGAGCTGGCCGGCTGCCCGGCGTGGGGCGTCTCCGTGGGGCCCTCGCGCGAGCAGACGGTGTTGCTGTGAGCCGTGGCGCAGCATTCCGGGGCCGGCCGGGGGTGACGTTGACAATGGCTCCCCGGATGATGTAGTATCACCGCTGAGCCGTTAGCTCAGTTGGTAGAGCATCGGAC
>CAZTZN010000091.1:0-17849 GCA_964617715.1 uncultured Armatimonadia bacterium | reverse complement strand
GAGGGCTGCCAGGAGATGATCGACGCCGCCGAGGCCAACGGCGTGCTGCTGCAGGTGGACTTCCACAAGCGCTACGACGAGTACCACATCGCCATGAAGCAGAAGATCGACGCCGGCGACCTGGGCGAGATCGAGTACGGCTACGCGCACATGGAGGACCGCATCGAGGTGCCACGCGACTGGTTCCCCGGCTGGGCGGTCAACAGCTCGCCCGGCTGGTTCCTGGGCATCCACTTCTACGACCTCGCGCGCTTTCTGATGAACAACGCCAGGGGCGTGCGCGCGTGGGCCACCGGCCGCAAGGGCAAGCTGCAGAGCCTGGGCGTGGACACCTGGGACTCGATCTCGGCCAAAGTCGAGTTCGACAACGGCGCCTCGGTCATGTTCGACACCTCGTGGATCCTGCCTGACACCTTCGAGGCCATCGTCAACCAGGGCATCCGCCTGGTCGGCACTGAGGGCCTCATGGAGTGTGACTCGCAGGACCGTGGGACCATGACCTGCAACTACACCGAGGGCATGATGACCCACAACAAGAGCTTCCTGCGCGAGCGCGTGGACAAGCAGGGCCGCGAGGTCTTCGAAGGCTACGGCATGGACTCGATCGCCGACTTCGCCCGCAACGTCAACGTGCTGCTCGACGGCGGCACCATCGAGGACATCGGCGACTACCCCGATGGCTACGACGGCCTCGAAGCCACCAGGATCGCCGCGGGCGTGCACCGCAGCATCGAGACCGGGGGGCTCGTCGAGCTGTAGCGCCTTCGACCGCCCTGGCGATCACCGGCGGCGGCCTCGGATCGGGGCCGCCGCCGACGTTTGACAACCCATTGGGGCGAGGCTATACTTCCCGTGGTCGGGTGGCCGACACCAGTTGCGTTCTGTCACCCGGCGTACTACATGTACGGCGCCCCGTTAACACTCCGTCCAGAGAGGCGAACCGCCATGCCCAAGATTGTCACCGAGGTCCCAGGCCCGCGGTCCCGGGAGATCATCGCTCAGGCCGAGAAGTATGAGCCGCAGTCGATGGGCGACCAGATGCCCGTAGTCTGGGACCACGCCGAGGGCTGCGTCATCACCGACGTTGACGGCAACGAGTACCTCGACTGGTGCAGCGGTGTGCTGGTGACCAACGTCGGCCACTGCCATCCCTACTACGTCGAGCAGATCAAGGCGCAGTGCGACAGGCTGTTCAACTGCTATGACTTCGTCACCCAGCCACGCGCCGACCTGGCGCGCAAGCTGGTCGAGATCACGCCCGACTACATCGACAAGGCCTTCCTGGTGACCACCGGCAGCGACGCCACCGAGGCCGCCATACGCATGGCCCGCCGCGTCAGCGACGGCTTCGAGATCATCGGCTTCGACGGCGCCTTCCACGGGCGCACCTACGGCGCCGCCTCCGCCGGCGGCATGAGGGGCACCAAGCAGGGCTACGGGCCCATGACCCCGGGCTTCCTGCACGCGCCCTTCCCCTAT
This sequence comes from uncultured Armatimonadia bacterium, assembly GCA_964617715.1. Lineage (GTDB taxonomy): Bacteria > Armatimonadota > Zipacnadia > Zipacnadales > UBA5352 > JALGVA01. Next base: position 16,370 of record CAZTZN010000091.1, on the reverse strand, counting down.
CTCTACCGCGCGCCGCTGTGTCAGGGCAAGACCGAAGAAGAGGCGTCGCAGGCCTGCCTCGAGTACCTCGACTGGCTGGTCGATCGCCAGTCCTCGGGCGCGCTGTGCGCCGTCATCACCGAGCCCTACCAGGGCGGCGCGGGCGGCATCATCCCGCCCAGGTCGTGGATCGAGGGCCTCGACCGCTGGTGCAAGGACCGGGGCCTTATCTTCATCCTCGACGAGGTGCAGTCGTCCTTCGGGCGCTGCGGCAAGATGTTCTGCATGGAGCACTGGGACATCAAGCCCGACCTGATCACGCTCGGCAAGGGCCTGGGCAGCGGCATCCCGTGCTCGGCGGTGGTGGGCCGCAGCGAGATCATGGACGCTCTGCCGCCGGGCTCGATGGGCAGCACCAACGGTGGCAACCCGATCTCCTCGGTCGCCGCGCTCGCCGCCATCGAGATAATCGAGCGCGAGGGCCTGGTCGAGAACGCCGCGCGCATGGGCGAGCTGTTCAAGGCGCGCTTCCTCGAGATCCAGGAGCGTGTGCCTCAGCTCGGCGACGTGCGCGTGCTCGGGCTCATGGGCGGGCTGGAGTTCGTCACCGATCCCGAGACCCGCGAACCCGCCCCCGAACTCACCCGTGCCATCGTCTTCGAGTGTCTCAGGCGCGGCCTGGTCTGCATCGCGCCCATCGGCCTTTACAAGAACGTGATCCGGGTGGCCCCGCCGCTGGTCATCACCCGGGAGCAGGCGGACGCATCGCTGGACATCTTCGAGGAAGCGGTGATCGCCGCAGTTAAGGCGAGCGGGCTCTGAGCCAGGCAGGTTGCGCCGCTTGCCGGGCTGCGTGCGTCTCGTCAGCGAGTTGCATGAGCTGCTGCTGCGCGGTGTCCCGGGCGGTCAACGACCTGGCGCTCGTGGGCATGCTCTTCAGCAACCCGTATGTGACCGTGCCGCGAGCGGCGGACCGCCTTGATGTGTCGCCGCAGAGCGCCCGCAAGCTGATCAGGTCGCTTGCTGAGTTGGGCGTCGTTGAAGAGGCGCCCGGTCAGGGGCGCGCCAGGACGTACCACGCCCCCCGCCTGCTGCGCACGCTTGAGGAGGCCGCGGGGCCGCCCGACCGGAGCGACAGGCACTGCTCATGAGGATCGCCCGCATCTTCGGCATCGCCTTCATCACCGGCTTCTCGGGCGCCATCATGCCCGGGCCGATGCTGGTGCTGGTCATCGGGCAGACCGGGGCACAGGGCATGGGCGCCGTGTGGGCGATCGTCGCCGGGCACGCGGCGCTGGAGATCGTGACCGTGTTGCTGCTCATCGCCGGCCTGCGCCGCGTGCTGCAGCGCCCGGCGCTGCGCGGAGGTATCGGGCTCATCGGCGGCGCCTTCCTGGCCTGCATGGGCATCGATATGATGCTGCACGCACACGCGGCGTCGCTGGACTTCGGTGCTGGTGGCGAGGTCGTATCCTGGCTGCGCCTGGCGCTGGCGGGTGCGTTTGTGTGCGCCGTCAACCCGTATTTCGTGGGCTGGTGGGCGACCATCGGCACCGGTCAGCTCGCGCATGCCGCGCCCTGCACCATTGGCGAGTACATCACGTTCTACCTCGGCCACGAGCTGTCCGACTTCGTCTGGTACGCGTTCGTGGGCCTGATCGTGGTGACCGGCGCCACCTGGTTGTCCGGCGCCACCTACATGTGGATGATCCTGGTGTGCGGCGCCGCGCTGGTGCTGCTCAGCCTGTGGTTCATCTGGACCGGAGTGCGCTTCATCTGGCTGGGGGCGGGCGACCGGACCGCCGACCTGCCGACCACCGAGATGTTCACCCGGGCCTGCGCCGGCGCGGGCGCGGCTGATACCGATACTGAGGAGTGACCCCTGATGTCTGACCGGCGGCTTCGCATCGGACTGCCCAAGGGGAGTCTGCAGAATTCGACCATCGAACTGTTCCGCAAGGCCGGCTTTTCCGTCACCGTTGATGAGCGCGCCTACTCGCCCGACCTGGGCGACCCCGAGCTGTGGGGCGTGCTGCTGCGCGCTCAGGAGCTGCCGCTCTACATCGACCATGGCGTGCTCGACTGCGGTCTGACCGGCTACGACTGGATCCTCGAGCGCGATGTGGACCTGGTCGAGGTCAGCGATCTGATCTACGCCAAGGGCGGCATGCGCCCCTACCGCTGGGTGCTGGCGGTGCACGAGAGTTCCGACATCCAGGGTGTGCAGGACCTGCAGGGCAAGCGTATCGCCACCGAGCTGGTGGGCGTGACCCGGCGTTGGCTTGCCGAACACGGCGTCGAGGCCGAGGTCGAGTTCTCGTGGGGCGCCACCGAGGCGAAGTGCCCGGACCTGGTAGATGCGGTGATCGAGGGCACCGAGACCGGCAGCACGCTGCGCGCGAACAACCTGCGTATCATCGACACGCTCTTCGAATCATGTACCAAGCTCGTCGCCAACCGGGATGCCTGGGCCGACCCGTGGAAGCGCGCGAAGATCGAGACCATCTCGCTACTGCTCAACGCGGCGCTCGCGGCCGAGAACAAGGTCGGGCTGAAGATGAACGCGCGCGAGGCGGACCTGCCCGCGATCATCGCCGCGCTGCCGGCGCTGAAGACCCCGACGGTGTCACCGCTGGCCAACGGCGACGAGCCGTGGGTGGCGGTCGAGACCATCGTGGACAGCGCGATCGTGAAGGACCTGATCCCCGCGCTCAAGGCCGCCGGCGCCCAGGGGATCATCGAGTACCCGCTCACCAAGGTTGTGGTCTGAACCCTGTGAAGCGACGGCGGCGGCCTTGCGGGGCGCACGAGTTCTCGTGCGCCCCGTTCCTTGACAGCTCATCAGCTTTGCGCTAAGTTATCCTCGAGGTAGTGTGCAATGTTGGTTGCAAAACCGCGACAAAGCTCCACTGCCATCCTACGGTGTTGATTGCCATGGCACAGTGCACGGAGTGCGGAGCGCGCAATGCCGAGCAGGCCACCTTCTGCGTTCGCTGCGGGGCCGAATTGCGGGTCGAGGCCGCCGGGGAGAGCGCGCCCGGAGAGAACACGGACCGCATCGACCCGGTGCCGGGCGAGATCGTGACTGATGACGTGCCCGGGTACACGACGGTGATGGAGCCGTCCGACGCGGCGGCGGGCGGCCCGGTCCCCGAGGCCGAACGGCTGCTGCGTGATGCCGCGGCCAAGCTGACCCGAGGCGAGGCCGACGACGCAGTGATGGACTGCCGGGAGGCCATCAAGATTGCGCCCGACCTCGTGGCCGCGTATTCGCTGCTGGGCATGGCTGAGGAGCAGCGGGGCAATACCGTTGCGGCTGCGGGCGCGTACCGGCGCGTGCTGCAGCTCGACCCGACGCGCACCGTCGAGCGCGAGAAGCTCGAGGCGCTCTACGAAAGCGGCGGCGCATCTCGCCCCGAGGGCGAGGACATGGATGATGTCGAGGACAGCCCGCTGCTGCGCCTCGCTCCCTGGATTGCGGCCGCGGCCGCCGCGTTCTTCGTGCTGATGATCCTGACGGCCATCGGCCTGCGGGTGCACACCGCGCGCCAGGCAGACCAGGCATATGAGCGGCAGATGGCCGTGGCCGCGAAGGCCATGGAGGCGGGCGACTACGACGCGGCGGTGGCCGCCTTCCAGGCGGCCTTGCGAGTGCGTCCCGGTGATGATGAGGCTGAGAAGCTGCTGCGGTGGGCGCGCCGACGGTCGGCCATGGCCCGGTCGCCCGGAGGCTATGCCGACATCCCGCAGCCGGTGCCATCGCTGGCGAAGGTCGTGCCGTCCACCGGTCCCAACCCGTTCCTGCCGGTGCCCATCGGCGCGCGCACGTCGGCGCCCGACGCGCTCGATCAGCCGCAGACACAGCAGGCGCAACAATCGCGTACCCGCGCGACACCGCCCCCGATTGTCTCCTCCGAGCGCGTCGTCGGCGGACAGCAGGCCACGGCGGACACCGGCGGATCGACCGAGCCGGTGCCCTGGGGGCCGCTGGACGTCCCCGATGACGAGGGCGGCCGGCCGGCTGCCGGGGATGAGGGCGAGACTGTGGAAGAGCCTGCGCCTGAGCCCGAGCGCCGGGGCGAGATCTCGATCTGGGTGAGCGACGCGCCCCCGCCGACCGGCCGGCAGACGAGCACCGCCTCCTCGGCCGGCTCAACCGTCTCACAGGCATCCGAGCTTCGCCGCCAGGCCGATCAGGCGCGTATCAGCGGCGACTGCGAGCGGGCCTCCGAACTCTACGGGGCGGCGATCGAGGCGTATCGCGCCGACATCGACAGCAACCCGGGCACTCGCCAGGTGAACGAGGCGGCCATCGAGGCGTGTGAGCGAGCCCGCAACCTGTGCGAGGCCACGGAGGGGCAGTGAACGCGTTGAGGCGCCTGCGTGCCACGCTCACGCCGGTCGCGCTGCTGGTGTCGCTGGCGGGATGCACCCTGGTCGCATTCGGGCAGCCCGCGCGCACCATCGGGGTTATCATCGCTCCCGCGGGCGAACGGTTGACCGAGTCCGAGGCGCTTGTGGCCGACGCGCTCGTCGGTGAGCTGGTCGGCCTGGACCTGCGGGCCGCCTTCCTGCATGACGCCTCGCCCATGGTGCGCGTTGGCGGCGCGGCCCTCCCGGCCGTGAGCGCCGGCGATGACTGGACGCCCCTCGCTCCTGTTCTCGATCGCCTGACCGAGGGTCTGCGGCTGGACTACGTGGCTCTGGTTGCGATCGGCTCGCCGGACGCCGCCGAGGCGCCCCGGGTGATGCTGGTGGCCCGCGGTGGCGCTTCCGCGACGGGTTCGTGTGAGCCATCTGAGACGACGCAGGCCGCCGCCATCGCCGGCCGCATCGTCGCGCTGATGGCGCAGGTGGGCGAGCCGCGGGATGCGCCCGACGAAGGGGTCGTGACCGCCGTTCCGGGCGAGGAGGCCGCCGTTGCTCCGGCGACGGATGAGGGCGCCACGCCGACGCCTGCGCCCGCGGAGACCCCTGCGACCGGTGAGGCGCCCGCCGACGATGAGGAGGCGCCTCCGGCCGTTGAGGCCGCCGAGCAGCCGGCCGCTCCCGCCGACGATCCGCTGGCGGCGGCACGCGCCGCCTATGATCGCGGCGACTACGAGCACGCCGCCACCCTGCTGCGCCGCGTCTCCGAGCAGGGCGGCCCGAGCGCGGAGATGTACCTGCTGCGCGCCCGTGTGCGGATGGCGATGCAACTGCGTGATGAGGCGCTCGCCGACCTGGAGCGCGCCGTCGCGCTCGACCCCGACCTGATCGAGGCGCGCGTCTGGCTGGCGGGGATGCTCGCTGAACGCGGCTTGTGGCAGCGCGCCATCGAGCACTACCAGCAGGCGCTTGCGGCCGATCCCATGAACATCAGCGCGTCGCTCGGGCTCGCGCGCGTGTACCGCGACCACGGCCACCGCCGCAAGGCCATCGCTCTGCTCAGCGACGCCATCAGGGAGGGGCAGAGGGACCCGTCGGTGCTGGTGTTGCTGGCCGAGCTGCATCAGCTCGAGGGCAATTTCGAGCAGGCGGAGGCCGCGTTGCTGCAGGTGGTGGCGGTCACCTCGGGCGAGGCGCAGGCCACGGCACTCGAGCGTTTGGGCGACCTCTACGCCGGGGAAGGGCGCAACCGCGATGCACTCACCTGCTACCTGCGTGCCGCCGAGCTGAGTCGGTCGCGCGCCAGCATGGTGCGGCGGCGCTACCTCGATGTCATGGCCGCCGCGGACAGCTCGGTGTACGAGGCGCTCACTTCGGGGTGGAGCGCCTTTGAGGAGTATGTCTGCGACGGCATCGGCGAACGCGAGATGGTCTACCGGCGGTTGAGCGAAGTGCGCGCGCAGCTTGAAGAGGCGATGGGCTTCGCCGACAGCGTGCGCCCGCCCGAAGGTCTGCGCGCCGAACATGCACGCAGGCAGTTCGCCTACTCGCTCGCCGTCGAGGCCACCGTGGCCGCGTTGTCTTATCTGGACCTGGGCAACGACGCGATGAAGGAGGGGGCCGAGGCGCGCCATCAGGATGCGATGGCACAGTTCAAGGCCCTGCGGGCCGAGGCCGGCGGCTAGGGGGGACACGCGATGATGGAGCAGATGGGGCGCGCGCTCATCATCCTCGGCGGCACCGTGCTGGTTGTCGGCGTGGTGCTCATTCTGCTGGCCCGGTTCGCGCCCGACGGCCGACTGCTGCCCGGCGACATCGTCATCCGGCGGCCGGGCTTCACGCTCTACCTGCCGCTGGCGACGATGGTCGTCCTCAGTCTGGCGCTGAGCGGGCTGATGTGGCTGATCGCATACTTGCGGCGATGAGCGCGGGTCGGCGTGCTCAACCGAGAGGGGCACCGCTGTCATGCTGATGCACGAGTGGATCCGGTACCGTAACCAGCAGCTCAAGCGCACCTCAGTCGAGGAGAATGAGGGCGCTGAGGCCCCGTCCGAGGAGCAGGGGGCCGAGGACGCGCCCGAGACGGCGTCCTCTGAGCCTCAAGAGGTGGCGGAGCCGGCTGAGGAGGCGCCTGCGCAGTTGCCCGTCACTGAGGCCGAGAACGTGCCGGAGGCTGAGGCGCCGCCGGTCGCGGCAGAGAACACCGACAGAGAACGGGAGCGGGTGCTCTCCTCGTTGCACGAAGAACTCGACCGCGCGGGGGAGAGCATCCGCGAGCGCGTGCGTCAGTTGCAGGCTCGGCAGAAGCAGTTGCCCATCGAGATCGAGGAGCCCGCCGAAGAAGATGAGGAAGAGCGCCCCCGGCGAGCCAGCGAGACCCGTCAGGAGTTAGTGCAGCGCCTGCTGGACCCGACGCTGACGCTGCGCGAGGCCTCGTTGTTGCTCGACGTCTGTCCGACGACGGTGCGCCGTTACACCAATCGCGGGCTGCTGAAGTGCTTTCGCACTCCCGGCAACCAGCGGCGCTTCCATCTCTCGGACGTCCTCGAGTTCATGGAGCGCCGGGAGCGGGGCGAGGTGTAGCCGCGTCGGCTTGCGCGTGCCCTGCCGATCTGCCGTGCCCGACACGCGTCCGCGCGCCCGGGTTGATGTGACGCGCGGAGTCTCTGCTCGAGGTCGGGGGGCGATCGCGGGCGCTCGATTCGCACGCTGGGAATGCACATCGATCGGTTGTGCGGGAGGATCGAGGGGGATCCATCGCGCCCTGAGCTGATGGTGACCCTCCCGCGTAGCGGCTACCGCCCGGCCGCCTGACGCCGCGCCCCACCGCTCCGCAAGGCCGCGGCGACTCGTGGCATGTTGTCGCCTTCATGCGGCAGATGGAGCTGGTGACTCGTACATGACCATCGCGACCGTTGAGCTGCGCCACCTGGTGGTGCCGCTCGATTCGCCCATCCCGCCCTCGGCCACCCGCCCGCTCACTGAGGCGCTGACCATCCATCTCGTACGTCTCGCCTGCGATGACGGCTCCGTCGCGTGGGGCGAGGGCTGGTGGCAGGACGCCTCCGAGCTGGATGAGGCGGTCGCGGCGCTCTCACCGGTCGTCTGCGGCGAGCATCCCCTCGATCGCGGCGCGCTGTGGGAGCGCATGGTTGATCGGCTCACCGGCCTCAAGCAGCCGCTGCCCGGGGGCGCGGCGGCGCTGAGCGCCATCGACATCGCCCTCTGGGACCTCGCCGGGCGCGCCGCGGGTATGCCCGTCTACCGCATGCTCGGTGGCCGCCGCTTCGCCCGCCTCGACGCCTACGCCCTCGGCATCTACCTCGAAGAGCCCGCCGTCGCGGCCCGCAAGGCGCGTGAGCTTCTCGAGCGCGGCTTCCGTGCGCTGAAGATCAAGTTCGGCGCGGGGCGCGAGCGCGACCTGGCGGTCCTCGAGGCTGTGCGCGAGGAGATCGGCTCCCAGGTCCTGCTGCTGGTTGATGCCAACCAGGCCTGCGAAGACAGGGATGCGGCGCTGGAGATCGGCGCGGCTCTCGACCGGCATGAGGTGTTCTGGTTCGAAGAACCCCTGCCGCCGGGCGACTGGAGTGACTACGTGGCGCTGCGTCACGCCCTCGACACGCCCATCGCCGGCGGCGAGCGGCTGCGGTCACCGAGGGCCTTTCTCGACGCCTTCCGCGTGGGCGCGCTCGATGTCGCCATGCCGGACGTGCGCATCTGCGGCGGCATCACCGGGCTGGTGAAGATCGCCGAGCTGGCCCGCTGGTTCGGTGTGCGTGTGAGTCCGCACAACTGGATATCGCGCCTGGGAGCCATCGCATCGGCACATGCGGCGGTGACGCTGCCCAACTGCCTGATGACGGAGATTGAAGCCACGCCCACCCCGGTGGATGAGCGCCTGCTCACTCCGCCGCTGCGCCTTGACGACGGCTTCCTCGTGGTGCCTGACGGCCCGGGGCTGGGCGTGACCGTCAACGAATCGTTCGTCGAGGAGTTCGCGACCGGCGCCTGACCCGCATGGCCGGGCGATCGGGAGGGAGCGCGCCATGACCGGCGAGGAACTGGTCAACAGGGTTCGTGAGTCCAACCGCCGTCGCCAGGCGGTGATTGACGCTGTCTGTGGCGCATGTGAGAATAAGTGCTGCCAGCAGATGACCATGATGGGCGGACAGGACCTGCGGCGTCTACTGCGCGGGATGCTGCTCGACCCGGAGTTCGAGGCGCGGGTGCGGCAGGGGCTGCGCCGCGTGGCCGATCGTCTCGACGTGGACCTGCGCGTGGTCCGGCAGGTCACCGAGCTGCTGGTCGCGTCTCAGCCCGCCGACCGCGCCGGCGACGTCGCCGCGCTGCGGGCGAGCGTCAGAGACTGGGCCGAGTTCGTCGCCTGGCTGCGCGGCGACTTCGACCTGACGCTGGGCGAACTGCGCCGGCTGCTGATGTTCTCGGCCATCCGCTCCAACACCCTGAATGCGCTGTCTCGCTTCAACGGGGCTCTGGGGGCGCTCGTGAACCTCTCCGGCGACCAGGCCAGCTTCCGCTTCCACGGCCGCCGCATCGCGCCCCCGCCATGCCTCTTCTACCTCGAGGATGTCGGCTGCATCTGCGCCGATGCCAAGCCCGCCAAGTGCGCCAACTTCTTCTGCGCCGGTGTCCCCAACCTCCTCGAGGAGCTGCGCCGCGCACTGAGCTTCGACGACTTCGTGCTCGCCAACTTCGCCGTGACTTCAGTCGCCGAAGTCGTCAGGATGATGCGCCTCGAACGTCGCCTCGGGCCTGAGTTCGTCGATCCCAAGGTGCTGCTCGGCGCCGAAGATGAGGACGTCGAGGCGGTGGCGTCGGCCCTGGGGCACGCAGGGGAGACCGTGCGGCTCAAGCGCCTCGATCGCCCGGGTATGCGCTCGGCCTCGGAAGCCGAGCAGGAGCTGGCAAGCATCCCCGCCGACACCGCGCTCGTCGAGGCCTATCCGGCCATCGACGGCAACACGCTCTATGAGCTGGCGCTCGCGCTCGACCGCATCCGGCTGCGCGATGAACATCCGGGCTTCGTGCTCATCGCCCGCGAGCTGGCTCCCACCCCCGCCGCGCATCCGCTGTGGGACGATCAGATGATGGCCCAGCCTCTCGGGGCACTCGACCTCTTCGCCCTCGAACACTGACCCCCGCCCGGCACGCTTTCTGACAGGCTTCTGCCAGCCTGCGCACAGGTCTTCCAGGCCGCCCTCCGGCTACCATGGGCCCGTCCCGTGGAGCACACAGGCACGGAGGGGCGGGCGATGGACAGACACGATGTGGCCGGGCACAGGCTCGAGCGGCAGGCTGACGAGCTGCTTGCGCGCAGCATCCGCGAACGCGGGCGTGGTGAGTACCCCTGTTACACCGAGCGCTGGATGCGCCTGCTGGCCGAGCGCGAGTGCCCCGGCGTCGAGGACCTCGCCGCCCCGCCCACGTGCGGCGAATTCGAGGCAATGCTGGGAGGGATGGTCGTGGACGCCGACCTCACACGCAGGCAGCGGACGGTCATCAGGTGGGCGGCGCGGGGGCTGACCCTGCGCGAGATTGCGCAGATGATGGGGCTGTCGGAGTCACAGGTGTGCCGCATCCGGCAGGCGGCGCTCGAGCGCATGAAGCGCGCCGGGGTGCTGCCCTGAGACACCCACGGATGGGTTGCGCAGCGCATCGTCCCGCCTTCGTCGGCCCGATGTCCGACGCCCAACCGGCTGCGATCGCGGCCCCCCTCCAGGATCGGCGGCGGTACGCACTCGCAGCCTGACTTCCGCGCGCGGGCTCGGCGCCTGCGCCGGAGCGACCTATCGCACGCTCACGCGTTCGGGCGGCAGGTCGAGCATCAGGCCGCGCTTGGGGATGGTGCGCACCAGCTCCTCGCCGCCGGGACAGGCCTCGCCCAGCTTCTTCGCCAGCCGCGAGCGGTGCGAGTAGATCTGCGCGGGCTCCACGAAGCTCTCGTCGCCCCACATCCGCTCGTAGATCGCCTCGTAGTCCACGCAGCAGCGCGGGCTGGACGCCAGCACCTGCAGCAGCCGGAACTCCGCCGGCCGCAGCTTCACCGCCTCGTCGGCCAGCAGCACCCGGTCCGGCCGTCGGCTGTCGATCACCAGCAGCTCGCGCTCGGCCGGCGCCCGTGGCGAGGCTTCGAAGCTCACGGCTCGAGCCTCGAGCGCGGGCCCGGGGGGGTCACGCGGATCGATCGGCACCCCGCACGCTACCGCCAGCGCTCGGGCCGCGAGCGCCGGGCCCAGCAACTCCTCGAGTCGGGCGGCGTCTGCGCGCGCCAGCGTCGCCCGGCTGTTGATCCCGGCCCCCAGCAGCGCTCGGATACCTCCCCGGCCCAGCCCCGGCACATGCAGCCGGTGCAGTTCCATGCCTTCCTCCGGCACCCCCGCGGCGACGCTCTCACCGAGCCGCAGCAGTGACGTCCACTCAGCGCGTGTCCACCCCAGCTCATGGCCGATGCGCGCGAGCACGCGCAGGGCCCAGCCCACCGCCTCGGCCAGGGCTGCGAGTCGGCCGGCGGGGGCCTGTGCCGCGCGCTCGACCTCGGCGGTCGGCTGCGCGCTGCGCCAGCGCTGCATGGCCAGCACGATGCGCACCGCGCGCTCGCGACGCGCCGCGGAGGCGGAGTCCGGCGCGACCTGCGCCGCGGTCTCCAGCAGGTTCTCGATCTCCCAGCGGTCGTCGCAGGGCGCGTCGGGGGTCGCGAACTCATCCACCAGCGCCGAGCCCCATCCGGGCGGCGGCAGCGGCACCGCCTGCGCCTCGTCGGTGAGCGCCGCCACCAGCAGCGCCTCCAGCTCGGTCGGCGGCCGGCGCCGCGCCGCGCGTACGGCGCGCATGAGCGCGAGGAAGCTGGCCGGTGTCAGGCCGCTGGCGCCGCACAGCCTCCCCACCGCGGTCGGCCGCCAGGCCCCCTCGGCGGTCTCCTCGACCAGCCCCTCTGCGCCCGCCAGGTCCAGCGCCTCCCGTATCTCGCTGGGCATCATCCCTTGCGGCATGCCCTGCTGGTGTGCACTCAGGGTGCGGCGCCAGGCCTCGGCAAGGCCTTCGTTGCGCCCGGCCGCGATCGACCCCGCCAGCAGGCACACCTGCGCCAGCGGCGACAGCCGACGCAGCGGCGGATCCAGCCGCGTGGGGCCGCCGCCGAGGTAGCTGGCCTGCAGGACGTGCCGCTGCACCTCTCCGTCGGCGATCAGGATCGCCCGCCCCATCTCGTCACAGCCCAGCCGACCGGCGCGGCCCGCCATGTTCTCGAAATCCGCGCGGCTGATGGGCCCCAGCGTCGGGCGCCCCGTCGGGCCGGCCGTGCGCCAGCGCTGCACGTCCACAATGACGTTGCGCGCCGGCAGATTCACGCCCACCGCGAGCGTCGATGTGCACACCAGCGCCGCCAGCTCGCCGCGCGCGAACGCCGCCTCCACCACCTCGCGCTCGTCGAACTGCAGGTCCGCGCTGTGAAAGCCCACGCCCGCCTGCGCCAGCTCGATCAGCAGCCTGGTCGCATGCGTCGGCTCAAGACGGCGCAGCTCCTCGATGGCCTGCCCGGCGGCGGGCAGACCCGCGCGCTCGGCCAGCGCCATCGCCAGCCGCAACGTCGAGCGCTTGTCACGCACGAACACCAGCGTTGCGCCCTCGCGCTCCGCCAGGTACGCCGCGACCTGCGCCATCCGCTCGCCCAGGGCCTGCGGCTGCGCGCTCAGCTCCGGCCAGTACTCAACGCTCTCGGCGCCCCCGCGCCCGCCCGTGGCATCGGACACCACGTAGTGATACTCCCCGCCCACCAGCACGCCGCAGCGCAGCTCTACCGGGCGCCGCCGGCTGTGCACCAGCTCCGCGCCCAGCCACGCCGCCACCGCATCCGCTCGGTCCAGCACCGCGGACAGCCCCACCACCTGCAGCTTCGCGCTCTCCGCCACCAGGTCGCCCAGCAGCATCTCCAGGCAGGGCCCACGCTCGGGATCGCCCAGCAGTTGCAGCTCGTCGGCGACCACCGCGCCCATCGCCGCCGCCAGCATCGGCCGCTCCGCCAGCAGCGCCCGCAGCTTCTCGGGCACGGCCACGATCAGGTCGACCTCGCCCCGGCCGATCTCGCGCTCATGCGCCCGTCGGTCGCGCGTCGCCACCGCGACCCGCAGCCCCAGCGGCGCATAACGCGCGCACAACTCGTGGTACTTCGCCTCGGCCAGCGCCCTGGTGGGCACCAGATACGCCACCTTGCGGCCGTTCAGCGCCGCCTGGATGGCCGCCATCTCACCGATGAGGGTCTTGCCCGAGCTGGTCGGCGAGCATACCAGCAGACTTCGGCCCGCCAGCACGCCCGCTTGCACCGCCTGCTCCTGCACCGACAGCAGCTCGCTCCCGCACGTGCGCTCCCACACGTCAAGCACGGCCGAGGGCACACCGTGTGCCTCGAGAGATCGCATCAACATCGCACGTCACCCCTTGCTCGTACCGGCGGCCGTGATAGTATATCGAACACCTGTTCGGCAGTCAAGGCCGGCGCCACCGATAATTGCTGGACGCCCCCGTCAGGTCACTCGCGCACACGCACCGGCACCGACCGCGGGCTTGACGGCACACGCGTAGTGGATGTATCCTCATGCTGTATCGTCCTTACTTCGTACGAGTTCTTCCAAGGAGGCGTCTCGGATGCGTCGAACCGGCTTCACTCTGATCGAGTTGCTCGTAGTCATCGCGATTATCGCGATCCTCGCAGCGATCCTGTTCCCGGTGTTCGCGAAGGCTCGTGAGAAGGCACGGCAGTCCGCGTGCTCGTCGAACCTCAAGCAGTTGGGCACGGCCATAATGATGTACATTCAGGACTACGATGAGAGGTTCGTTCCCAACTACAGCTACTGCGTGGGAAGTACTCAGCTTTTCTGGTGGGATGACATGGTCCAGCCCTACGTCAAGAACTGGCAGCTCTTCATCTGCCCGAGCGGTACCGTCTATGCCTATACGTACCGCCGCCCTCCCGGGCTGCCCAACCCGCTGCAGTTCACCTATGATGCGAACGCCATGGGGTCAACGGCCGGTACCGACTGGGGCGCCGGCGGCCCCATCCGCGGCAGCGGCAACGGCCGCAAGCTGGCCGAGGTGCAGATGCCCGCGGAGTGCATCATGCTCTGCGAGGCCCGCGTAACGCGCGAGATCAGCCACGCCGACCGCACCGACTGCTACGACGCCGACAACGGCTACATCCGCAAGGACCACAACGACATGGCCAACTGGACCTTCTGCGACGGGCATGTCAAGGCAATGAAGAAGAGCGAGCCCTACATGTGGAGCATCTCCGGACAGTTGTGAGGCGTGTCACCGAGCGCATCAGGGCCCGGGCCACACGGCCCGGGCCCTCGTCGTGATGCATGGTGCGTGAAGGACTCAACGCCATCTCCGGCGCATATCCCGCCCGGCAACCATGAGTGAACCCGGCCACCCCACCGGCACCGTCGGCACCGACGACGAGCCGCGCAGCGCCCTCATTCTCCTGCGCGACCCGACCGCGTTGACCGTCCTGTTGTCCACGCTGCTGCTGCTGATCGTCTACTATCATCGCGGCGACTTCGCGTGGCTTCCCGAGGACCTGCGCAGGGCCCGCATGGGCTGGTTCGGCCTCAACTTCGTCTGCCTGTTCATCATCCCCGTCATCTTCGGGAAGTTCGTGCTGCGCATGTCGCCCGCTGATCTGGGCCTTCAGGTCGGCGACCGGCGCGCGTCGTTCAGGTACTTCGCCCTCTTCGGCGGCATCACCATCCCCGTCATCCTCATGGTCTCGCGCTGGGGTGACTTCCAGAGCTACTACGGCCGCTACGCCTGGCTGCGCGCAGACATCCCCCTGCTGCTGGCCTCCCAGGTCGGCTGGGGCTTCTACTTCTTCGCGTGGGAGTTCTTCTTTCGCGGCTTCCTTCTGCAGGCGCTGGGCCGTCGCTTCGGCGCGATGGCCATCGTCCTGCAGACCTTGCCCTTCGTCATGATGCATTTCGCCAAGCCCGAGGCCGAGAGCTTCGCCGCCATCGTCGCCGGCATCGCGCTCGGCTGGTGGGCATGGCGCGTCCGGTCGTTCATCGGCGCGTGGCTGCTGCACTGGCTGTGCTCGGCCACCATGATCCTGTCGGTCCTGTTCTGGCATTCTGCTGTCCCCGGAGGGTGATGCCCGTGCTCATCGACGCCCATGCACACCTGTCATGGCGGTCTCCCGGCCTCGACTGGGAGGCGCGCGATGACGGCCTCATCGACGCGGCCGACCGCCTCGGCATCGAGCGGCTCTGCTGCTCGATCCTCACGCCGACACGTCCCTCCGATCCCGACGGCTTCCGTCAGTGCAATGACTGGGTCGCCGAGGGCATGGCTCGTTATCCCGGGCGGGTTCTGGGCTACTGCTACGTCAACCCCGGCTACGGCCGCGAAGCGCTCGAGGAGATCCGCCGACGCGTCGAGGATGAGGGCTTCATCGGCGTGAAGCTGTACAACGAATACTTCGCCGACGAGCCGGTCGTCTGGCCGGTCGTCGAGCTGTGCATCGAGCTGGGAGTGCCCATCCTCCACCATGCCGGGCACAGCCACTACTACGTCACCGCCCAGCCGCGGATGTCCGACGGCGGTCATATCGCTGAGCTGGCCAACCGCTACCCCGAGGCCATGCTCATCTGCGGCCACATCGGTGGCGGAGGAGACTGGGAGTGGACGATCAAGGCCCTGCGCGCCGCCCCTACCGCCTTCCTCGACACCTCCGGCAGCGTCATCGACGAGGGCATGATCGAGATGGCGGTTGACGTGCTCGGTGCCGACCGCCTCCTCTTCGCCTGCGACATGTCCATGACCGCCGGCGTCGGCAAGATCCGCGGGGCGCAACTCACGGAGACGCAGCGAAGGAAGATCCTGGGCGAGAACATGCAGGGCATCCTGGCGCGACGCGCGGGCGCCGACAGGGGTGAGGCGCGATGATCATCGACCTGAACGCCTATCTCGGGCACTGGCCCTTCCGCAGGCTGCGCCACAACACCGCCGATGGCCTGCTCGCGCTCATGGACCGCGCGGGGATCGACATGGCCTGCGTCTCCAGCGCCTCCGCCATCTTCTACAAGAACTCCCAGGCCGGCAACGAGGAGGTGCACGAGCAGATCGCGGCCCATTCCGACCGCCTGGTGCCCTTCGCGGTCATCAATCCGACCTACGCCGACTGGCGGCATGACCTGCAGGTCTGCGCCGACGACTTCGGCGCGCGGGGCCTGCGCCTCTACCCGCACTACCACGGCTACACGCTCAGCGACGCGTGCTGCGACGAGCTGATCGCCGCCGCGACCGAGCGCGCCATGGTCATCTCCATCCCCATCCGCCAGATCGACCAGCGCCAGCGCCACTGGCTGATCGAGATTCCCGACGTGCCGCTTGCCGATCTCGCCGCGCTCGTCGCCCGGCATCCGCAGGCGCAGTTCGTCTTCCTCAACGGCCTCGGCTTCGTCGGCTCTCCCCTCGGTCAGGCGGACAACGGCCTGCCTGCGAACTACGCCATCGGCATCTCCCGCCTGTCGGCCGTGATGGCCGAGGAGATCCGCCGGCTCATGGACAATCTCGGCGCCGAGCGGGTGGTGTTCGCGACGGGGATGCCCTTCAAATACCCCGAGCCGGCGCTGCTCAAGGTCGAGGTGCTGCGCGCCACCGAGGAGGAGAAGCAGGCGATTGTGTCGGGCAACGCCCTGCGTATGCTGGAGATGGGCGGGCGGGGCTCACGCCCGACATCAGGTGCTGCGCAAGACCGTCGCGTACGATGACCATCGACCGCCGTACATAGACGAGGGGCAGCCACTGGCCTCCCTTGGAGGATATGCTCCTCCCGAAAAAAGCTCGCTTGGCTGCCCCTCAGAGGATCCTTGCCCTCGTGCTCAGTTGCACAAGAGTGGGTCCTTCGCAGGTGCTATCAGTATACCCCAACAAGTGGCGCAGGTAAAGCGAATCTGTCAAACACCGGGCGTGCCCCCGGAGGGACTCGAACCCTCGACCTGGATCCTGCG
>CAZTZN010000090.1:0-17933 GCA_964617715.1 uncultured Armatimonadia bacterium | reverse complement strand
CACTTCTGACCGGACGTGAGCTGCGCACGATCTTTGACGCCCTGTGCCCGTTCGACCAGGACCTGACACTCAAGCCCGAGGACGAGCGCATCACCGTTCTCGCCGCCAACTCCAATAACTGGTGGCAGACGCGCGCGTTTGTGATGCTCTCGGCCCTGGGCGACCAGTCGCCGATCATCGTGCAGTTCTCGCACAACTCGAACACCAAGATCGGCGGCCTGCCGGGCAAGATCTTTGCGCCCGAGGGCCTCGGCTACCACGGCAATCCCGCGCTGTATGGCGCGCGGGCGAATATCGACTGGATCGCCGGCGAGGCGGCGGCCTTCGGCGCCGACCTCGTGGCCGTCTCGCTCGACCACTTCGCGGTGCCCAAGTTCGACGAGGACAAGCAGTACAAGCAGCGTGCGTGCCCGGTCGGCACCGGCGACAAGGTGGACGCCGCGTGGGCGTTCCTCGAGGATGCCGGCCTGACCGATCAGGTCGAGGACCTCACGCCCGAACTGGCCCGCAAGTACCAGGCCTACCTGTCGAGCGACGAGTACAAGGCGTTCGTCTCCGACTTCATGGGCACCGTGGACATCATGCGCCCGGCTTGGGGCATGATCGACACCGAGGGCATCCCGCCGGTGCTCGACTTCGCCATCACCCGCGACATCGCCGAGGCGGTGCGCACCGGTCTGGGCAACATGGACATGATGCTCGAGGCCGAGCTGGGCGAGACCGGCCAGAGCGGCGACGAGAAGGAGTACCAGCAGCTCAGCGACGCCGAACTGGACGCCTTCGCCGAGCTGGCGGCGGCCTTCGTGAGCTACACCGGCGCCGAGGGCCTGGCCTATGACATCGGTATGAAGCATGCCGCCGTCGCGGGCGAGAAGCACGAGATCGACACCCGCAAGCTCGAGGTTGTGCAACGGCGCATCATCGAGCGCACCGGTGTCTACGCCCCGTTCGCCCAGCACGGCGGCACCGGCTCGGCGGGCATCGCGCGCGGGCTGATCGGGAAGACCAACATCAACACCGCCTTCCTGGTGGCCGGCTCACAGGCCCGCTACGAGTTCTTCGATGCCGCCTCCGAGAAGGTGCGCGGCGGGGACAAGAAGGTCTGCGGAACCGACGTCGAGACCAACGTCTATCTCGAGGCGGTCTACAACGAGGCCGTTGCGCGCATGGAGCCGACCGGCAGCATGGGTATCGGCCCGATGTGCTTCGACGCTCTCGGCTGGTAGGCGTCACCGTTGACACGCGATCCGAAGCAGCCGGGCCTCCGCGGCGGGGCCCGGCTGCTTGTGCACACGATGATGGGAGGGCGCGCGATGCACATGCACGAATGCGATGTGCTGGTTGTGGGCGCGGGCGGAGCCGGCCTGCGCGCGGCGTTGGAGGCGGCGCGGGCGGGCGCCCGGGTTATCGTTGCCAACAAGGGTGTGCCGGGTGCGTCGGGCACCACCTACACCGCAGCATCCGACTGGATGGCCTTCGGCGCGGCCTTCGGACACGCGGATCCCCGCGACACGCCACACGAGCACTGGATTGACATCATGGTCAAGGGCGGACTGCTGTGTACGCCCGAACTGGCCCGCACCATCGCCTTCGAGGCCCCCGAGCGCTTTCAGGAGCTGGACGATTGGGGCGGGAACTTCGACCGCGATGAGAACGGCGGCTTCCGCCAGATCCTCAGTGACGGCGCGCGCTACCCGCGCGCCTGCGGCCGGGGCGCCGACACCGGCCCGATCATCGTTCAGGTGCTGATGGAGCAGTGCCGAGAGGTGAACGCATCCGGCCCGGGTTCGGTTGAGTTCCTGCCCAATACCATGATGGTAGACCTGGCGGTCGAGGGGGGGCAGGTGCATGGCGCGTGGGGCGTGGGGATGGCCGATGACGAGCCCATCGGCGTAGTGGCGCCGGCCGTAGTGCTGGCCGCGGGCGGCGCGGGCAAGTTGTTCGCCATCAATGTCTTCCCCGGCGGCGCCACCGGCGACGGCTACGCCATGGCGTTGCGCGCGGGCATACCGCTGGTCAACTTTGAGTTCATCCAGATCGGCCCCAGCATCGTACACCCGCTCAAGTTTGCGCTCTCGGGCGTGTTCTGGCGCATGCGCCCGAAGATCACCAACGTACTGGGCGAGGAGTTCATCCCGCGCTACATCCCCGAGGGCGTGGATATCGAGCAGGCCATCCACCTCAAGGGCGTGTCTTACCCGTTCACCGTGCGCAACGCCAGCAAGTGGGTGGACGTAGGCGTATTCACCGAGATCTGCGAGGGGCGCGGCACCCAGCATCGCGGCGTGTACATGTCGCTGGCGCATCACTCGCACGAGGTCATCGAACGCGATGCGCAGGTGCCCTTTGAGCACCTGCTCAAGCATGGGCTGGACCTGCGCAATGAGGCCGTGGAGTTCGCGCCGGCCATCCAGCACTTCAACGGTGGGGTGCGCATGGATGAAAGCGCGTGCACGGCGATCGCCGGCCTGTGCGTGTGTGGGGAGAACGCCGGCGGCCAGCACGGCGCCGACCGGCCGGGCGGCAATGCCCTGGCCGACTCGCAGGTATTCGGGCGCCGTGCGGGCGTCTCGGCCGCAGCGGTCGGGCACACCGCCGACGCGGAGATCGTCAGGCAGGCGGCCCGGGAGGGCCTCAACTGCATCGGCGGCGAGAGCGACGGCGCAGGCGCAGATGAGGTGCTCGCCGACCTGTCGTGGGAGATGTGGAAGGGCGCGTCGGTGGTGCGTACCGACGCGAGCCTGAAGGCGGCGCATCAGGCGGCACGTGAGGCGCAGGAGCGCGTTGCGACCGCGCGTGGTCCGTTGCATCTGCGCGCGGAGGTGCGCAACCTGGCGCTGTTGGGGCAGTGCGTGACCATCCCGGCGCGCATGCGCACCGAGTCGCGCGGGACGCACTACCGCGCGGACGTTGATGCGGTGAACGATCCGGCGTGGCAGCGGCAGATCGAGGTGTGCGTCACCGACGGCGAGGTCCATGCTCGGGCGCTCGACCCGATCGTGCTGCCCGACGAAGTCGGCGACCTGGAGCAAATGCTCGAAGGGTAGCCGTCCGGGAGCCATGTCGCAGAGAGGGGCGGGCCTGGGTGTGGGCCCGGCCATTGCCAAATGCGCAGAGGGGAAGGGGCGATGCAGATGGCGTGCGTGAATCACCCGGATCGTGACGCCGCGGCGGTGTGCGTGATCTGCGGCGACGAACTATGCGCCGAGTGCCGGCGGATCGGCCCGGACGGGAGGTCGTACTGCGCCGAGCACGTGTCGCAGGCGACGGCCGACACGGAGATGCCGCCGCGTGCTGAGCGGGCGGCGGGGCCGACGCCCACGGTGAGTGCGTCCGGGGTCGAGTTGCCCGCGCGGGGCGAGCCGGAGGCGGCGACCGCAGTTCCCGGCGAGAGCACCGGGCTGGCGGCGGCGTGCTATTTCGCCGGGATACTGCCGCCGATCAGCTTCATCCTGCCGCTCATCCCGCTCATCAGCGCCGACATGAAGCGGTCGGCCTTCATGCGCTACCACGCCTTCAACGGCCTGTTCTGGGGGCTGGCGGTGGTCGTCGGGCTGTTTGTGCTGCAGTTCGCCCTGCTTATCTCGGGGGTGCTCGGCATCCCCGGCATCCTGATCTGGCCGCTGCGCCTGCTGCGCGGCCTGTGGTGGGTGGTCGCGCTGGTGCTCTCGATAGTCTTTGCGATGAAGGCCAGCAACAAGCAGTCGGTGCGCATCCCGCTGGTCTCGGACCTCGCGGACAGCCAGGCGAAGTGACGTTACCCGTCGGGATAATGGAACTCCCGGCCGGCCCGTGAGGTCGGCCGGTGCGGTTGCAGGGAGTGGCCATGACCGATCCGCACACCCGGACGCCAACAGGCACGGAGGCGCGCCCGCCCGAGGCGGGGCAGGATGAATGCCGTGCCCTGGCACGCATCCATCCGCCGCGTTGGTGGGATGACGCGGGAGCACGCATGGTTGCCGGGGCGTGCTACTTCGCATGGCTTGGCTACCTGACCGCGCTGCTGCCCTTGCTCCTGCTGAACCTGCGCGCCTTCCGTAGGCGCGAGGACCTGGCCTATCACGTGTTCGCATCGGTGGGCTGGAGCCTGATGGTGGCGGCGGTCAATGCGGTGCTGCTTGGGATTGCGATCTGGGCGGGAGCACACCGCGGGCCCACAGGCGAAGCGGTCTGCAACACGGTGAACCTGGTCAAGCTGGTGCTGGTACTGGCCTTCGCGCTACTGATGTCGCTGATCTACGCGACCGAGGCGCTGATGGGGCGGCGACCGGGGATCCCGTGGGTGTCGCCATGGGCGTCGCGCAAGGCGCAGGCGCTGACCGGCGGGGGAGAGTGAGAGGCGCCGCCGGGGCTTCGAAGGGTGAGGACGAACGACGGCGGGCCGGTCAAGCGACCGGCCCGCTCCGAACAGCAACAGCGAAGGCCCGTGAGATGGGGCTCGCTACACGCCATTGAAGGGCACTTTGCCGTAGACCTCAATGAAGTCAGCTACCTGCGTGGCCGCGGTGGCGCCGATGATCGCCAGGTAGTCGGGCGTGAGGAAGTCCGCAGGAACCTGAGACTCCCACACGAGGTCGTAGTCACTGTCAAGGCTCAGCCGGCCGAAGGGGTCGTCCCAGTTGCGCTTGAGCAACTCGATGGCGATCTGCCCCTGTTCGGCGTGGCCATCCCCAGGCATGCCACCGGTGTAGGAGAAGGTGTAGACCACGCCCTTGTAGATGCGCGTGTAGACATCGACGCCGTTGTCGTAAGGCAGCTTGAAGTAGTCCTCGCCCTCCTCAAACTGCAGGCCGGCGGCCTCGATGTGGCGCTTGAGCTGCGCCAGCAGCGCGGCATCGTCGCCGCCGGGGTAGAGTTCGCTGGGCTCGCCGGGCATCTCGGCGTCAAGCACCTGCTGCCAGCGCTGCGCCTGGTTGGCGCCGACGAGGGCGATGGTCTTCAGGTATTCACCCGACGCGCTGGACATGGGGACCTGGCACTCCCAGTAGAGCTGCAGACCATCCTCGCCCCGGTCCCACAGACTGAGCCGACCGACGGGATCGGTGTAGTTGAAGCGCAGCGCCTCGAGCGCACATGCGCCCTGGAGCAGCCGGTTGCCACCGGGCAGCTCGCCCAGCTCGGCGTAGAGGCGCAGAAAGTCCTCGTACTGATGAACGTAGATGGTGACACCGTTCTCGTAGGGGAGGGCGAAACCGCCGTCGCCCCTGTCCTCGTACACCAGGTCGGTGGCGGCCAGCAGCTCGCGGATGGCGCGGCCGGGGATGGGGATGGGCGGATCCTCGGCGGGGGCGGTGGCCAGCCAGGCGCTGACCACATTCGATGGGATGGCGAACTTAGTGAGCATGCCCGAGCTGACCAGAGTCAGCGTATGCACGCCGATGACCTGCCCCTGATCCGTGACCACCGGGCCGCCGGAGTTGCCCTCTTCGGCCGAGGCGTCGTGCTCGATGTACGGACGTCCTTCCCAGGTGCGATGGGCGGTGACGGTGCCGGTGCGGATGGAGATCTCGCGCAGTCCCAGCGGATGGCCGCAGGCGTAGACGCGCGAGGTCTCGACCACCGCGTCCGAGTCGCCCAGCTCGAGGAAGACGGGCGTGTCGAGGTTGATCTTGAGCAGCGCGAGGTCGAGGTCATGGTTCTCGCGCAGCACTTCGGCCGGGTAGGTCGCCTCCTGCGCAGTACCCGGGTGGAAGACCACCTGGACGACGCGGTTGTCAGCGACGGTGGTGCCGCCCAGCTCGTCTTCGATGAGCGTGGAGACTACGTGGGCGTTGGTAACTATCTGCCCATCGGGCGAGATGACAAAGCCACTGCCGGTGGCGCCCGCCTCCATGTCCGGTGTGGTGAGCGTGACGTCAATGAGCACGACCGCGTCCTTGATCCTGGCTACCAGGTCAGGCGACAGCGCCTGCGCCTGTGCGGGGGCCAGCAACGGCGGCGAGAGCTGGGCCAGCGCGCAGATGAGCATGACGGCAAGAATCGGTGGGAGCAGACGGCGTCTCGCGGTGCGGTCCGAGGCGAATGCGAATGTGGTCACAGTGGACCTCCTCCTTGCGCGCAGCAATGGACGGTTCCCCGCGCAGCCGTAGCTGCCGCAAGGCAATTCGACGCGGGGGCTCAACGCGCCTCCTGCTCGGGGGGCGCAATCATCAAGGTATATCGGGCATTCTCTCGCGGGAATGGAGGGATTGGCGGGTGACCGGCGAAAGATGGCTCTCGGATGGGACGCGGCCGCGGCAAACAGCGCCGCATCCCCTGCGGCGTTCAGGTTACTCATGGTGAAATGAGGAGCGTTGAGGCATGACCAACGAGCAGACAGAGATTCTGCAGGATCTGATGTTCCACACGGTCCCCGGTGACCTGGGGGAGAAGCTGGACGATTTCCGGGCCGAGATGAGGAAGGACTACGCGGCCGCCAGCGAGGCGGGCAAGGCGGAGATCGCGGAGACCATCGCCGAGAGCGCCATCGACATGAAGTCGGTGCTGCCGGCGTGGAACCTCCAGAACGCCGACCGCCACGGGGCGTCGGTGGTGACCGATGCACAACTCGATGAGCAGTTCGAGGCCAATGTGGCCCTGTTGGGCGAGCTGGGCGCGCAGGCCGAAGCGCAGCGCGTGCAGGACGAGGCGGCGATGCTGGCCGCCAGCAACCTGGTGAAGCTCACGCGCATGACGCTGGCGGGCGAGTTGAACACCTGGTGGGGCAATGACTACGCCTCCGGCCTGCGCAAGGCCATGCAGCGGGGCGCCATCCTGGTGACCACCAACCCGGTGCTGGTGGACATCGCGCGCAAGGAGGACCCCGAGTACTGGACGCCGGTGCGCGATGCGCTGCAGGCGAAGCTGGGGGCGCAGGCCGACCCGGTGACGTTGGCGTATGCGATGACCATCCAGGTGGTGGTGCACAACGCCAAGCTGCTGCGCCCGATCTGGGAGATCACCGAGGGGCGACTGGGCTACGTGAGTCTGCAGCTCAACCCCAAGGAGGCCACCAACGCCGACCGGATGGTGGAGGAGGCGAGCTGGGTCTATGCGCAGCTCGAGGACGAGCTGGGGGGGGTGCCCAACACGGTCTTCAAGATCCCGGCGACCGCCGCGGGCATCCCGGCAGGCGAGCGCATGACCGCCGAGGGGATGGGCGTGAACGTGACGGTCAACTACGCACTGCCCCAGCAGATCGCCTTCGCGGGCGCCATCGAGGCCAACAGTACCGCGCCGGTGAGCTTCCGCACGCAGATGGACGGGCGGCTGGATGACCCGGTGGGCGAGGAGCTGGAGGAGGCCGGCGTCTCCGACTGGGAGGAGGTCAAGAAGTGGGCGACCACGGCCGTCCGCCAGCGCGACTACGGCAT
The DNA here is from genome assembly GCA_964617715.1 of uncultured Armatimonadia bacterium. GTDB lineage: Bacteria > Armatimonadota > Zipacnadia > Zipacnadales > UBA5352 > JALGVA01. The sequence continues at coordinate 10,581 of CAZTZN010000090.1, read as the reverse complement.
CCTGTGCGAGCCCCCCGCCAGGGGCGGGCTGGGCTTCAAGAAGAGCTTCCCGCTGGGCGCCTCCGGGCGCGGGCCGTGGAACATTGAGCGCGGCACCAACAACGGTGACCTGCCGGTGTTCATTACGATCTTCCCCGACAAGGTCGAGGACTACGATTCCGAGCCGCGCGAGATCAACCCCGACGGCATCTGGACCGAGCTGCCCGACGGCTATCTCGACAAGCTCATGAAGTCGAAGATCTTCCGCCAGGCCTACGAGCCGGATGGCATGGAGCCCGAGGAGTTCATCGACTTCGTGCCCGCGGCGCGCACGCTCAAGCAATTCGGCGAGGCCTACGATGAGTTCCTCGCCTGGGTGTGCGAGGGGTAGCTCGACGCGACCAACGCGGCTCCTGCGCGGCCCCGCTTCGGCGGGGCCGCGCGCATCCCGGGGGCGAACCCGGCCGTGGGGCGCCGCGTCATGGAGGGTGAGGGGCGCATCGAGCGGCGCCGGTGTCTCCTCCCTCGGAGGCGCCTTGACGTCGAACATATGTTCCGGTAGAATCCCGGCAACACCCGGATGGGGGGCGGGCTCCGACACCCGCGTTGCCGAGGCTTGATGTTGCCATCGGAGTGACCCCTGCGTGTCCGACACGATCCGCATCCGCGGTGCCCGTCAGCACAACCTGCGGAACATCGATCTCGACCTGCCCAAGGGACGGCTGATTGCCTTCACGGGCGTGAGTGGTTCGGGCAAGTCGTCGCTCGCCTTCGATACTCTCTATGCGGAGGGGCAGCGGCGCTACGTTGAGTCGCTGTCGAACTACGCCCGTCAGTTCCTCGCCGATCTGCCGCGCCCGGATGTGGACGAGATCGACGGCCTCACGCCCACCATCGCGGTGGACCAGGCGGCGCGCAGCCACAACCCGCGCTCGACCGTGGCCACCATCACCGAGATCTACGACCACCTGCGTGTGCTCTACGCGGCCATCGGTGTGCCGCACTGCCCGCAATGCGGGCGGGAGATCGGCAGCCAGTCGCACGACGCCATCGTGGCGCGCATCCTGGCGCTGCCCGAGGGCACGCGGGCGCTGGTCCTCGCTCCGGTCGCTCGCCGGCAGAAGGGCGAGTTCCAGGACCTCTTCGAGGACATGCTGCGGCGGGGCTACGCGCGTGCGCGCGTGGACGGCGAGGTCATCGAGCTGCGTCATCCGCCCGAGCTGGACCGCCAGCGCTTCCACGACATCGAGATCGTCACCGACCGTGTGACCGTAAGCGGCCGCGCGCGCGCGCGCATCGCCGATGCCGTCGAGCAGGCGCTGGAGCTGTCGGAGGGCACCGCCATCGCCGCGACCGAGGACGGCGAGGAGCTGATGCTGTCGGCGCGGTTCGCGTGCGCCGACTGCGGCCTGAGCTTCGAGACGCCCACCCACGCGCACTTCTCGTTCAATTCACCCAAGGGCATGTGCCCCGACTGTGATGGCCTCGGCGAGCGGCGCGAGCTGGTGCCCGAGCTGCTGGTGACGCACCCCGAGCGTTCGCTGCGCGCGGGCGCCATCGACCTGATGCCCTCCCTATCGAACCTGCGCTGGCGGCACTGGATCGAGGGCGTCGCGAATCACTACGGCTTCACCATCGACACGCCCTGGCGGGAGCTGACCGACCGACAGCGTCACCACCTGCTCTACGGCTCGGACGGCGAGCTGATCGAGTTCTACTTCAGGCACCCCCGGCACGGCTGGGAGTGGCGGCACGCCGACCCCTGGGAGGGGCTGATGGCCTCGCTCATGCGGCGCTACCGGCGGCTGCGCGCACCGGTGCTGCGACGCGAGTTCGAGGCGGCCATGCGCACGGGGACCTGCTCGACCTGCGGCGGCCGCAAGCTCCGGCCTGAGAGCCTGGCGGTTACCATCGGTGGGGCGTCGATCGCGGACATCGCGCAGATGACCGTTGGCGAGGCACGGGCGTTCTTCGACACGCTCAATATCAACGACGCCGATGCCATGGTCGCCGAGGATGCGCTCAAGGAGATCACCGCCCGCCTGCGCTTCTTGAGCGACGTGGGGCTGGATTATCTCAACCTCGATCGCACCGCGCCCACGCTCTCGGGGGGTGAGGCGCAGCGCATCCGCCTCGCCGGGCAGGTAGGCAGCGGGCTGGTAGATGTGCTCTACATCCTCGACGAGCCCAGCATCGGCCTGCACCACCGCGACCAGGCGCAGCTTCTGAAAACGCTCGAACATCTGCGTGACACCGGCAATACCGTCGTGGTGGTTGAGCACGATGAACAGACCATCCGGGCCGCCGATCACGTGGTGGATTTCGGCCCCGGCGCGGGCCAGCGTGGAGGCCAGGTGATCGCCGAGGGCACTCCGAAGCAGATCGAGCGGACGCGGTCATCGCTGACGGGCGCCTACCTGTCGGGGCGGCTGAGCATCCCGATCCCCCGGCGTCGGCGCAACGGGAACGGCAGGTGGCTGGTGCTGCGCGGCGCCCGCCACAACAACCTGCGCAACCTCGACGTGGAGTTCCCGCTCGGCCGGCTGATCGCCGTCACCGGCGTGTCGGGCTCGGGGAAGAGTTCACTGGTGACCGACACGCTGCACCCCGCGCTGGCCCGGGCGCTGCAGGGCGCGCAGGGGGAGCCCGGCGCCCATGACGGCATCGAGGGCCTCGAGCACCTCGAGAAAGTCGTGCTCATCGACCAGGATCCGATCGGCCGCACGCCGCGCAGCAACCCGGGCACCTACGTGGGCGTGTTCGACCACATCCGCGCGCTCTACGCCAGCCTGCCCGAATCGCGGCGACGTGGATGGCGAGCCGGGCGCTTCAGCTTCAATACCGAGGCCGGCCGATGCGGAGCCTGCGGGGGGCACGGCGCGATCAAGCTCGAGTCCGATTTTCTGGCGGATGTGTGGGTCACCTGTGAGGCCTGTGGGGGGCGCCGGTTCGATGCAGAGACGCTGACGGTGCGCTACGGCGGCAAGACCATCGCGGAGGTGCTCGAGATGGAGGTCGTCGAGGCCCTCGAGCACTTCGGCAACATCCCCAGGATCCGGCACATGCTGCAGATCATGGCCGACGTGGGGCTGGGATACATCCGCATCGGGCAGCCCGCGCCGACGCTCTCGGGCGGGGAGGCGCAGCGGGTGAAGCTGGCCGAGCAGCTTGTGCGCCCGCGCTCGGGCCGCAGCCTGTACATCCTCGACGAGCCCACCACCGGCCTGCACTTTGCGGACGTGCAGCATCTGCTCAATGTGCTCAACCGCTTCGTGGACGAGGGCAATACGGTGGTGGTGGTCGAGCACCAACCGGACATCGTGAAGAGCGCCGACTGGGTGATCGACCTGGGCCCCGAGGGCGGAGCCGAGGGTGGGCGCATCGTGGTCGCGGGCACGCCCGAAGAGGTGGCGGCCTGCCCTGGCTCGTACACCGGCGGAATGCTGCGCGAGGTGCTGGGCGGCGGCAGGATGGAGGCCGCGGACGTACGCTCGGCGCGCCGCCGCCGGCGGGTGAAGACCGGCGACATCGAGGTGACCGGCGCGCGCGAGCACAACCTGCGCGCCATCGACGTGCGCGTGCCGCGGCACAAGCTGACCGCGGTCTCGGGGGTAAGCGGCTCGGGGAAGACCTCGCTGGCGCTCGACACCATCTACGCCGAGGGCCAGCGGCGCTACGTCGAGTCGCTATCGTCCTACGCGCGGCAGTTCGTCGGGCAGATCGACAAGCCCAAGGTGGACCGCGTCACCGGCCTGCCGCCCGCCATCGCCATCGATCAGAAGCAGCCGTCGAAGAACCCGCGCTCGACCGTGGGCACGGTCACCACCATCTACGACTACATGCGCGTGCTGTTCGCGCGGCTGGCCACGCCCCACTGCCCTCAGTGCGGGGCGCCGGTGGGCGCGAAGACGCGCGATCAGATTGCTGCCGATGTGCTGGCGGGCATGCGCGGGACGCGTGTGCTGATGCTCGCGCCGGTCGAGCCGCGCGGCAACGAGGAGTATGAGGATCTGTTCGCACGCCTGCGACGTGAGGGCTGGGTGCGCGTGCGGGTGGATGGCGAGGTCGAGCGGCTGCCGCTCGAGCGCACCATCCGCCGCCGTCGCCGGCATCGCGTCGAGGTCGTCATCGACCGCCTCGACCTCGCCGACGAGCGCCGTTCGCGGCTGGCCGAGGCGGTTGAGACCGCGCTGGACCTGGGCGGCGGACGCCTGGTGGTGGCCGATGCCGAGGGCGACTCTGAGCGCACCTTCTCGCAGCACTTCTCCTGCGAGGCCTGCGGGGCCGCCTACGAGCCACTCACGCCGCGCGCCTTCAGCTTCAACCACCGAGAGGGCTGGTGCCCGGAGTGTGAGGGGCTGGGCGTGCGGCGCGGCGCCGACCGGCGCGCACTGGTGCCCGACCCCGAGCTGTCGATCCGCGAGGGCGCGCTCAGCCCGTGGGGGCGGCTGGAGCCCGGCTCGATGCTCGAGCGCATCCTCGACGCGGTCGCGCGGGGCAGCGGCTTCGACCTCGACACGCCCTTCGAGCGCCTCAGCGACGAGCATCAGCGTCTGCTCATGTACGGGACCGGCGAGCGCGAATTCGTGGTCAACGAGCGCCTGCGCGTGCAGTTCCATGGGCTGGTCTCGTCGATTGAGGAGGCCAGCCGCTTCAGCCACGCCTTTCGGCGGCGCGCGGGGCGGATCGTGCGCGACCTGCCCTGCCCGGCGTGTGGAGGCGGGCGGGTGAAGCCCGAGGCGGCCGCGGCGCGCCTGCGCGGGCGAACCATCGTCGAGCTGTGCGAGCTGCCGCTGGCGGAGGCCGCCGAGTTCTTCGAGACGCTGGAGCTGTCCGAGCGCGAGGCGGAGGTGGGCGCCGACGTGCTGGGCGAGATTACGCGGCGGCTGCGGCTGCTGGTGAACGTGGGCCTGGGCTACCTCACGCTGCACCGGGCCGCCCCGTCGCTGTCCGGCGGAGAGAGTCAGCGCGTGCGCCTGGCCGGGCAGATCGGCTCCGGCCTCACGGGCGTGCTCTATGTGCTCGACGAGCCGACCGTGGGCGTGCACCCCAGCGACAATGAGCGCATGCTCGAGGCGCTCAAGAACCTGCGCGACATGGGCAACACCGCGCTCCTGGTTGAACACGATGAGCAGACGCTGCGCGCGGCCGACTACCTGATCGACCTCGGGCCGGGCTCGGGCCCCAGCGGCGGGCGGGTGGTTGCGCAGGGAACTCCGGCGCAAGTCAAGCGGCGCAAGCGTTCACTCACGGGCCGGCTCCTGAGTGGCGAGTTGCAGGTGCCGGTGCCGGCCGCCCGCCGAACGGTGCCCCCGCCGCCGCGCGGGCGCACCGGTGCGCGGGGCTGGTTGAGCATCATCGGCGCGCGCCATCACAACCTCAGGGACATCGATGTGCATCTGCCGCTGGGCGCGTTGACCTGCGTGACCGGACCGTCGGGTTCGGGAAAGAGTTCGCTGATCAACGAGATCCTCTATCCGGAGCTGGCCTACCACCTGCACGGCGCGCAGGAGGTGGGTGGGCCGCATCGGCGCATCGTCGGCCTCGAGCAGCTCGACGCGGTAGTCAACATCGACCAGGCGCCGATCGGCCAGACGCCGCGCTCGAGCCCCGCGACCTACACCGGCGTGTTCGATCTGATGCGCGAGCTTTACTCGATGCTGCCCGAGGCGGTGGTGCGCGGCTACGGGCCCGAGCGCTTCAGCTTCAACAAGCGCGGCGGGCGCTGCGAAGCCTGCGAGGGCATGGGCCGACGGCTGGTCGAGATGCACTTCCTGCCCGATGTGTGGGTGGAGTGTGATGAGTGCGACGGGCGGCGTTACAACGCGGCCACGCTGGACGTGAAGTACCACGGCAAGGACATCTCCCAGGTGCTGGAGATGACCGTGGGCGAGGCGCTGGCGCACTTCGAGGGCTTTCCGCGTATCCGACACATCCTGCAGACGATGGTGGACGTGGGGCTGGACTACCTGCCCCTGGGCCAGCCCGCGCCGATGCTCTCCGGCGGCGAGGCACAGCGGGTGAAGCTGGCGCGCGAGCTGGCGCGGCCCACGCGCGGTCGTGTGGTCTACCTGCTCGACGAGCCGACCACCGGCCTGCACTGTGCCGACGTGCTCAAGCTCATGGAGGTGCTGCAGCGGCTGGTCGAGGCCGGCGGCACAGTCATCATCATCGAGCACAACCTTGACGTGATCAAGTGCGCCGACTGGCTGGTGGACCTGGGGCCCGGTGGTGGCGACGCGGGCGGGCGGGTGGTGGCGGCAGGCCCCCCCGAGCAGGTTGCGGAGTCCGACGCCTCGGCGACCGCACCCTTCCTGCGCGCGGCGCTGGCTGCGAGCCGGCGCGAGCAGCCGCAGTGGCAGGCGGTCGCGCCGCCGCCGCACGCGCGCGAGCATCGGGAGGCGCTCAGGGCATTGGCGTCCAGCGCCGAGCGACCGTGGGAGCGCGACGGCCGCGCCTGGCATCTCGGGCCCACCACGCCTGAAGGCGATCCACGCGAGTGGGAGCCGGGCGCGCTGGAGGCGTTCGTCGAGATGGCGGCCGAAGCCCTGGGCGTGGACGACGCCGACTGGAGCGACCAGCGTTTCGTGGAGCTGACACGCAACGGTTCGGGCGAATGGGTGGCACGGGCGCGCACCGACCGACGCTGGGATGTGCGCCTGCAGATGCGCACGCCGAAGGGCCTCTTCGATCAGGAGCGCCTCGAACGCGAGTTGGGGCTGCCGACCTGGGACGAGATCGAGGGCCTGCCACACTACGGGCGTGGCCCCCGGGTGCGGGTGAGCACGCGCTCGCGCCACTACGACCTGGTGAGCGTCTGGGGCTTCTTCGAGAGCGAGGTGCGCACCGAGGCCTTCGCAGAGATGGTGCGGCAGGCGCTGGCGGTGCGAGCGGAGGTGGGCAGGTGAGCGGCGACTACGAGTTCCCACCCGTCGCGCTGTTCACGACCGTCGCGGTTGCGCCCTGGCGCGAGCGCTCGGCGCGCATCGACGGCAGCCTCGGCGACTGGGAGGACAGCCAGCTCATGCCGCCGTTGAGCGAACTCGCCGGCGACGATGAGTTCGCACGGCTCTACATGGCATGGAACGATCGCGGCCTCCACCTGGCGGTAGATGTGCCCAAGCATGAGCGCGTGGTGGTGAATCGGCAGCATCCCGGAGCGGGTGATTCGCTCGAGTTGTTCATCGACACGCGAGGGGCCCGCACCAGCCACCGAGCCACGCAGTTCTGCTACCACCTCATCATCCTGCCGACCAGGCCTGGGGCGGGGCGCGGCGAGCCGATGATCTGGCACTCGCGGATGCGGCGGGCGCTGCAGCGGGCGCCGGAGCCGGACTTCGAGGCGATCCGCGTGGCATCCGCGCTGCGAGACGACGGCTACGCCATCGAGCTGGCCTTCCCCCCGGAGTCGCTGCACGGCTACGAACCTGCGTCGGGGCTGCGCATCGGCATGGCGGTCATCGTGAATGATATCCAGCGGGGCAGGCAGTACTGGGGCACCTCGCGTGACTTCCCCTACGAACGTGATCCGAGCGCCTGGGGCCTCGTGGAGCATGGGCCGCGCGGGTAGATGCCGGGGGACACCTGCGAGCCGGACAGGCGCCCGGCCCATCCGCGCGCATGGGGTGGATCCTCACGACGCAGACTGCGGGCGCGTACAACGCCGACTGCAGGGGCGTGCGACGCGGGCCGCAGGCTCGTGCCGCCACTTCCCGTCGGCGGACGGCAGCGGCCCCCGCGGCGGCCCTCCTCGCATAATCGGAGTCACGTGGCGCGAATCGAGAAGAGACGACAGCGGCGGCGCCCGAAGGCGCCGCCGCTGGTGCTGCCGAGGGGGCGTGCGTCAGTCCTCCTCGCGAGTGCCGAAGCGGCGCTCGGCGATACCCATGCGCTGCAGCGCCCGCTCGGCCGCGTTGGCCACCATGGGGCTGGGGTCATGCATCGCCTTGGTAAGCGCAGGCGCGGCCTCAGGGTTGCGCATGTTGCCCACCGACAGTACCGCCACCCAGCGCACATCCTCGTTGGGGTCATCGAAGAGCTGGATGAGCGCCTCGCTCGCGGCTGGTTGGACGAAATGCCCCAACTCCGTGGCCGCCGCCTGGCGCACCGCGGACGACGTATCGGCGGTCGCGCGCACCAGCGGCAGCAGCGCGCCGTCGTCATGGATCCAGCCCAGTGCGCGCACCGCCGCCTCGCGTACCCGGTCGGACTCGTCCTTGGTGGCCGCACGGGCCAGGTCGTCGAGCGCAGCCAGGCCGGGCACGCCCTCAAGCGCCAGCGCTGCCCACCAGCGTACCTCCTCCTCCGGGTCGTGCAGCGCCTTGCCGAGGATGGGCGCCGAACTCTCCTGTCCGAGGTAGCCCAGGCCCTGCGCGGCCGCGGCACGCACGCGGTAGTCCGGGTCGGTCTGCAGCGCATGCTCCAGCGGCGCCACGCCCGCCAGAATCGCCGGGTGGGGCTCGGGGATGCCCTCCTTCTTGATATCAAGAGCCAGTCGGGCGAACTCCTGCTGTTGGGGGCTGGTGCCTGCGCAGATAAGGCCGATGGTGCAGGCGGCGGCCGAGCGTGCCACCGGATCCTCGGCGGTCTGCAACACCTCGATGACCACCGGCAGCACCTTCTCGCCGATGGGCACGAGCTGCATCTGCAACTGGGCGGTGGCGTCGTCGCGGCGCCGGGCGAGTATCCTGGCTACCCACTCGGGGGTGAGCAGGGCGGCGCGATTGTCCTTGGCCAGGCGCACCGTCATCTCGGCTTTCAGCGCCGCCGAGCGCACGGCCGCGTCGCCGGAGTCCTCCAGGCGCTCAAGCAGGGCCATCAGGCTATCCGACAGCGGTGCGTGTGCCAGGCTGGAGATCGCCATCTCACGCACGTCTGCTTCGGGGTCATTCTCTGCCGCCCGGGCCAGGGCATCCTCCGCGCCTCCGGCCATGGTGCCCAGGATCGCGGCCGCCTGCTGTCGCACGTCGGCGACCCTTGAATTGGCGAGCAGGTCCTTGAGCAGCGCCTGCGCCTGCCGCTTCTGCTCGTCGGTGCCCACCAGGAGCACTCCGCGCAGGCGGTCGAGTTCCTGGGGAGCGTAGGCGCGGTCGTAATCGCCCTGCATCTCCAGGCCCTGCAGCGAGTCCTCGGGCGCAGATGCCACGTCCGGCGGGAGTTCCGCCGCGGCGTTGGATGGCACCTCGCCCTCATGGTTCTGATCGGCGCGCGCGTCTTCGGGCGGCCGCTCGGTGACGATCTCCGTCGTCGGCTTCTCCCGGCAGCCCGCCAGCGCGAAGATGGCGATCCAGGCCGGCAGCGCCATCAGGAGGAGGATCGGTCTCGATCTCATCCACAAGTCGCCCTCTCATCATGAGTGCATCGTCTGTGGCACGCCCGCAGGTGGCGCCGGAACGCGCGCCTGCAGACCTGCAGATAGTTCAACAACCGGCGACGGGCGCTGAGTTCCCTCCCGGCGACAGTTCCGCGGCGGTTTGCGCGGGGCCCGGCGGCAGGTTCCCGCCCGGCCGACCGCGAACAGTCAGGCGGTGGCCTCTGTGCGATTGAGCGACTTCGACTACGAGCTTCCCCCCGAACGCATCGCGCAGTATCCCGCGGATCGTCGCGATGCCTCGCGGCTGCTCGAGCTGGATCGGCGCTCCGGGGCGGTCACGCACCGGCACTTCCCCGAGATCGTCGAGCTGCTGGCTCCGGGAGACGTGCTGGTGCTCAACGATACGCGCGTGATCCCCGCGCGGCTGATCGGCCGGCGCCCCACGGGTGGACGCGTCGAGCTGCTGCTGATCGAGCCGGTCGAGGGCCCGCGCTGGCGGGCGCTGGGGAAGCCGGCACGCGCGCTGCGGCCGGGAGCGAGCGTGGAATTCGGTGATGGCCGGCTGGTCGCGCGTGTGGTGGAGCGCGAGGCGGAAGGCGTGCGGCTCGTTGATCTCGAGCACGAGGGCGAGCTGCTGCCGCTGCTCGACGAGATCGGCCTGCCGCCGCTGCCGCCGTACATCGAGCGCCCTGCGCAGCCCGACGACCGCGAGCGCTATCAGACGGTCTACGCGCGGCGTCCGGGCGCGGTGGCGGCGCCGACGGCCGGACTGCACTTCACGCCCGAGCTGCTGGCGGCGATTCGGGCGCGCGGCGTGGGTATCGGCCAGCTCACCTTGCACGTGGGCATCGGCACCTTTCTGCCGGTGCGCGCCGAGCGCATCGAGGACCATGTGATGCACGCGGAGCACTACGAGGTGTCGCCAGAGCTGGCGGAGCTGGTCAACGGGCGCGCGGGCCGGCTGGTGGCGGTGGGGACGACGGTGACGCGGGCGCTGGAGAGCGTGGCCGACGAGAGTGGGGCCATCACGCCCGGCTCGGGGTGCACCGGGCTGTTCATCTACCCCGGCTACCGGTTCCGCGCGGTCGAGGCCATGCTGACCAACTTCCATCTGCCACGCTCGACGCTGATCATGATGGTGTCGGCCTTCGCCGGACGCGAGCACATCCTGGACGCCTACCGTCAGGCGCTGGTGGCGGGCTACCGCTTCTACAGCTACGGCGACGCCATGTTCATTCGCTAGAGGAGAGGGCGCAACGTGCGCTTCACGATCGAGGAGCAGACGGCGG
>CAZTZN010000089.1:16145-18487 GCA_964617715.1 uncultured Armatimonadia bacterium | reverse complement strand
TGTCGAGGTCCTCGCGCGCGTTGAGGTACTCGAACTCGTGGGTGTCGCCGTCGCGGGTGAGGTCGCCGCCGACCAGCAGCAGCTCGGGCTCGAGCGCGATCATCTGGCGCTTGATCGCCTCCCACCGCGCGGTCATCGTCGGCCGATACCGATACGACCGCGGCGTCCCGAGGTGATGGTCATTCACGTGCACGAAACGCCAGGGGTCGGACGAAGACATGCTGTGCCTCCTCGACGGGTCATCAGGACGACAGGTAAAGCAATTTCCTCACCGTTAGCCGGATGCCCTGCCGATGCCGGTTGCCACTGCACGCCCCTTGCGGTACAATGGGTTCAATCATGTTGGACTGCGAGGGATTCCCGTGAACGGCGGCGACCGAGGGCCACAGGCGGTTCCACGCATCGAGTACCTGCGCGTGCGCAACTACCGTGCCTTGCGTGACCTCGAACTACGCGACATCAGGCCGTTAACCGTCTTCGTGGGGCCCAACGGTAGCGGCAAATCCACGGTTTTCGATGTGTTCGCCTTCTTGGCCGAGTGTTTCACGGACGGCCTGCGTCGCGCTTGGGATCGTCGTGGGCGATTCAGGGAGCTTCGTTCCCGTGGTGCCGCTGAGGATGAATGGATCGCCATAGACCTCAAGTACCGCGAGAAACGTGGGGAGCCTGTCATCACGTACCATCTCGCTGTCGGAGAGCGGCCAGATGGGCCCTACGTGGCTGAAGAATCTCTGCAGTGGCGGCGCGGTCGTCGCTACGGGAAGCCCTTCAAGTTCCTCGATTTCCGTGACGGCTCGGGGCGAGCGTGGACGGGTGAGACGCCCACGGAGGAGAGCGAACGGGAAGATGCGGTTCTCGACAGTCCGGAGATGCTCGCCGTCAACAGCCTGGGGCAGTTCCAGAAGCACCCGCGTGTGAGCGCCCTCAGGCGGTTTATCACAGGCTGGTATCTCTCCTATCTCACCGCCGATGACGCACGGGGCCAGCCCGAAGCGGGACCCGCCGAACGCCTGAGCCAGACCGGCGACAACCTGCCCAATGTGATGCAGTACCTCGACGAGAGGCACCCCAACGTGCTGGCGCACATCTTGGACGAACTGACGTCGCGTGTCCCCCGGCTGGAGGGCGTGGAGGCGAAGCCGCTTGAGGATGGCAGGCTGCTGCTGCAGATCAAGGATGCTCCGTTTGAGCGCCCGATTCTCGCCAAGTACGCTTCTGACGGGACGTTGAAGATGCTCTCGTACCTGGTCGTCCTCAATGACCCTGACCCCCCGCCCCTGATCGGCATTGAGGAGCCCGAGAACCATCTGCATCCGCGCCTCCTGCCGGAGTTGGCTGAGGAGTGCCGACTGGCGACCACGCATTCGCAGTTGCTGGTCACCACGCACTCACCCTTCTTCCTCTCCGGGCTCAGTCCGCAGGAGGTATGGGTGCTGTTCCGAGACGACGAAGGCTACGCGCGTGCGCGCCGGACCGCAGACATGCCGGGGGTGCCTGAGCAGATTGCGGCCGGGGCGACTCTAGGCGACCTGTGGGCCGAGGGCTTCTTCGACGTCGGCGATCCTCTGGTCAACGCCGGCGGCGAGCGCACGCTCTCCGCGGGGAGAGAGTAGGGCAATGCATCTTGAGGTGCTGGTCGAGGAGCTATCGACCGAAGCAGCCTTGACGAACCTGCTGCCCAAGCTGCTCCCTGCTCATGCGCAGTTGGCTGTGCGGGTTTTCAACGGGAAACAGGACCTGCTTCGCAGCCTTCCGAACCGCCTGCGCGGTTACGCCCACTGGCTTCCTGAGGACTGGCATATTGTGGTGCTCGTCGATAGAGACGCAGACGACTGCCGCGAACTCAAGCAGCGGCTCGACGATGCGGCCATCGACGCGGGCCTGATCCCGAAGAGCCGAGTCCGGGGCGCCGAACGATTCCACGTGCTGAATCGCATCGCCGTCGAGGAACTGGAGGCATGGTTCCTCGGAGACGTGTCCGCTCTGCGCGCGGCGTACCCCGCGGTCCCGGAGACACTTGGTGAGCGAAGGGCCTACCGTGACCCCGACGCGATCCGCGGGGGGACCTGGGAGGCGTTGGCCCGGGTGCTTGGCTACTCGCGTGAAACCTACCCGAAGATCGCGGTGGCCCGTGAGGTCAGCAGGCACATGAAACCAGCCCGCAACCGCTCGCACAGCTTCCAGGTGTTCGCGTCAGGCATCGCCGGCCTCGTCGCCCGCGACACCTGACGCTCCCGGCAGCGTCGTCACTCCCCCAACCGCCCCAGGATCAGCCGCGCGATGAGCTGGTTGCCCAGCGGCGTGATGTGCACGCCGTCGGCGGTGAAGAGCGAGAGCTTGTC
>CAZTZN010000089.1:0-16045 GCA_964617715.1 uncultured Armatimonadia bacterium | reverse complement strand
AAAGAGTGTCTCAAAGTCCGCCAGCGGCACCACCGGGTCGAACTCGTAGTCCTCCGGTGAGGTGTACTCGGGCCGGGGCTTGAGCTTGGAGTCGTTGTGTCCCAGGAAGATGAACACGTGCGTGGGCGTCGGCTCGTAGAGGTCCTCGTACATCTCCGCGCGGTAGGCGTGCTCGGGGTCGTCCATGCGCTGCCAGACGCGGGTGATGAAGTCGCCGCCCACGCCCGCGTTGCGAAACGTCACCTCGCCGTGGACCTTGCGCAGCCAGAAGCCGACCATGTCCGTGTAGTTGTGCCCGCGCAGCCGGTCGGTGAGCGAGTCGCCGATGAACAGGATGTGCGCGGGCGTCTCGATCTCGGTCGCCTGCGCGGCGGCCTCGAAGGCCGCGTAGGTCTCGGCGTCCACCACATCCACCCATGCGCTCTCGCCCGCGCCCGCGTCATCGTTGATGACGGTGATGGTGGCGCTGCCCGCCTCGGCGTCCGCGGGCGCGACGTACTCCCAGGTGGTGGTCTCGCCCGCGATGGGCACGGTCGCGCGCGTGGTCTCCTCGCCCAGCGTCACCGCGACCTGCAGCGCGCCCTCGGTGATCGGCCCCGCATCGCAGCGCACCGCGATCTCGAACTCGGCACTGCCGCCCGGCCGGACCATCGCGTAGCTCGGCGTCACCGTCAGCTCTCCTCCCGGCAGGCCCAGCGTGGTCAGCAGGGCGTCGTCCAGAAAGGCCGTCGCGCCCTGGCCGTCGAGCTGCACCACGACCGCGATCTTGAGCACGCGTGGATCCTCGGGGTTGATGTCGATGCCGATCTCCCGCCACTCGTCAGTCAGCTCCATGTGGTTGTCGGGCCGCTCGATGAGGTAGCGCTCATCGGGGTCGCTGGTGAGCTGGATCGAGCGCAGCGAGATGGTCCCGGTGCCCCTCGCCTGGAGCGTGAAGCGGTAGCGCAGGCCCACTACGGCTCTCACGTAGCCGGTGTAGATGGTCGCGTCGCCCTCCTCGCCCGCGACCAGCTCCCCCGCCTGCTCACCGGAGAGCGCGTTCTCATCAACGGCCTCGATGGTCCCGTGCCAGGCCGACGACTGTGGCCAGGCGCCCTTCTCGAAGCCGGGATCGTCGAGGAGATTGTCGCCCGGCGCGGCGAACACGGCGGTTCCCACCAGCGCGGCGGCGATGATGGCGATCGCTCGGGCGGGCGTGCGCATTGCGGTCACTCCTTTGCGCTACTGTGGCTCGCGCAGCACGAAGATGCGCGTCTGTGCGTCGGCGGGCAGCTCCAGCGTCAGGCCGGCGTGGCCGGCAAAGTCCTGCAGCCGGATCGTGCGCGGCTCGCCGCCGAAGATGCAGCCGGGATCGTAGGTGGCCACGACGTGCCACGGGCCGAGGCTCACGCGCCGGACGATGGGTAACTGCCGGCCAAACTGCTCCTGCGCGGACACATCGATTTGCACCTCGCCGTGGCGCAGGATGTACTCCAGCGGCCGTGCCAGCGCAAGCCCTTCGATCATCGCCGCAATCGGTGCCGACTTGGGGCGCAGGTGGGGCGCCAGCTCCTCGCGGGCAATTGCGTAGACCGGCTGGTCATCGGTGACGCCGACGTTGCCGACTTCGGGATCAACCAGCCGAAAGCGCACGGTGCCATCATCCTCGACCGCGTCGATGCGCAGGGCGTCATAGCGCTCCAGGCTCACCGCGGGCGTATCCCCCTGCGCGGGCACGGTGAAGGCTTCGCCCACCATGACGTACTTGCCGGCTTCGATCTGCGGGCGGTGATGGTCGCCGGTGCCCGACCAGTTCCACAGCACCAGACCGTCGGCGCCGGTGAAGAAGCACATGGCGGTCATCGCGCGCACGTCCTCGTCGGGGATGGGCTGGCCCTGGAACCAGCGCTCGCCGCCGCCGCCTCCGTGTAGCAGCGTCCAGTAGTAGGGGCGCAGAGGCTTGCGCTCAGGCATGGTGCGCACAAGCTGCATGTTCAGGTCGATGTTGGCCAGCGTGTACGCCACGTTGTTGGGCGTCCAGTAGAAGCAGTAGACCGATGGGTTGAGGATGTCCACGGCGTCGTAGATCGCCTTGCCGAAGCTGTTCCACGCCCAGTCGGTCGTGGGGTCAAGCTGTACGCTCTCGAGGCCCCAGTAGGTACGCCGGAAAGGCTGCCAGCCGTAGATGCTCAGGTCGTGCCAGCCGTTCCGCCGCGCGGCCTCCACCGGCGCGATGTTGGTCTGCGTGTAGCCGTCATAGTAGCGGCGCTCGAACTCGGTGCGCTCCGCCTGGGGGGCGTTCGCCGGGTACCAGTCCTGCTCGCGCAGGCGCTCGGGCGGCAGCACACCGTGCTCCATGTCGATCATGAGCTGGTCGAAATGCGCGTCGTAGGCCAGAGTCTCCTCCTGCAGCATGAGACTGAGCAGGTCCATGCCCGCAAGCTGATCGTAGCGCCCCTCGGGGATGTCGTGCTCAGGCAGCCACTCGCGCCAGTTGACCATGCCCCCCCAGCGCAGCCAGCGCGTCCCCTCGGGCATCTCGGTGCACATCTGCGGATCGCGGTTGTAGGGGTAGATGATGTTGAATCCGCGCGTGGCGGCGTAGTCGATCATCGCCCAGTTGTGCCAGCCGCCGTAGCTGAACTCGTTGTTGAACCAGCGGAAGCGGAAGGGCTCAATGCCCTCGGCGACGTAGGGCGCCTCGCCCGCCGGCCAGTCATCGGTCATCTGAGCCTCGAACTCCTCCGCCGGTTCGCCCAGGGTCGGGGGATCATCATCGAGCGTCACGCCGCGCAGGTCGTCGATGGTCAGCGAGGGCTCGACGCGCAGACTCACCTCGCCTGCGGCGGGCAACTCGATCACCATGAAGCCCGGTACGCGTTCGGCGAGTGACTGCAGCTCAGCTTCGGCCGGCGCCAGATCCTGAGCGCCGGCGAAGGTCACGAACGCCAGCATCGCCACCGTCACGGCTGCCACCTGTCCGCGTCGCATCGTAATCGACCTCTTCCGCTACAACTCGACACGCTCCTCGCGCGCGTTCTCGTCGGCAGTTGAGCCGCCGGGCTCCGGTCCCGCCCCGAGGCGGGATCGCGAGGGCGACAGTGAATTTCGACGCCATTGGCCACCGGCCCTTCGCGCGCACAAGTGGCCAGGCCCCCGCGGTGGTCGCGGGGGCCCGCTGCCGAGCCGAGAACGTGCTGACTTACTACGGTCGCAGCTCGATGGTGACCGGCTCGGCAACAAGCACATCGGCGGCGACGAAGACCTCGCCGCCGCGCCGCAGGTAATCGCTGCCCTCGGTGAGCAGCGCGATGTCGAGGGTGACGAGGCCGCCGCGGCAGGTGGCCTGCCCGCGTGCGGCATCCTCATCGGGGGTGAAGCGGATGTGCGGCACCTCCACCACCGAGCCATCCTCGGGGTGGGGTTCGCGCTCGATCTCGATATCGGACTTCCAGCTCGCCCAGTTCCCGGCGGCGAGGTTCATCAGTTCGCGCGCGGGCATGAAGCGGTAGACGGGTTCGTGCATGGCGGTCTCCTCCAGTGCGAATGCTTCCCCCGGGAACTGCAACGCCAGTCGCCCTTCGGACGACCCCTCGCGAGGGCGCCGTCGCCATGGAATGGCGACCGCCCCGCCGTTGCTCGCCGCCCGTTGCTCGTAGCTCGTTGCTGAGCGCGCGCGACGCGCGCTCAGCCCCACAGCCGCCGGTCCAGCGAGCGGTACTGCGAGGCCTCGGCGGCGTGGGCCACGCCGATCTGCTCCGCGCCTTCGAGGTCGGCGATGGTGCGCGCGAGCTTCACGATGCGGTCGAAGGCGCGCGCGGACAGCGCAAGCTGCTCGATGGCGGTCTTGAGCAGGCCCTCGACCTCCGGCGTCAGCGGGCAGAACTCGCGCAGCGCGCGTGTGTTCATGGCCGCGTTGTTGTGGAAGGGCGTGCCCGCGAAGCGTTCGCGCTGGCGCTCGCGGGCGGCGACCACACGTTCGCGGATGGCCGTGGACGGCTCACCGGGCTCCTGCTTCAGGACCTCTTCGGGCGTGAGTCGGGGCACCTCGATATGGATGTCGATGCGGTCGAGCAGCGGCCCGGAGATCTGCTTGAGGTAACGCTGGATGTTGGCCGGAGCGCAGGTGCACTCGCGCTGCGGGTCGGTGTGGAAGCCGCACGGGCACGGGTTCATGGCCGCGACAAGCTGGCAGCGCGCCGGGAAGGTCAGCGAGGTCTGGGCGCGCGCAATGGTCACGTCGCCGTCCTCCAGCGGTTGGCGCATGACCTCGAGCGCACTGCGCGGGAACTCGGGGAGTTCGTCAAGGAAGAGCACCCCGTGGTGGGCCAGCGACACCTCACCCGGCGACGGGAAGCTGCCCCCGCCGATGAGCCCGGCGGTCGAGACGGTGTGATGGGGGTGGCGGAAGGGGCGCGTGCGGATGAGCGCGTCACCGGGGCGCATCAGGCCCTTGACGGAGTAGAGCTTGGTGACCTCGAGCGCCTCGTCGAGGGTCATCGGCGGCAGGATGGAGGGCATGCGGCGCGCCAGCATGGTCTTGCCCGAGCCCGGCGGCCCGACCATCAGGCAGTTGTGGCCGCCCGCCGCCGCGATCTCGAGCGCGCGCTTCACGTGCTCCTGGCCCTTCACGTCGGCCATGTCGGCCTCGTAGGGCGGGGCGTCGAGGTCGATCTGCTCCTCGCTCACGCGCACCGGCTCGTCGCACAGGTCGCTTTCGAGCAGCTTGACACACTCGTAGAGCGTCTCGGCGGTGAAGACCTCGAAGTCATCGACGACCGCGGCCTCGTTGCCGTTGGGAGGCGGGACCACCAGCGCCCGCCGACCTGCCTGGCGGCTGCCCATGGCCATGGGCAGGGCGCCGGAGATGGGCCGCAGGCGGCCGTCGAGGGACAGCTCGCCGACCAGCGCGACCTGGTCGAGGGCATCGTCGGCGGCCGCCTGGCCGGTGGCCATGATGATACCCATGGCGATGGGCAGGTCGAAGGCGGGCCCCTCCTTGCGCATATCGGCGGGGGCGAGGTTGACGGTGATGCGCTCGCCGGTGGGGTACTCGAAGCCGGAGTTGCGCACGGCCGCCTCGACACGCTGCACGCTCTCGCGTACCGCAGCGTCGGGCAGGCCGACGATGGTCATGCCCTTGTCGCCGAACGCGACGTCCACCTCGACCTGAACCGGGTAAGCGTCCACTCCAAGGATCGCAGCAGAATGTACACGGGCGAGCATGAGAAGCCCCCACGGTCGAATAAGATGGCGGTCGGCGGGACTTCCTCGCGCGCGCAGGTATCTCCTTCGTGCGTCATGTTCATCGTGCGCACACGCGGCGAGCCGCCTTGCCGAAGTCCACGACGGCGTGGGGCTACCACTCGAACACGGGCGCCTCGAATTCGCCCGCCGCCCAGCTCCTGTCGGTCTCGCGCATGACCAGCGCGACCCGCCCCTTCATGGTGCCGATGACGCGGCTGTCCTCAGAGGGCTCGGTCACGGTCCACTCGGTGATCTCCAGCGCCGCGCCCCACGGGCCGTTCACGCTCATGGGCGGCTTATCGTCGCCCTGATAGTAATAGTAGTAGACATGCTCGTCGTCGAAGGTCTTCTGGTCATCGACCGCCCACTGCATGGCCGCGAGCGAGCCCTCACTCACGGTGAAGCGGAAGCGCCAGCCGTTGTCGTTGCTGATGGTGCTCGTGATGCTGTCGGGGATGGCGAGTTCCCCGTCGCTGATCTGCATCTGGAAGGTGTCGTCGTCCTTCTTCTCGATGCGGATGGTCCGCGCCGTGAAGGGCCGTCCATGCACCATGCCGGTGATCGGCCCGGTCGGGATGTCCTCCACGGTTGGCGCCTCGGTGTATTCGAAGTCACCGACCGGGGTCGCCGGCGTCGGCGTTGGCTCCGTCGGCTGCGCGACGGGTTCAGCCTCCGGACCCGACGGCGGCTCGGCGACCACCGTCTGCTCGGGCTCCTGAGATGGACAGCCGCCCAGCAGCGCAGTAGTGGCAAGCGCCGCAACGGAGAGCACACAGCACGTCCACGATGTCAGGCGCATGTGACGCACCTCCAAGGAATCGCCTCCGGCTGGTGTCCGCGACTGAGGCTCAGCGGCCCATCGCCCGCACGTTCTCAAGGCACTTGGCGACCGCCTCCATCGGCGGGACGGGGTACACCTCCTGCTCGATGATGTACCACTCGGTCCCGGCCTCACTCTCGCACAGCGGGAAGATCGTGTCCCAGTCGGCGATGCCCTCCCCGACCAGCACATCCGCATCGTTCTCGCCGAAGTCCTTCACGTGCACCGTCAGGTAGCGGCCCGGGTACTTCTTGAGATAAGCGACCGGATCGTTGCCTGCGCGGTAGACGTGGCCGATGTCGAGCTGGCCGAAGACGCGCTCGTCGGTGTTGGCCATCAACACGTCCCAGGGGATCTCGCCCTCCAGGGGCTCGAACTCCATCTTGTGATTGTGGTAGCCCAGCTCCAGCCCCGCCTCGTCGAAGGCGTCGATGGCGGCGTTGAAGATCCCGGCGGTGCGCTTCCAGGCCTCCACCGAGTCGCAGTAGGCCGCGGGCAAGCCCGGCACTACGACGAAGTCGTTGCCCAGCTCGAGGTGCTGATCGATGGTGGCGGCGATGGCGTCGCCCTCAATAGCCGTGATCGGCACGTGGGCCCCGGCGACCCCCAGCCCGAGGTCCTCGCAGATCCGGGCGAGCTGCTCGGGCGCGTAGTCGAAGAAGCCGGCGAACTCCACCCCCTCGTAGCCCATGTCGGCGACGGCCTCCAGCGTTCCGGGCACGTCCTCGGCCATGTGCTCCCTGATCGAGTAAAGCTGCAGTGCGACGGGGATGCTCTCCATGATGTATCCTCCCGTATCCATGGCGGCCCTCGCGGGCGGCTCGTGGTCAGTTCGCCGGTGAGCTTCGCCATCGTGGGGGGCGCACCTTCACCTCGACCGGGGCGGAGCGGGTTCTTTCGCGAGATGCTTCCCGGAGGCCAGTGGCAGGATATGGGCGGCTGTTGGGCGAAGCGGAGGGCGCGACAAGCGGCGTCGGCGAGGCCGGTGTCTCACGGCGCCCGGTGGCTGGAGGGGTGATCACGGTGCAGCGTTCGGCAATGATCCTGGTGGCCGCAGGAGCGATGACTGTGTTGCTCACCGCAAGCTGCTTCGCACAGGAGCCCGACACGCCTGCCGACGAGGCGGTGGTCTACGCCCCCGACATCGTGGGCTACGACCGCATCTTCATGATCGTGCTGCAGGTCCCGCCCGACGCACCCGAGCTGGCGGTGCGCGTACCTGATGAGGTCGCGATGTTCGATCGCACCCCGCTGCCGACGCAGCGCGATCAGCGTCGCTACTACTTCCGTGCGATCACACCGACGGAGCGGGCGGAGATCGTCTTCGCTCATCCGGCGGGCGAGATCACCGTGCCGGTCGTCATCTGGTCATGGGACGATCTGCGCAAGTTCCGTGAAGTGAAGGGAATACAGCTCCCGCGTCGCTGGCCGTTGGGTGAGCCGCTGCCGGAGCTGAAGCAGGGGCGCACGCTCTACTCGGATGCCGACGTGGAAGCGATGCGCGGGGGCTCGGCGGGCCGGGCCGAGAGCTGGGCGGCGCTGAGCGATGACGACATCTGGGCGATGCAGCCCGACAGCACCATCCCGCGCTGGCACTGGGTCAACGTCACCTACGGCTGCCCGGTGCACGGCACGGACATCTACCTCACCCGGGCGTACTACCCGTGGATCAAGGACACCAGCTACCCGTTTTCGTGGAAGATCGAATGTCCGGTGGGCCATGAGTTGTACCCATCGAACGATTTCGCCAACGGGGACATGACTTCGGGCGAGTTCCCCGATGACGGCATCGGCGGCGGCTACGTCGCCCCCGACGGCAAGCACTACGGCTTCATCGCTGAACTGTGTCAGGAGTACTGTCACACCATGCTGCGCGTCGCGCCCGACTGCGCCCGCGCATGGATTGCGACCGGGGACGTGAAGTATCTGCACAAGTCCCTGGTGGCCTTCTGCCGGGTCGCGGTGGAGTACGGCTATCTCGCGACCATGACCCAGCACCGACACCGCAACAGCCAGAGCCAGGTCGAGCGGCTGGGGCCGGCCCGCTTCGATGAGGGTCCGATCCTCGGGGCCACCGGCTTTACCGTGTACGCCATCGCCCAACCGGGCTATCAGTGGAGCTATGCCGAGGCGTACGACCTGATCTGGCCGGACATTGATCGCGACCCGGAGATCATCCCCTATCTGCAGAGCAAGGGCTTCGACGTGCAGACTCATGAGGACGTGCGCCGCTTCATCGAGGAAAACCTGATGGCGGTGTGGATGCAGGGGAGCATGGACGGGGCCTGCAATTCGAACGAGCCCTATCACCAGCGCGGACTGGCACGCATGGCCGAGGCGCTCAACTACCAGCGCGGCGACGAGTTCATGAACTGGCTCTATGACGGCGCGGGCAAGATGCGCATCTTCGTGCCCAACACCTACTTCCGTGATGGCGCGCCCTACGAGTCCACCGGGGGGTACAACGGCATGCACGTGGTCGCGCTGGGGCCGATCGTGGAATCGGTCGAGCACCTGCGCGAGCTGCGCCCGGAGGTCTACCCCCGCGAGCGTTACCCGGATCTGACGCAGAGTCGGCGCTATCACAACGTCTTCGACTTCTGCATGGACACGGTCACCATCGACCGCAGCTTCCCGAACATCGGCGACACGGGGAGCTATCCGCAGTACAAGCCGCTGCCGCGCATCACCTTCCACTCCGCCGACTTTGCGGCGTTCGAGCACGCCTGGCGAGTCTTCCGCGACCCGAAGTTCGCCTGGGCGCTGGCGCGACACCCCGGATGGTCGCCCTCCGCCGACTTCGGCTTCACGCGCGAGGAGATCGAGGAAGCCGCCGCGCAGTGGCCCGACGACTGGAACGACGCGTCGTCGCTGCACGACGGCTACGGCGTCGCCATCCTGCGCGGCGGTACCGGCGATGACAAACGCGCGCTCTGGCTGCACCACGGCCACGCGCGCTCGCACACCCAGGATGACCTGATGGATATCGGCCTCGACGCCTTCCGGGGCAGGATCCTGTCGCACATGGGCTACCCGCGCAACTGGGGGCAGTGGGAGGGCCTGTGGTCGAGCCACAACCTGGCGCGGCAGTTCGATCCGTATCAGACGCAGGTGGCCGAGGTCGAGCTGTTCGCCGACGTCGGGGTGGCACACGTCACCGAGGCGCGCGCGCACGCCTACGCGGGTTACGCCGACGATGGCAGCCGTGCCGCGACCGATCCGGACTACTGGCAGCGGCGCCTGCTGGCGATCGTGGATGTCTCGCCCACCGAGTTCTACGGCCTCGACTTCTACCGCATCTCCGGCGGCGGAGAACACTGGTGGGCGTTCCACTGCCAGGAGGGCGAGTACACCACCGAGGGCATCGAGCTGGTCGCTCAGGATGGTGGCACTCTCGCCGGGCCGGATGTGCCCTACGGCGATGAGGCATGGATGGAAGCCCACGGCTGCAGCAGGCACCGCACCTACGGCTGGCGCGGTGTCAACTTTACCTTCCCGCACCTTTACAACGTGCGGCGCGGTCGAGCCGACGGGCCGTGGTGGGGTGACTGGGCGCTGAAGACCGGCGAGGGCCTGCACCTGCGTCAGCACATGCTGTCCGCACGTGACGCCGCCGGTGAGCCGATCGAGGTCAACATCACCGACGGTCGCGCGGCCTCAGGCGGCTCGCCCTACGAGATGAAGTGGATCATGCTCCACAACGCGCCGCCCGAGGGCACGGAGGCGCCGGTGCGCACGCAGGTGCTGCAGGTCCTCGAGCCGTACATGAACGAGCCGATCATCCGCAGCGCCGTGCCACTGGCGATGAGCGGGGCGGATGAGGCGGGCTTCGCCGCCGGAGCGTGCCGCATCGAGCTGGCCGACGGGCGCGTGGACACCATCTTCTGGTCGGCCGACCCGTCGGTTGAACGCGAGGTGGAGGGGGGCTTCCGCTTCGCCGGACGCTTCGGCCTCTACCGCGAGCGCGACGGCCGGCCGGTCGCCATCTCGCTGATGGGCGGGACGGTGCTGGTGAAGGACGGGCTGGGCATCACGCTCCCCGAGGCCGAGTACCGGGCCGACATCACAGCCGTGGACCGCGAGGCGCAGACCATCACCGTCAGTCCCGCGCCGGACGCGCCCGAGGCGCTGGTCGGGCGAACGATCTTCATCACGAACGACGTGCGGCGCGTCGGTTACAGGGTGCTGCAGGCGCGACGCGTGGGGGATGGGGCAGAGCTGCGCCTGGCGATGGACGCGCGCATCGGCACCGGGCAGGTTGCCGGCACCGGCGACTACCGTGTGCTGACCGGGACGCCCTTCAACCTGCAGAACTACGAGTACTACGAGGGCGCCCGCATCGTCAACGCAGACGGCACGGCTGAGTATCGCATCAACGAGGTCCGCAGCGGCAAGTTCGCGCTGATCGATCCCGCGCTGGCCCCGGGGGCAACCGCGGACACGCTCGCGGCAGAGTTCGCGGAGGGCACGTGGTTCGAGATCTGGGACTACGGCGTGGGTGACCAGGTGGTCCTACCCTCGGCCGCGAGCCTGACGCTCACCCGCGAGCACACCTGGGACGCGTCGGCGGCCGGCCGCGTGGATGTGCGCCTGCCGGGCAACGGATAGACGGGGGGCGTCCGGGCGCGATGGGTTCGCCCATCAGGCGCGGACCAACTCAGGCGATGCCGCGCCAACCGGCGCGGCATCGCCCGTCAGTGCGCCTCGAAGCGCACCGTCGCCGGGCCGGAGTAGTCGATCACGTAGCGGCCTTCAGCGAGCGGGTACTCGACCTGCGCGCCCAGCTCAAAGTCGGTCGGGCCGCTGCGCCGGCGGGCGAACGGGCCATCCGGGCGCAGGTACGCGCCCGCGTACTTCGCGGTCGCCAGCTCCATCGCGCCGATGCCGTGATCGGGCGCGGTGACCGCCTCGCCGTCTACGTCGGCCTCGGTCAGGAAGCGCCCATCCACGTCCAGCCCGGCCTCGACCATGTTGGCGAACTGCGCGATCTTCGGCACCACCGGACAGACCGTGTCGTTGATCCCGTGGATGATGACGATCTTCAGGTCGGGGTTCGCCTGCGCGAGCAGCCGGCAGTGCTCGAGGTCGCCGAAGTCGCGGATGCGTTGGGCGTGCGGCGCGAGGAATGACGGGCTCTCGGGGTCGCGCGAGTACGCAGCATTGAGCGTGGTGCCCCACTGGCCGGTGCCGTAGGCGATGGCGTCGATGAGCCCGGGCATGCCGCAGCAGTCCACGGCGACCGCGTAGGTGTGCGGAGCGAACTTGACGGCCATCTGCGTGATGTTGCCTCCACCGCTGCCGCCCATGATGAAGGTGCGGCGGTCATCGAACCGCGCGCCGGACGCGCGCAGACGCTCAAGCATGAAGCCGGTGGCGCGGATGGCGTCGATCGCCTGCAGGTAGCCGTGGTCGTAGGGCACATCGCGCTCGGCGGGCCACCAGTCCCGGCCGCTCTGCAGGTACTGCACGCTGGCGACCACCACGTCGAAGGCGTCCGGGAAGTAATCGATCCAGCGCATCATCGACTCAGACAGGTAGTCGCCGCCCCAGCCGTGCAGGACGATCATCAGACCGGTTGTCGGTGAGATGCCCTCCGTTGGTTCGCGGATGTAGATGGGCACCGTGCGCGCGCCGGGCGCGAACGGCCACTCCTGCGCTGCAACCTCGTAGTGCTCGTCAAGTGTCACTGGTGACCTCCGACTGTATGCGTCGTAGCGGGCTGCCGTCAGTCGTTCCGAGGTCGGCTCTTCAGAGCCGGCGTCGCCGCCGTGACTCGTCGCTCATACCGGCGAGTCCTCGGGTAGCGCCATCGAGTTCACCAGCTCGATGCAGGCCTGCGCGATCTGCTCGCCCGAACCGGGCGCGACCTTGCTCGAGCGCGCCGGCGTGGTCTCGTAGCCGCCGGTGAAGGGCACCCCCTCGGGCGGGAGGTAGGTCTCGGCGTAGGCGTCCGCGGTGCCCACGTAGCCGATCGAGCCGTTGGCCAGCGAGACCGGGAAGGTTGGCGAGAACTTGCTGCCGCGCTTGATATCCATCGCCAGCCTGGAGAAGTACTCCGCCGGATTCGAGACGAAGGCGCTGCGGCCGATGGTCAGCGCCTGCAGCTCCGCCGGGATCTCCGGCTCCTCGCGGTTCATGCGCGCCAGCTCGATCCACTCGCGGGCCCAAACCCGGTCGGGGAACCAGCGGCCTTCGACGAGAGCGTCGCTCTCCAGGTGCTCGTGGGCCCAGTCGAGCATCTCCTGCGTAACCTCGCGCGGCTTGACTTTGATCACGCGGCGGGCGCCCGCCACCGGCACGCCGTCGTGGAAGCCCATCTGCACCAGGACCTTGAGCGCCTCGCCGGCGACGGTCATGCCCACACGACGCGCCGCGATGGGCCCGGACTGCACGTAGTCATCGGGCGCGGTATTGTCCACCTGGGTGATGTCACCGCAGGCGCCGTTGACGAACACTACGCCGAAATCCTCGCCGAAGATGTCCTTGAGAGTCTTGCGGAGGAAGTGGATCCAGTCGGAGGAGGCGGTGCCGCCGACGCCCAGCCCGGTGGTGCCGTGGCAGGGGAAGTTGACAATGCAGCCGCGCAGGTTGCCGTCGGCATCGGATGCGCCCACCACGCCCACGGTCTCGTCCTGTTCGCAGTGGGGTCGGTCCATCAGGTCCCGGAACTGGCTGCGCGGGTGGCTGACCATCCGGCCGTCGGTCAGATACCAGCGACGGGGATGGGCCACACCGCGCGCCTCCCCGGTTCCGACGCCGATCAGCAGGTCCTCAGCGCGACGGTGGGCATCGATTACCGCCGTCGCCGCCTGGCGCGCTACGTGGCGGACGTAGTCGGCATCGGCCTCCGAAGCAAAACCTTCGTGGGCGATGGGGCCGCCGGAGTGAGTGTGGGAGGCGCCGAACATCACACAGTCGGGAGACAGGCCGATGGCGTCCTGGATGATGTCGCGCGCGGCGTCGCACACCGAGTGGCGTACCGACAGCGTGTCCAGGCCCACGATGGCGATGGCGTTCTCACCGTCGCCGATGTACGCCGCGGACGCCCAGCAGTCATCGTTGATGCCCTGGTGGTAGGCCTTGCCGGTGCCTCCGGGCCGCTCCATGCCGTAGCTGGGCGTGATGTTCGCTGCGCTGAAGCCGATCTTCATGGTGGGACGCTCCTCTCATGTACTGCCCTGGCGCCGCTGCAGCGGCGGGGATCGGGAACGGTGCCCGTTCAGTGCATCCGGCCGAGCAGCTTGAGCGTCTCGGCCACGATCTTCTCGCCCGAGCCGGGCACCAGCTTGCTCGACGGCGCCATCTGCGACTCGTAGCCGCCCTCGTAAGCGTCCTCGGTGGGCACGTAGCCCACGCAGCCGTTGGCCAGCTCGACCACGAAAGTATGCGCGAACGGGCTGCCGCGCTTGATGTCCATGCCCAGTTTGCAGAAGAACTCGCCGGCGTTGCTCGCGAAGACGCTGTCGCCGATGGTGATCGCCTGCAGCTCGCACGGCACCACCGGCTCCTCCTCGTTGAGCTTTGCCAGGTTAAGCCACTCGCGCGCCCAGATGCCATCGGTGGCCCAGCGATTCCTGTTGGGCTCGGTGCCGCCGAGGTGCTCGCGCGCCCAGGCGAGCTGCTCCTCGGTGGGCCGGCGCGGCTCCAGCTCGATGCTCACACGCTCGCCTGCGACCGGAACGCTGTCCGCGAACTGCATCTGCGTGAGCAGCTTCACGGCCTCGCCGGCGACCGCGCCGCCGACTTTGCGACCGACCAGCGGCCCCGACCAGCTCGTATCAGGGGCTGCGGTATTGTCCACCTGGGTCACATCGCCGCAGGCGCCCTGGAGAAACACCACGCCGAAGTCATTGCCGAAGACGCCCTTGAGCTGCTCGCGCATCGCCGCGATCCAGTCGGCCGAGGCCATGCCCGCGCCATAGCCCGTGGTGCCGTGGCAGGTGAAGTTGACCACGCAGCCGCGCAGGTTGCCCTCGGCGTCGGCCACGCCGATGACGTTTACCGACTCGTCGAGTTCGCCCTGCGGATGATCCATGTTCTCCTGGTCGTCGCGGGGGTGACTGCGCTGGGTGCCGTCCTTCATGATCCAGCGGCGCGGGAAGGCTACGCCCCTCGCCTCACCGACGCCCACGCCCACGCGCAGCTCCTGCTTGCGCCGGTTGGCGTCGATCACCGCGGTCGCTCCCTGCCGGGCCATGTGTTCGAGGTAGGCGGGGTCCGACTCGGAATCGAACAGCCGACACGACGGCCCCCCTGAGTGGGTGTGCGAGGCGCCGAACATGACGTGTTCGGGTGGGATGCCGGTGGCCTCTTCGATAATCGCGCGGGCCCGTTCGCACATCGAATGGCGCACCGAGAGCGCGTCCACACCCACCAGCGCGACCACGTTCTCGCCGTCATCGAAGACGGCGGCGGACATCAGGCAGTCATCGTGGAGGCCCTGGGTGAAGCGCTTGCTCATCCCCCCCGGGACCTCCATCCCATAGCTGGGTGTGATGTTTGCGGAGCTGAAACCGACAAGCATGAGTCAGATGCTCCCTTCACGATGATGCGGTCGCCCTGCGCAGACGGCGGCGCGGGCAAACCGCAGTCGGGACGCGGGATGATGCGGCGCCGGGTTTGTTCGCCCCCCGACGCGTGGGTCCTTCCCGGGCCTCACCCCCTCCGGCCGCTTGACGGCGGCCTCCTCCCCCTCTCCCTGGTCCCGTCCCGCCCAAGGGCGGGAGCGGGACGGGCAGGAGAGGGGGCACGGCAATGCCTACCGAACGTGGACGCCGACGGCCGCACGTCGTTGTCGTTCCCCCCTCATCCTCCCTTCGCGCGCGCAGCGCGCGACGAGGAGACGGGGGGGTGAGGCCCGAGGAAGGACTGCGGCGCGCGTGGCACGAATAGCCCCGCGACCCATCCACCGACACCCCTGGAGACGATAGCCATGTCCGAGAATAAGGTCGCTCTCGCGGTTGGCGCACACCCCGATGACGTCGAGTTCCTCATGGCGGGGACGCTGGCGCTGCTCGGCGACGCCGGCTATGAGCTGCACATCATGACCGTGGGCAACGGCAACTGCGGCACCGCCGAGCACACTCACGAAGACATTATCCGCATCCGGGGGCGTGAGGCGCGCAACGCCGCCGCCCTCATCGGCGCGACCTACCACCGTGGCCTCGTGAACGACATTGAGATCTTCTACGAGGACGAGCTGCTGCGCCGCGTTACCGCGCGCGTGCGCCAGATCAAGCCGAACATCGTGCTCACGCACTCGCCGCAGGACTACATGGAAGACCACATGAACACCAGCCGGCTGATGGTCAGCGCATGCTTCTGCCGGGGCATGCGCAACTGGCAGAGCATCCCGCGTGAGGCCCCGACCTTCCAGGACTGCTACATCTACCATGCGCAGCCGCTGGGTAACCTGGACCCGCTGCGGAACCCGATCGTCCCGTCCCTGCTGGTCGATGTGACCTCCAAGATGGATGCGAAGGCCGCCATGCTGCGCGAGCACAAGTCGCAGAAGGACTGGCTGGACGTCTCGCAGGGCAAGGACGCCTACATCGACGCCATGCGCGACATGGCCGAGCAGGTCGCAGACATGAGCGACTCGCAGGTGAAGTACGCCGAAGGCTGGCGTCAGCACCTGCATGTCGGGCTTTCGGCTCAGGACGGCGATCCCCTCAGCGAGGCGCTGGGCGACAGGGTCGAACGCATCCGGCCCGCATAGCCTGAGGCGGATCGGACCACAGAAAACTTTAACAAAGACCGCCTTGATAGCTTGCGCATCCTGCTCGTACAATCGCGCGACTTCGGCGTGCTACGGCGCTACCTGATGAGGTGCAATCCCATGTCTGAGAACAAGACTGTGCGCTCTCTTCTGACCAACCTCTCACAGGCGGAGGGTGCTTACAGTGAGCCACTGGGGCGGTTCAAGGCGGAGTTTGAGTTTGCAGTGCGCATGACCGAAGCGCATCCTGACCGGCGGGAGCAATGGCAGCCATTGCTGGT
>CAZTZN010000088.1:0-18975 GCA_964617715.1 uncultured Armatimonadia bacterium | reverse complement strand
AGTGGTTGAACAGGATCACGTCCGGCGCACGCTCCTCGAGGGCGCGACAGATCTCAAGGTAGGCGGGCACCGCGCGCAGGCCCATCATCATCCCCGCCGGGCCGCACGTGTCCCCCACCACCTGCTGGATGCCGTACTTCGCCGGGATGCGGATGTCGGCGGCGTGGTAGCGTGAGGCGTAGACGCGCGAGGTCACCTCCGCCCCGGAGCCGCCGATCGAGGAGATGGCGAAGTCCGCGCCATCGACCGCGTCGGCAAGATCACCGGAGGCGCGCACCGAGCAGCCCGTGCCCGCCTCGGCCGCCAGCTCGGCCAGCCGCCCGGCCATCAGCTCGACCTTGGGCAGGTCGATGTCGTAGAGCACGATCTCGGAGCCCGCCAACTCCTCGCGGACGAGCAGTTCGGGCACGGCGTAGCGGAAGTAGAGGCTCCCGCCGCCCAGACAGACGAGCTTGCGCGCGTCGGCCATGATTGTCGCCTCACTCGCTCATGCGACAGATGTCGCCGTAGATCTCCGGCCGTCGAGTCTGCAGGTTGAAGCAGCGCGCTCGCCGACGCGCCTCGAATAGCTCGGCCTCGAGATCGCAGACGACCATGTCATCCTCGATCAGCTCGGTCCGTGACTCGGCGAGGATGTTGCCCGAAGGATCGACGAACAGGATGCCGCCGCAGTGGTTGGTCTCGGCCCCCGCCTGCCCCGCCTGGTTGCAGTAGATCACGAACATGCCGTTGTCGTTGGCGCGCGCGCGGAAGGTCATGCGCGCGTGTTCCTTGACCAGCGCGACCCTGGCACGCTGCTCGTCCGGCGCATCGGCCCACTGCCCACAGCGCGCGGCATGGGGGGCGAGGTAGACCTCCGCGCCCTTGATGGCTGCGATCCGCGCGGTCTCGGGGAAGATGGTGTCATAGCAGATGCCAATACCAAGCTTGCACAGACCGATGTCGATGACGTGCACCGCCGCGCCCATGCGGAAGTGGAAGTACTCGTCGGCCGACATGTGCAGCTTGCGCTGCCTGCCGAGGAAGCCGTCGGGGCCGATGATCACCTGGGTGTTGAACACCACGTTCGCGTCGCGTTCGGCGAGGCCCACCGAGAGCACGCAGCCCAGCTCGGCGGCCAGTCGTTCCAATCTCCGGCAGCTCGGCCCGCCGGGCACCGCCTCGGAGGCGCTCCAGATCTCCCCCGCGCACCAGTGCCCGGTTATCGACAGCTCGGGGAAGCACACGAGCTGCGCGCCCTCACCCACGGCCACGCGCGCCCAGTGCTCGATCTGATCGAGGTTCGCCTCGACCTGACCCAATGGCGCGTTCATCTGGATCGCGGCGGCCCGCAAGTCCTGCATGATAGACCCCTCCCGTGCGAGGTCGCAGTCATGCCTGCGACGAAGTGGCGCAAGGTTCGCACCCAGATTCCCGATTCCTGCCCGCCGTGAAGAAATGGAATGGTCCCGGTGAGACGAGTCGCGCCGACGCTGGCATTGCTCCTCATAGCTTCGACCGCGCTCGCGCAACGCCCCCTGCGCCACGTCCTGTTCGACTTCGAGGACGGCATCGA
Source organism: uncultured Armatimonadia bacterium (assembly GCA_964617715.1). Taxonomy (GTDB): domain Bacteria; phylum Armatimonadota; class Zipacnadia; order Zipacnadales; family UBA5352; genus JALGVA01. Next base: position 17,420 of record CAZTZN010000088.1, on the reverse strand, counting down.
CGAGTGGACCACCAACGTCTGGGGCGGCGGCGGCGAGGTCGAGCTATCTGTGAGCGACGACCCGAAGTTCGGCTCCGGGGCGCTGCACTCGGAGATCATCGCGGTCGAGAAGGGGGGCAACACCATCGCGCCGCGCTTTGCCCAGCCGGGCGAGTGGCGTAACTACGACTGGGGGCACATCAGCCTGTGGTTCCGCGGCGATGGCACCCCCACCAGGCTCAGCTTCCGGCTGTTCACCGGCACCGGCGACGAGGCGACCGACCAGGGCTACGCGCTGAACCTGCCGATGGACTCCACCGAGTGGCGGCACATTCGCGCGCCGCTGTCGGCGTTCTGGAACCGCCAGAAGGTGCCGATGGACACGCGGCGCATCGCCTGGTCGTACATGGGCATGGGCGGTACGCACAGCTTCGACATCGACCAGATCGTACTCGAAGCGCCCCAGCGACCGGTGGCGCTGCAGCCGATGGACGAGCAGTGGGCGCTTGCCATCGAGCCCGAGCTGGTGCAGTTCTCCGACGGGCGCTTCGCCCTGCGCTTCGACCCGACACCGCTGCTGCCCGGCCCGGCCACGGTGAGCGCGCGCTTCGAACTGCCCGATGGCACGCATGAGATCACGCAGAATGTGCCTGCGGACGCGGCTGAGGACGAGGTCTTCCTGGTCTCACCGCCCGCGACCGCAAGCGGCACGGGACGCGTCGAGGTCACCGTGACGCAAGCTGAACAGATCGCGCGGGCCGCGTGGAGTTTCGATGTCGTCGCGAACCGGCCGCTACCCGACCCGACGCGGCTGTCGCTGCTGCCCGCGCCCAAGGAGATTGAGTTGGGGGCAGGAGCGTTCGCGCTGCAGCCGACGCCTGGCGTGGCCTCCACGGATGGACCGGACGACTCCCCAGCGGCATACCTGCTGCGGTCGGCCCTGCGCAGTTGGGGCCTCGGGCTCGACGAAATCGCGACCGCCGGCATGCAAGACGCTCTTCACCGCATGGTCATCGGTGCGCCCGAGCGCATGCCGGCGCAGTTGCGCCGACGCCTGGCCGACCTGCCCGCCCAGGGGTACGTCCTCGTGGCATCGCCGGCCGGGGCGGAGATCGCTGCGAACGATGAGGCGGGCCTGCGCAACGGCGTGCTGACGTTGCTGCAGGCGGCGGAGAGCCACTGGGCGCTGACCGGGGAGCGCGCCATCCCGGCCATGCACGTGGTGGACTGGCCGTCCATGCCGGTGCGCGCGGTCTCGCTGCCGCTGCCCAGCAACCGCTGGGGGCACCCCAACGACCCGCCCGCCGACCCGGACATGTTCCTTGACTTCATGCGTCAGGTGGTCGTCAACACCAAGATGAACATGGCGGTCATGATCATCCACCAGGCGATGCAGTACGACTCGCACCCCGAGGTCTCCGGGCCGGCGGCATGGTCGAAGGCCGATGTCAAGCGCGTCTTCGACACACTGCGCTCGTGGGGCGTGGAGCCGGTGCCGCACATGAACTCGCTGGGCCACGCCAACTGGCTGACCATCCCCTTCCCGGAGCTGGCCGAGGATGGCGAGATCCACCAATTCTGCACCTCCAACCCCGACACCAGGCGCATCATGCTCGACCTCTACCAGGAGATTATTGACCTGGTGCAGCCGCGCTACTTCCACGTGGGGCTCGACGAGATCCGCTGGCAGACGCTGACGCTGCCCGCGGAGCAGCGCTGCCGGCTGTGCGCCGGGAGGAGCAAGCAGGACATCTTCGTCGAGTGGGTGCAGATGCTGCACGACTTCCTCGCCGGGCAGGGCATCGACATGATGATGTGGGGCGACATGATCCTGCCCGGCCACAACGGCGGCCCGCCGTACAACCTCGCCGAAACGGTCGAACGCCTGCCGAAGGACATCATCATCGCCAACTGGTCAACGGGGCTGATGCCCGACTCGCACCAGTGGCTGATTGACCGGGGCTTTGAACGCATCATCAAGTCGAACTCGCGCGGGGCCAACCTGGCCGAGCAGCGGGTGCTGCTCGGGAACATGATGGGCGTGTGGTACAAGGTCCCGTGGCTGACCGAGCAAACCCTGCCCAAGCTCGAAGGCAACGCCTACGGCTCGATTCTGGAGGCCGCGGAGTACTCCTGGAATCACTGGCCGGACATGTTCACCATCATGCCGCCGCTGACCGCCCGGTTCTTCGCCGAGAGGCCGCTGGCCCAGTGGCGCATCGGCGCCGATCCGGTCCCCGGCGCCGTCGAGTCTATCGCGCTGAGGGGCACGGTCTTCCTCGAGGGTCTGCCGCGCGAGCCCATCGACTTCGGGCATCTGCACTTCCCGGAGCGAGGAGGCGCTGTGTGGCTGGGCGGCGGCGACGAGCCTTCGACGGAGCTCGGTCGCCCGGTCCGCGCCCTGTACTTCCTGCACGGCGCGGTCCTCGACGACCGTGACGCGATGGTCGAGGCCTTCAAGGACCCGAGCGCATGGGCCGGCGTGCCCATCGCCGAGTACGTGGTCACCTACGCCTCGGGCGAGACCGCGGCCATCCCGGTGCGCTACGGGATGGAGGTGCGCGACCCGGAGGAGGGCTGGTGCATCTCGCCCGTCGCCTACAGCTCGCTGGGCGTGTCGCCGATGACGTGCCAGTTTCACGGCATCCACCTGTATGCCATGCAGTGGATCAACCCGCGGCCGGACGATCCGATCGCTTCAGTGACCCCGCGCACGATCGACGCTCCGGCACGGCTCATGCTGGCGGGGCTGGCGGCGCAGTAGGAGCACGTTGCCGAAGGGGCGCTGCACAGGCAAGAAACGCCACCGCCCGGGGTGATGCGACCTCCGCAGGAGCAAGGGCAACCATCCGGCCGAGTTGCGGCCCGCTGCTCCCAACGGCCCATGCGCGTCGTCGCACTTCCCCCGGTTACGGGTTGCCGACTCCCGATCGCCATCTCACCCCGATTTGATGTCGATGACCGGCGAGCCGTCGAAAGCATCGAGGCCTTCCACGATCAGTCGCAGTCCCTCGCGCGCGAGCAGGCGTACTCGCGTCATGCCGATCGGGTTGGGCCGCACAGGCGAGTGCGTCGCGAAGACGCCGGTCACGGGGTTCTCGCGGTTGCCCTGCGGATGCACCCGCTGCACCGCCCGGTCCTTCGGCTCGAGTTCGCTCATCCAGAACAGCACCCACAGGTACTCGCACTCTTCGATGCGCAGCAGGCACGGCTCATGCTCCGGGCGCACCTCAATAACCTGACGTGCCGCATTTGCGTCCGCATCTGCAGGGGGCCTGACTACCGTGCCGATCGGTGTGATGGTAATGCCGGTCATGACGTAACTATCCTTACGCGAAGCACCTGTGTGTCGCTCTATCGGCCATCAAAGGCGATAGCGCATGTTGAGCACCGCAACGCCCGGGATGCTCCGCAGAGTGACATGCAGCCACAACGCCGAGTGGTTGTGCAGCAGCGACTCCCAGAAGGTATCGACCACGAACTCGGGGATGATCACGGTCACCACGTCGTAGCCCTCCTCCTGCCGAGCCTTCTGGATGTACTCAATGAGCGGTTCAGTCATGCTGCGATAGGGCGACGGCAGCACCACCAGCGGGATGTCGTGCTCCCACTTCGACCACAGGCGCTGAATACGTGGGATACTCTCGCCGGCCACCTCCAGGTGCACCGCACGTCCTTCCCCGGTGAGGGCCTTGAGGTACACCAGGCCCTCGAGAGTGCCGCGGTGCATCCCCCCCACCAGCAGCAGATTCAGGTTGCGCAGCGGTCGGACCTCACTGGCTCGATCGAGACTGAGGCGCTCGGCCACGTAGTTGTAGTGACCGCGAATAGCGCGAAAGACCAGCAGCAGCACGGGGATCAGCACGCATACGATCCAGGCGCCCAGCACGAACTTGCTCACTGCCACGACGATCAGGACGATGCCGGTGACCACGGCACCGATGGCGTTGATCGCTGCGCGCAGACGCCAGCCTTCGTCGCGCTTCGTCCGCCAGTGCAGCACCATGCCGAACTGCGAGAGGGTGAAGGCGGTGAACACGCCCACCGCGTACAGGGGTATGAGCGCGTGCACCTCGCCGCCGAAGACCGCGAGCAGCAGCGAGGCGAGCACCGCCAGGAAGATGATGCCGTTGGAGTAGACCAGCCGATCGCCGAGGTTGGCGAACTGCCGTGGGACGAAGCCATCGTTCGCCATGAAGGCCGCCAGACGGGGGAAGCCGGCGAAGCTGGTGTTGGCGGCGATAACCAGGATGATCGCCGTGGCGATCTGCAGGGCGTAGTAGGGGGTGCCGCGGCCGAAGACGGCACCCGCGATCTGGGACAGTACCGTCTCGTGCTCGAGCGGTACCACATGCATGCTGGTGGCCAGCACCGTGGTGCCCAGGGTCATCATCCCGAGCAGCAGCGCCAGGATGCCCAGGACTCGCGCGGCATTACGCCCGCAGGGCTCGGCGAAGGCCTGCACCCCGTTGGCCACTGCCTCGACACCGGTGAGCGTGGCGCCGCCGGAGGAGAACGCCCGCAGCACCAGCAGCAGTGTCAGCGGTTGCATGGCCACCACCCGTTCGGTGGTGATCGGCTGCAACGAGCCGAAGATCAACCGTCCCAGCCCGAGTCCGAGGAGCGAGAGCATCAGGGCGATGAAGGCATAGACCGGGACGCTGAACACCGCCGCCGACTCGCGGACGCCGCGCAAGTTGGTCAGAGCCATGAACAGGATCCAGCCTACACCCAGGGCCACCCGATGCTCGTGGAGGACGGGCCAGGCCGAGCTGATGGCCGCGACGCCGGCGGCGACGCTCACCGCAACCGTGAGCACGTAGTCGGTCTGCAGGGCCGCGCCGGCCACCAGCGACGGCATCGTGCCGAGATTGTCACGCGCCACCACGTAGGCGCCGCCTCCGGAGGGGTATTCAACTACGGTCTGTCGGTAGGAGATCGCGACCACGGCCAGCAGCGCGACCACCGCTATGCCGACGGGGATGGCCCAGACTACCCCGGCGCTGCCGGCGAGAATCAAGGCACGGAGAATCTCTTCCGTGCCGTACGCGGTCGAAGAGAGCGCGTCGGCAGCGAAGACCGCCAACCCTCCCAGCACTCCCAGGCGTTCAAGGGACATGCGGTGGGTTTCCAGCGGCTCCCCGATCAGCAGACGGCGCAACAGGGACAGCATGACAGGCGGTGACCTCCTACACGCGGGTCAACGATAGAGGTGCGGCCGGCGCTCGGCCCAGGTCGAGTCCCGGAAAGTGGAGCCGCGGAATGTCCGCAGCTCCTCGGAGATGTCACATTCGGCGACGATGATGCGCTGGCGGCCATCGTTCCAGGCCAGGATGTCGCCGCTGGGCGAGACGATGCACGAGCCCTCGCGGTTGTTGCGCGCCACGACCACCCAGATGTGATTCTCGATGGCACGCGCGCGCATGATCACCTTCCAGCGATCCGGTGAGAACGTCCCCGGCGCCCACTCCCACTGCACCGCGCGATGATCGCCCATGATCGACAGCAGCATGATCTCCGCGCCGCGCATGGCCGGGACACGCGAGGAGTCCAGGATCGACGAGTCCTTGCAGATGGTGCAGGCGACCCTACCGATGGGGGTGTCGATCACCGGCAGGTCATCGCCGGGCGTGGTGCCCTCCCAGCCCTCCATGATCGCGAGGTGGGTCTTGCGATAGGTGCCGACGATCTCGCCGTCGGGGCCGAAGAGCACCATCGTATTATAGCAAAGGTCGTCCTCGACTTCCATTGTCGAGAACGCGATCATCATCCGCTCCTCGGCGGCCACTGCCGCGAAGGCGTCGGTCTCCGGGCCGGGGATGGTGATGGCGTGCCGGTAAGCCGGCGCCGGCAGACCAAGCTGCAGGATGATCTCGGGCATGAGCACCAGGTCGGGGCCGAACTCTGACGCGTCGCGCGCCAGCCGGCAGTACCGGGCCACATTATCGGCGACGCTCTGCGGGTTATCGGGCCGTTCGGCGGCAACGGCGATGCGGTGGACGCGGCGGGGCGGAGCCTCGACCGTCTCGACGGCCGGTGCCGAGAACTCCGCCCTACCGGTAGCGGTCCAGCGCACCCCGAAGCGCAGCGCCGCGCGTGTCGCGTTGTCCGGACAGCGGAGGACACGCTCGGCGCGGCCTCCGGGAGCGTCGGGCTCGTGAATGACGAGGTAGTCATAGTCGAGGCGCTCATCTTCGTCATCGGTCCAGAACACGAAGATGGGCATCCCGTCGAGCACGCTGGCCATGCCTTCGGTGGCGTAGTCGAGGCCGATGCGATAGTATTGTCCGCCCTCGACCGGGAAGACGATGTCCCAGCCGCCGAAGCAGCCGGGGCTGCCCGAACTCTCTACGATCAGGCGCGCGCCCTCGCGTGAACAGTGAGCCTCGAGGCCCTCACGGGCGGCCCAGGTGCGCAGGGCTACGGGTTGGATGCGACCGCGTGCGGGAAAATCGCCCGACAGGGTCTCAAGCACGATCATGGTTGGTCCTCCTCACAGGCGCTGTGACGGGAAGCTCGAGGCCGCAATGCCGGGCAGCCGATGCTCGTGTCGGTTGACCGGTGAAGTGAGAGTATTCCTCGCATAACGAGCCGAACCTTCGCCTCACCAGCAGGTCTGGCGTGCAGTCCGGCGAAGAGGCTGTAACCGGCCCGCGCGGGCGTCAGCGGGCGCCGCCGGCACGTGACAATGTGCAGGCGTGCACCGGCGTGTGGGGCGCTCGAGCGCGGCACCAAGGCCCTTGTCCTTACCGGATTACTCCAGCAGAGGTCGGTTGATGGAGCAGCAGCAGACCAGGCGCTTCCGGCTTCGACTGGCCCACGTTGCGTGGGCGGTGTTCATCTACTGCGGCCTGGTGACGGCGATGTGGCCGCGCCGGACCTACGACATCTGGTGGCATCTCGCGACCGGCAAGCTCATCGTCGAGTCCCGCGAGATTCCGCAGGCCGACCCGTTCACCTGGACGCGCGCGGGCCAACCGTGGATTACCCACGAGTGGGGCTGGGAAGTGCCGATGTACCTGCTCTACGCACGCTGGGGCCACGGAGGGCTCATGGCTCTGCGCACCGCGGTCGCGGTGGGCGCGTGCGCGCTGCTGGCGTGGCTGTGTCTGACGCGCGGCGCCGGGCCGCTGGCCTCGATGGCGGTGGGGGCGCTGGCGATATTCGCGGCCCGGCCGCTCTTCAACGACCGCCCGCAGGTCGCGAGCATCCTGTTCTTCGTGGCGATGCTGTGTCTGATAGAAATGGCCGAGCGCGGACGGGAGAGATGGCTGCTGGCTGCGCCGCTCATCATGGTGCCGTGGGTGAACATGCATGGGGGGTTCATCTTCGGTCCGGCGCTGCTGGGTCTCTACGGAATTTGCTGTTTCGTGCGCTGGGTGCGTCAGCATCGCGCGGAACTTCCCCTGCGCCCCGCGCCTGCGGTGCTGGCGGGAGCGCTGGCGCTGGTGATCGCCGCCTGCCTGGTGACCCCCAACGGCATCGCAGGAGCGGTGTATCCCTTCAAGTACATCTTCGGCGAGTACGGGTGGCACAAGAGCTGGATTACCGAGTATGAGTCGCCGGATTTCTCGAACCCGATCTTCCTATACCTCGGCCTCCTGATAATGGCCACGCCGACCATCTTCGCTATCTCGCGTCGCCGTGCCCGCCTGTGGGACGTGGCGTTGACCGCGGTGTTCCTGTTCATGACGCTGAAGTGGCAGCGCAACATGGCGCTGTTCGCCTTCGCGGTGGCGCCGGCGCTGGCGGCGCATCTGTCGTGCGTGCTCGACGACCTGGGCCTTGCCAGGCTCGGGCGGGCTCCGGGGCAACGCGAGCCCTCGGCTCTCTACGGCGCGATCATCGTGGTGCTCGCGGCGCTGGCGTGCATCGCGGCGCCCTCGGCGATACGCCGCGCGCCTGACACCTTCGCCCAGGACATGCCCGTGCAGTGCGTGCGGTACATCGAGCGCGCCGACATCACCGGCCGCATGTTCAACACCTACCGTTGGGGCGGCTACCTGATCTGGCACCTCTGGCCACGGCAGCAGGTCTTCATCGACGGGCGGGCCGATGTGGCCGGCCGAGAACTGGCTCAGGACTGGCAGCGGGCTCACAAGCTCAAGGACGGCTGGCAGGAGGTGCTCGAGCGCTACCGGATCGACTGGGCACTGCTCTCGGTCAGTTCGCCCCTGTGTCGGGGCCTCGAGATTGACCCGCACTGGCGGCGGGTCTTTGAGGAACCGACCGCACGCGTCTATGTGCGTCGGGGATCGGTGGCCGACACCGGCGCCACCGACGACTGACGCCGCGGCAATCCTGCAGCGGGAGTGCACGTGTGCTCATCCCCATCGGCACCGACCGACGTCGCCACGGTTTCGCGTGGGCGACGATCATCCTGATCGCCGCCAACTTCTACGTGTTCTTCGTGCTCCAGCATGAGCCGGGCGCCAGCAACTTCCCACTGGTGTGGAGCCGCTTCCAGTGGTGGATGCCGGTCACCTACCTGTTCGCACACGGCGGCATCTCGCATCTGCTGGGGAACATGCTCTTTTTGTGGGTGTTCGGCCCGCACGCCGAGGACGCGCTCGGCCGTGGCCGCTTCATCCTGCTCTACTTCAGCGCCGGGTTCGCCTCAGCGGCCCTGCACGTGCTCGCCTCGATGCTGCTCTACCCCAGCGACCTCGCCGTGGGACTGGTAGGGGCGTCCGGCGCGATCATGGGCGTGGTTGCGCTGTTCGTGCTGCGCTTCCACGGTGTGCGCGTGCGCTTCTTTATCTGGTTCATACTCCCCTACGTCTTCTCGGTGCGCGCCCTGTGGGTGGGTATCGCCTACCTGGTAGTGGATCTGGGAGGCGCGCTGATGGGCGTCGCCGGTTGGGGCGTGGGCGATGTCGCACACTGGGCACACGTGGGCGGCTTCCTGGCAGGGGCCATCTGGGCGTGGGCGCTGCGGCTCCCGGAGGAGGGCACTCACGAGATTCGCCATACCGAAGCGCGCAAGCTGGTGGCGGCGGGGGCGTGGCGCTCGGCGGCAAAGCTTCTCGAGGAGCGTATAGACGCCCGTCCCGGCGACGCGGAGCTGCATGGCGAGGCCGCGGCCTGTTACGAACAGATTCACGACGGGCGTGAGCACGCCATCTCGCACTGGAACGAGCACCTGCGCCTGCTGCTGCTCGCGCGCCGCTACGATGAGGCCATCCAGGGCTTTCGCGAGCTGACCGAGCGCTACCGCCCGCGTGACTTCGATCCCGCGCTGTTGATACGCATCGGGGCGGCCGCCGAGGCGCGCTCCGCAGACGACCTCGCGTTGGCGGCATGGATGGCGGTCGCTCAGGCTCATCCCGACAGCGCCCAGGCTCCGACGGCAGCCCTGCGCGCCGCACGTCTGCTGCAGCGCAAGGGGCGCGACGATGCGGCGCGACAGTTGCTCGAGCACATCACTGAGGTGTGGCCGGACTCGGTCGAGGCGCTGGTCGCCGGCCGCGGGCAGGGCGAAGGCACACGATAGCCGCCGCAGAATCGCCCCTGCCACTTGAAACGATTGATGGCCTGGGTGTAGACTATGTGATAGAAATATGTCGCATGCGTGGCGCCGTTCGAATGCGGACGCATCGCAAAGGGGGCGCGCCGATGTATGCCTCGAGGCGTACCGGTGCAGCCGTTGTGATCGTGGTCGTCATTGTGGCGATCGTCGCTATCGCCGGCGCAGGGGTGTGGTACTTCGTCCTGCGCTCGACCCCCGAGAAGACGCTCCAGACGATGTTTCGAGCCCAGATGAATGGTGATGTGGAGACGGTCAAGGCCTGCATGACCGAGAGGTCACAGATATGGGCCAGGAACATGACCGGCATGATGGGAGCCGTGCCCGAACAAGACTTCGAGTACACGCTGGGAGAAGCTGAGATCGACGGTCGCAGGGCAACCGTGGTCGTCACTTTCCCGCTGCCCGAGGAGATCTCGCGGTATACCGGACAGACCGAGATGAAGGTTAGCTACGCGCTGCAGAAAGAGAACGGCGCGTGGAAGGTTGACCTGCAGGATACCGTGAGCGCGACGACGCGTGCGCTGATGGGCGGCGCGGCACCGGGAAGGGGGGCGTTGCGGTGAGCAGTGAACAGGACCGGCCCATTGAACCACAGGAGCCCTCAGAGCCCGTGGAGCCCCTGCAGAGCGAGCGGCCCCCGCGCCGGAACGTGAAGCGCGTGGTCGGCGTGATCGTGGCGATGCTGGTGCTCGCGGCGATCGTCGCCATCGGCATCTTTGCGGTGCCGCTGTTGCTGCGTCCGGACGCCGCGGAGCTGCTGAGCGACACGGTTTCGCGCTACATGTCGGCCGAATACCTGCAATCAGAAGGCACGATGAGTCTCGCGATGCAGATGGACGGACAGAGCGCCTCGAACGCCGTGGAGATGAAGTTCGCCTGGGCCGCCCCGAACAAGGTCCGCTACAGCGCCCAGGCGGGGATTTTCAGCAGCACGACGGTGTGTGACGGCACCGACATGTACATGAGCATCAACATGTTCGACGCGGTGCTGAAGATGCCGGCCCCGGCGACCCTGGCCGACATGCCGGCGGAGGGCATGGGCGGAGGCCTGATGGGCGGTGTGCCGGCGATGAAGATCCCCGATGCTCGATCACTTATCGCGGGCGACTTCAACCCCGACAAGCTCCAGGCCGTCCGTTACGGCTTCGACCCTGAGGACGAGTGGCTGGCCTCGCTCGAGCAGCCGGAAGGTACGTGGCCGATGACGATCACGGTCATCGAGGGCGTGGATGTCGTCATGTGGATCGACCGCGCCACGCACCTGGTCCGCCAGTCGGCCATGTCATTCGACTTCGAGGGCCTGCTGGCGGCGATGGAGCAGGCCGATCCTGAATCTGAGGAACTTGAGAGCCTGCGACAGGGACGGGAGATGATGCGCTCGATGCTCGGGGACATGACCATGCGCATCGTGCTCCACGAGGACAAGACGGTGATCGGCGAGCCGCCGCCCGAGGGGACCTTCACCTTCACCGTGCCTGAGGGCGCCACCGTCATCGAGGCCGACAGTTTCGAGGGCGCCATGGAGAAACTGATGGCCGCATCGCTGCCCGATCTGTCCGACCTGCCTCAGCCAGAGCCGCCGGACATGACCGGGGAGCAGGCGCCGGAGATCATCGCCCAGGACCTGGAGCACAATGAGTTCCGCCTCAGCAGCCTGCAGGGCAAGCCGACGATCCTGCATGTGCTCGACCCTGAGTCTGACGAGGCGGCCCACGCTCTGGACCGGCTGGCCGGCGCAACTGTGAGCCATGCCGGGCTGCAGGTGGTGGCGGCGGCCGTGGGCGACGACTTCGAAGCCGCCGCCGACCTGCTGGCACGGGCCCCCGCGCGCGTGATCACGATCTACCTCGGCCCGGCGGCGGCCGGCAAGGTCGGGCGCGACTACGGGCTTTCCTACGGCCCGGTGACGACGCCGCGCACCATCGCCATTGATGCGAGCGGGCAGATCGTCGCCGATACGAGCGAGCCGCTGGACGCGTCGGAGTTGACCGCCTGCCTTACAGCGCTGGGACTCGAATAGGCGCGAAGGCTGGTGCGGGTGAGCGGATGAACCCGGTGGCGTTTCCCGGAAAGTACACCGGTGTCACTACATCCGTCGAGGGCGCGCTCCCTCCTGATTCCCTGCGCGCCCTCGTTGTCTGCCGTTCCCGGGTTCCGGGGCCTGCGCCGGCGTAACCCCCTTCTTCAGGATGATGTTCCCGTACTTCGCGATCTCGCCGGTCATCACCACCGCGAAGGCATCACGCGCCCGTTCGTAGAAGGCGAAGCGCTGGATACGCGCGATCGCTGGGGCGGCGGAGACGTGGCGGTCGATGACGGCACGGTAGGCCTCCTCAACGGCCGGGTCAAGCGTGTCGTCCTCGACCGGGGCCATCATCACCAGCGGATGATCGACGTAGGCGTCCAGCTCGAACAGCGGCAGGATCGCGTCCAGCAGGTCGGGGATACGCAGGCCATCGGCGCGCACCACGCGCCGGCCCACGCTCTCCCCCGGGAAGTGCGCGTCCGCGAGCACGATCTCGTCACCGTGGCCCATGCGTGCCAGGACCTCGAGCAATTCGGGGCTGATCAGTGGCGAGATGCCTTTGAGCATCGGACTGCCTCCTGCACATCAGTGCCCACGCTCTGCGGGGCGAGATCGAAGAAGCGCAGTGACCGGCGGAAATCGGTGGGCTCGAAGGGCTCACAGCCCACGAGACGCGGCACCCTCCGGCGGAGGTCGCCGACCGACACCTGGGGGCGGTGGCGCAGACGACCACAATGTCGTCCCACAGCCCGCCGGCTTCGATGGCGTTGAGCAGAGGCCTGCCCGGCACCCCGTCCATGCTCATGGAGCGACGCGCGCCAAACAGTCGGCAGCGGCCTTCAGGAACAGCTCCTCGGAGCCCTTCGCGACCCGCGCGCTGCGCGCCAGCCAGGTCTCATAGCCGCCCTGGTCGAGGCCGCGGTCGGTAGGCACGTAACCGATACAGTCGTTGGCCAGCTCGATGGTCATGGTGCGGGCAAACGGCGAGTTGCGCTTGGTGTTGAGCCCGTATTCCACGAAGAACTCGCCCGGGAAGCCCACCATGGCCAGGTCGCCGATGCGCAGCGCCTGCACCACGGTCTCCATCTCCAGCGGCATGCTGTCCAGCGCGCGGCGCTCGTTGGCGTAGGCGTCCACATACTGCGGCCACTTCGCGGCGATCTGCTCGACGGCTCGCTGGTCGCCGGCGACGACGCGCTTCTCCTCCTCGGCGCCCGTGCGTCGGCGATACACCGGGGTCGCGACCGCCGCAGCCACCGTCACCTCGTCGGTGAATTGCTCGATCTGCACCCACCGCTTCCAGCACTCGGCGGCGACGACGTTGCCCACGCGGTCCACGTTCCAGTCCGGATAGGGCGGCGCCTCGCCCGAGCGCGGCCTGGTGAAATCGATGTTGTTGGCGTCCCCGCAGCAGCCGTTGGCCATGATGACGACGAACTCAGCGCCCGCCATGCGCTGCAACGCCTCGGCGAAAGCACCGAAGTAGTCGGCCGAGACTACATTGCCCGCGCCCCCGACGTAGTGCAGGGAGTAGTTGGCGATGGCCGCGATGGGCTCGCCGTCCAGGGTCTCGGCCACCAGTAGCGCGACCTCCGGGTCGATGGGGCCTGCGGGCCGCACCAGGTCCGGGCTCGCCGCCGGCGGGTTCATCATCACCGAGCCGTCGGCCATCCACCAGCGCCGGTTGTGTGTCTCCTCAGGGCAGGAGCCCGAGATGTGGCCGATGACCGCCGGTTGCAGCCGATTCTCCGCGAGCCTGACCACGTCGCCCATGCGCTGCAGCGCCCACGCCACATACTCCTCTTCCGCCGGGACCTCGAACTCGGTGACCGTTGCCGGGGCGTAGTGCGTGTGCGTGCAGGACATCATCATGTGTTCGGGCGGGATGCCGGTCAACTCCTGCGCCCGGGCCCTGGCGACCTCGAACTGCGCCCGCTCGAGCATGATCAGGTCGTTCTGCACGTAGACGACACGGGTGTCGCCATCGTCGAACACGACCGCCTTGCTCCGCAGCGGATAGCTGACATCCTCGGCGTAGCGCGGCGACAGCGACCCGGCCAGGACCGAGCCCAACGTGGGGGTGATGTCAACCTCAGCGGCGCCGACGCGAAGTTCGCCCATCGTTACTCGCCCCTTCATCAACTGGGTGCCCGTCCCGTCGGCGCCAGACCTTCGCCGGATGACGCCGGGGACCTGCAGGTGCGGCACCGCCCGGCGGTGAAATGTGTTGCGCACGTAGATGCCGCGCCCAGGTGATCGGATGGCCCCCCAGCCCGGTGAGTCGCAGGCAGGTCAGGTCGTGCGCGCGGCCGTGAGCCCGCTGCCCATCGGCATCGCCATCGCGACCGTGGCGGGGGCGGTGCTGGTGTCCCCGCTGCTGCTCATCCCCGGCGCGGGGGCCTGGCTGGTGGCGGTGATCGCGACGGCGGCCGTCCGTGGCCGCAGGGCGCGGGAGGCCCGCATCGACACCGCCGGCCTGCCGCCGAGCATCCAGCGCGATCTCGACGGTGTCAATCGCGCGCTCGATCAGATGCAGTCGGCCATTGCCACGGTGTCGGCGGATCAGCGGGTGCTTTTCGCGGATGTCGAGGAGCAGGCGCGGCAGGTGCGGGATGCCGTGACCCGGATGGCGCGCTCCGCCGGGGCGCTGCACGCCTACCTGGCGGCCCACCGCGCCGATGAGGCGCAGGGACGCTTGGAGGGCCTGAGGCAGCGCCTCGCCGGTGCACAGGACGATGGGGCGCGGGCGGAGATAGAGGCGGCGATCGCGTCCGCCGAGGCCCAGGTCGCCCGCCACGAACAGCTCCTCGCGACGCTGGAGCGCTACCGGGCCACGCTGCGCGGGCTGCAGGCCACGGCGGAGGAGCTGGCCGGGCGCGCGGTGAACCTCGCAGTGGGCGGAGAGTTGGCCGCAGACGACGTCTTCGACGAGCAGTCCACCGCCCGCCGGATCACCGAACTCAAGGCCTCGGTGGCCGCGCTCGAAGAGATCATGGGCACCGAGACCGAGACGATCTAGGACGCTCGTGCGCAATGCCGGGCCGGATGCCCGGTTCCATCCGGAGGTGACCGTCGATGTGGGCCCGCATCAAGGCGATCTTTCGCTCGCTGTTCGGTTGGATGATCCGCGGCGCCGAGAACCCCGAGCTGCTGTTGCGCCAGTACATCGACGACATGCGTGCACAGATGCCGCGGCTCAACGCGCAGGTGGCCGAGGTCATCAAGCACGAGAAGATGCTCGAGATGGAGATCGAACGCAAGCGCCAGACGGTGGCGGCGCTGGAGCCGCGTGTCGAGGCGGCGGTGAAGATGGGTGCGGAGAAGAAGGAGCTGGCCAAGCGTCTGATCGCGTCGCTGCAGACCGCGAAGATGGAGCTGCAGGGACTCGAGGAGCAGCTTGCGCGCGCGCATGAGGCGTCCCAACAGATGCTGCGCCAGCGCAGCGCCTACGAGCAGCGTATCAACAGTCAGATCGAGGAGGCCAAGCGCCAGCTCTCGCGCGCGAAGCAGGCGGAAGTGGAGAAGCAGATCGCCTCGACCATGGCGGCCTTCGAGGTCGGCGACCAGGCCGACACCCTCGACCGCGTGACCGAGCGCATCGACGAGGAGATGGCGCGGGCCCAGGCGCGCACTGAGGTCGCCTCACAAACGCTCGGCGCGCAGATGGCGGAGCTGGAGCTTGACGTGGCCGACCAGCAGGCCGAGTTGGCCTACGTCGAGTACCAGCGCCAGCTTGGTCTCATCCCCGAGGAGGAGGCTGAGCGCACCATGGAGGCCGTGGCCGCCGAGGAATCAACCGCCGAAGCTATCACCAGCGCCCCGACCGCCGAGGAGCTGGCAGAGATCGACCGCGAGCTGGGCATCGAGCAGCAGGATTCCGATCAGTAGGCGGGGCGGCGCACACGATGACGCAGACCCGCAGCGATCAGGCAGCGCTGCCCGCGTGGGCGGCACAGGTGCGTAGCGACTTCACCAGTGGCGCCGCTACCGTCTTTCTCCTGCACGGCGTGCGCGATCTGGTGCGCTTCGGCGATGGCTATCTGCCCCTGCCCGAGTTCGTGCATCGCGCATTCTGCGGCGGCAAACGCACCGTGGCCTACGACATCGGCGCCGGCATTACCTTCCCCACGCCTGATGATGAGAAGGAATTCCAGGCCTTCCTGGAGGTGCGCGCGGCGCGCGGCGAACCGCCACTGTCCATGCGCGACAGCTACCGCCCGGAGCTGGCCATCCCCGTCCTGCAGGACTACCTGCTCTCCCGCAGTCGTGTGGCGTTGATCATCGACTTCGTGGATAAGGTCTTCCCGGCACAGGAGGACCGGTTCATGAGCGCGGACGAGCGTCGGCTGCTGGCGGCGGTGCGCCGCTGGTCGGCCGACCCGCGCCTGACGCGCCGCAACAGCTTCGTGATGATGATCGCCGATACTCTGACCGACGTGCACGATGACCTGTACACGCGCGGCGGCGGCACTTCGGTGGTCGAGGTGCCCCTGCCCGACCAGGCCCAGCGTCTCGCGTA
Organism: uncultured Armatimonadia bacterium; assembly: GCA_964617715.1. GTDB lineage: Bacteria > Armatimonadota > Zipacnadia > Zipacnadales > UBA5352 > JALGVA01. Next base: position 1,367 of record CAZTZN010000088.1, on the reverse strand, counting down.
CATCAATCATCTGATGGCGCAAAGCCCGCAGGACGCCGAGCGCCCGGTGAACAGCGGCGACCTGGCGCTCTCGCGCGAGGTGCTGGCGCAGACCACCAACGGCATGACGCTGCAGCAGATCGCGGCGATGGTGCGCTCGGCCCACGCCGAGAATCGACCGCTGGGCCTCGCGGAGGTCGGCGGGCACAAGCGTGAGGCCATCGAAGCGGAGATCGGCGACCTGGTCGAGTTCACCGAATCGGAGCTGGGGCTTGACGCCGTCGCGGGCGCAGACAAGCAGAAGCAGCTTCTCCTCGACACCGTGCGCGCGCTGCGCGAGGGGCGTACCGGGCTGGTGCCCAAGGGCATCCTCCTGCTGGGGCCGCCGGGCACGGGCAAGACCTTCACCATGCAGTGCTTCGCGCGCGACATCGGCATCCCCTTCGTGGAGCTGCGCAACGTCTTCAGCAAGTACGTGGGCTCTACCGAGGCGAACCTCGAGAAGCTCTTTCACTACCTCGAGGCGCTGGCGCCGATCTTCGTGTTCATAGACGAGTTCGACCAGAGCTACGGCAGACGGGTGCAGAGCGACAGTGACTCGGGGGTATCGCGACGAGTCTTCGGCATGTTCAACAACTTCCTGTCGCAGGATCGCCACCAGGGGCACATCATCTTCGGCGCCGCCACCAACCGCCCTGACCTGATCGATCAGTCCACCATGCGCGCCGGGCGCTTCGACATCAAGATCCCCTTCCTGCTCCCCGACGCGCAGGCGCGCGAGGCCATCATCCGCGTGACCTTCCGGAACCTCAATGTGGACTTTGAGGACGGGAATTTCAGCGAGATCGCGCACAAGACCGCCGGGCACTCGGGCGCGGACCTGCGCGAGCTGGTGCGCATCGCCCAGCGCCACGCCTTCAGCCGCGGCTGCGAGCGCGTGGAGCTGGAGGACCTGCACTTCGCGGTGGACGACTACATCCCGCCGGGGATCTCGCGCGCGGACGACATCCGCATGATGGAACTCATGGCGGTCGCCTACACGACCTCGCGCTCGCTGCTGCCGGATCATTACGTGGAGGCGCTTGAGAGCGGCGCAGTCCATCGGGACATGAGGGAACTCGAGCTCAGGCTGGGGTGGTAGCGAGCAGTCGCCGGTCGCCGGTCATCAGTCGCAAGCTCACGGCCACGACGAGGGCCGGCCCTGATGTCTCGGGACCGGCCCTGTCGTTCGTCGTCGCAGTCAGCCATCAGCCGTCAGCCCTCAGCCGTTAGCTGGTAGCCGTTGGCTGGCCGCTGGCCGCTGGTAGCTGGCCGCTGACAGCTATATCGCCGCATCCGCCGGCAGCGGCAGCTCGACCGCCTCGCCGGTGTCGGCGGAGATATACATC
>CAZTZN010000087.1:0-19071 GCA_964617715.1 uncultured Armatimonadia bacterium | reverse complement strand
GGCGCGAGTATCGCCGCGATGCGCTCGACAGGATCCTCGCGGCGACTCCGGAGGACTGACGGTCGCAGGCCGCTCATTCAGCATCAGGAGGCATCAGCCATGGCTCGCAGGGCGAAGAGCAAGCGCACGCGCGAACAGACCCTGGAGTGGTTCCAGCAGGCACGCTTCGGCATGTTCATCCACTGGGGCGTCTACGCGCTGCCGGGCAGGGGCGAGTGGATCCGCAACGTCGAGCAGATCCCCCAGGACGAGTACGCCAAGCTGCCGCCGCGCTTCACGGCCACGAAGTTCGATCCCGCCGCCTGGGCGGACCTGGCGAAGCGCGCGGGCATGAAATACATGGTCGTGACCACCAAGCACCACGACGGCTTCTGCATGTTCGATGCCCACAACACCGACTGGAAGATCACGAACACGCCGTTCGGGCGCGACGCCATCGCCGAAATCACCACCGCCTTCGAGCGTAAGGGCATCCCGGTCGGCTTCTACTACTCGATCATGGACTGGTGGCACGAGGACTACCTGCCGCGCCTGCCCTGGGAGGCCGATGAGCGCCCCGAAGCGGGCCACGACGTCATGCGCTACATCGAGTACATGCGCGAGCACATCGCGCAGCTCATGACTGAGTATCGCCCCGCACCCTTTGTGCTGTGGTGGGACGGCGGCTGGATGAACAAGCCCGAGGCGCTGGGCGGGGCGGAGACCAACGCCCTGGCGCGGCGCCTCAAGCCTGACATCCTCATCAACGACCGCGCCTTCACGCGCGAGGACCTGGTCACGCCCGAGCAGCGCATCCCGCCGACCGGCCTGTTCGACGAGGACGGCAAGCCCCTGGTCTGGGAAGCGTGCATCACCATGACCTCGCACTGGTGGGGCTACGACAGGGAGGAGACCGTCTACAAGAGCCCCGAGTTTCTTATCCGCATGCTCGTGGACATCGTCTCCAAGGGCGGCAACCTGCTGCTTAACGTCGGCCCCAGGCCCGACGGGACCATTCAGAGGGAGTTCGTGCAGCGGCTCGAGGCCATCGGCGCGTGGATGGACAGGTACTCCGAGGCCATCTACGGCACCACCGCCAGCCCGTTCAACCTGCTGCCCTTCTACGGGCGCGTGACCACCAGGGGCGAGCGGCTCTACGTGCATGTCTTCGAGTGGCCCGCAGACGGCGTCATCCGCCTGCCCGGGCTGCGCAACCAGATCAGGCGCGTGTCCGTAGTCGAGAAGGGCCGGCCGAGGCTGGCCTTCGAGCGCGACGGCGACGACTGGGTCATCACGCTCCCGGAGAAGGCGCCCGACCCGATCGCCAGCGTCTTCGCGGTGGACCTCGACGGCGCGCCCGAGGTCGAGCCGATGGTGCTGGGGCCGGGCGAGGACGGGTGCATCGACCTGCCGGTGCTCTACGGCTTCCTCGACGGCCCGCACGGCATGCGCATCCGCTACGAGGCCGACGGCGGCGTCATCCACGCGGGCAACTGGATCAACCCGAAGGACAGCGTCGAGTGGACCGTCGAGGTCCCGAAGCGTGGCGACTACCAGGTCTGGCTGGAGTACCGCGTCGAGCCGGGGCAGGGCGGCAGCGAGGTCGAGTTCATCATCAACGGCAGGGAGGCGCCGCGCATCATGCCCAACGGCATGATCGCCAGCACGGGCGGGGGCGCGGTCGAGGGCGGGCAGCGGCAGGTGGTGAAGACCGCCTCGACGCAGGGCGCCTTCAGGCGCAAGCAGGCCGCGGTGGTGCGCCTGAAGAAGGGCGCGAACACCATCAAGGTGATGGTGCCGACCATCCGCCGCCAGAAGGCGATGGACCTGCGCGGCATAGAGCTGGTGCCGGTGAAGTAGGGGCGGAGGATGAGCGCGATGCGCGCGGCTGAGGACGCGCGCGTGGGGGCCGCGAGAGAACGAGGACCCGGTCGAAGGCAACCTGCGCCAGGTGCTCGAGATGCACTTGGGCCTCCCGTTGGGCTGATTGGCGAGACGGTCCTGCTACTGGCGAAGCCAGTCGGTCCATGTCCAGTTGGGCATGGATGCCCGCTGCTGGATGAATATCGCGTACCACAGGTCCAGTGTAACCAGCATCAGAATCAAAGTGCCATGGTCGCGAACGCCACTGCGATGCTCACAAAGGACGTTATCCACGGCATCCGGGCTGAACAGATCCGATTCGCACAGCAATGCCGGCAGCAACTCCACCGCTTGAAGCTGACCAGTGCGCTGCCGCAACCATGTGTCGATCGGGGCGCGGAAGCCGACTTTCGGCTTCCGCAGCACCTCGTCGGGCACGATGCCCTGAGCGGCCTCGTACAGCACGTGCTTCTTGCTTGCCCGGTTCGTCAGTCGCCTTGTGCGTGTGCCATGCACTTTCAGGCTCTCGGGCACAAGATGGAGCAGCCTGCACATCTCCACATCCAAGAACGGCTCCCGCACGTTCAGGCCGTGGTGCGCCGCCATCGTGCCGACCTTCGCGAACACCCCGAATGAGCCGTCTATCGTGACGTCCAATGCGACCAGGCGGTCGAACTCCGAGGAGCCCTCGCAAACCACCTCAGTGACGAGCGGATCGACGGGGGCCACGGCGGGGATCCATGAGCGAGCCGCGTCGGACAGGAGCGCGCGGAACCGGGCCGGAATGAGGTCCCGGTAGGCAATCTCCCTGTAGATCGAGAGGTAGGCCTGGACAGGGTCGCCATGCCCGGAGGCCAGCGCCTTCCAGGCGAATCTTCCCAACTCGCCTCGCCTAGCCCGTCGCCACAAGCGAGACCGCCACCCCGAGGCCACTTGGCGCAGGACGCTCTCCGCCAACCGGCCGGCGCCCGGCATGCGTCGCAGCGCCAATCTTGCGGTGGCAACCGGGTAGTGTCTGCCCATGAGATGGTCCGGTCCATCGCCGCCGACAACCGTGCCCACGTGCTGTCGGGCGAACCGCGCCAAGTGGTAGGTGGGGACGAAGGAGTTATCCATGGCTGGCTCACGCAGGGCGTACACCATCGAGGGCAGATCATCAAGGGCCTCAGCTGAACTCAGGCACATCTCGTGGTGGTCCGTACCGAGATGCCGGGCTACGAGTCGAGAGTAGTGGGACTCGTCAACCGAGGCGTCGGCGTAGCCAATTGAGAACGTCGGCATGTCACCTTTCGTCAGTTCGGACATCACTGCCGCGTTGTAGCTTGAGTCTATGCCGCCACTGACAAAGGCGCCCACTCCCTCCCCGTGGCGCGACAGCACCCGGGCGACGCAGCGGCGGTGTGTCTCGCGGAAGTGCGCCACCCAGTCAGTGCCGGGATCAGGATCGAACCGATGCTTGAAGACACGTGTGGTCTCAACGGAAGCCCCGGGCCCATGGGTCAGCACGCAGCCCGGCGCCAGCTTCTTCACGCCGCGGAACAGGGTATGGGGGGGGAGAATATGCCCGTAGTCAAGGTACTGAGCCAGTGCGACGACGTCCAGTTCACCGTCCCATGCATCAGGTAGAAGCGGGATTGGGCTGTTGGCGAACACGAACGCCTCGCCGACATGCGCGTAGTAGAGACTATGGATCCCCCCCGCCCAGTCAAGTATCAAATGCAACCTGTCGGCCGCGCTGTCCCAGATGCAGGCTGCGAACATGCCGCTCGTCTGCTCGATGAGGGCTGGCCCATGCTCGGGCCACAGCGCGAGCAGCACCTCCGCAGACGCTGGCTGGCGCTTGTCTGAAGAGCCTGCACTGTGGCACTGGTGCGCCCAGACGTCACCGACTGCTGCTACGGCCGTGGTCTGCCCGGGAGCAAGCGCGATGCTGGCCGGCGGGAAGCAGTCGGGGGAAGTGACGACAAGACCACATGCACGCATCCTGGTGTGCAGGACGTGCGTTCGGCAATCGGGGTGCTCCGCGCAATGCCGCTCGATCCTCTGGTGCACAAGATCTTTGTTGCGCGAGAGCACGCCGAAGAGGCCTGGACAGGTCGCTGCATCCGCGTAGTGTCCAGCGCTTCCCGCTCTGATCGGTGCCGCCAGGCCGAGCCGGCGCTCAGAGGTCGGTTGGCTCCACGTGTCACCTGCCATGCGTTGTGCCTCCCTGTCCGCACTTGCCTGACACCATGGACTTGCCGCCTTCACGCGGGCACCACAGCGCGGTCTACGCAAGCAATCCGCGACCCATCTACCTGCGCCGACCAAGACTCTACCACCTTTCCAGATGCCCGGCAACACCACTGACAATTGACGTGATCGCGGCCCACCCAGTACGCAGAGGATACCGAAGGCCGGACTGCGAACACTACCAGACAGGAGGCGACCCGTGGCGCGATGCGCGCGGCTGAGGACGCGCGCGTGGGGCCGCGGGGGGCGCCGGGCAGATCGCCGAGGAGTCCGGGTTCGACCGCCGCATCCCGCAGTACGCACACTGCCGCCGCCTGCGCGACGAGGCGCTGCGGCACGCCGGGAGGGATTGACGTGAGGAGCTTTGCGATTCTACTGGCTCTGACGCTGGTCGTGACCAGCCACGCGCAGGGCAATCTGCTGCCCAATCCATCTTTCGAGGAGGGCGCGGGCGGGCCGGATGCGTGGTCGCCGTCGAGCGACACCTGCACCTGGACCGGCTCAGCGCACACCGGCGCCCACGGCGTGGCCGTGACCGGCGACGGCACGGACACCAGCTACTGGGCGACCGACGCTCCGGGCCTCGAGGCCGGGCGAGTCTACGAGTTCTCTGCATGGATGCGCCGCGAGGGCGGCACCGCGGGCAGCGTCATCTCCGGCCCCAACTGGGCCAACCGTGATGTGCGCCCCACCGATGAGTGGACGCGCACCGCCCATGTCTTCGTGCCGCCCGCGCGTGAGGACCCCGGCTACGTGCGCGTCGGCCACTGGCACGCCGACGGCGCGATCGCGTTCGATGACGTCGCGGTGGTGCCGGTCACCGCGCTGCCGGTCAGGCGCGGCGGGCTGACGCTGGGCGAGGGCGAGGCGGTTGACGGCCGCGAGTACAGTTGTCACGCCCCCATCGGCGGCTACACGGGCAACTACTCGCGCGCGCTCTACTCCCACACCGCGCACCTGAACACTAACCGCTGGGTGTTCTTCCCCGGCGCCGAGGTCATCTACCGCCACGATGTCGGCGGGGTCGCCATCACTGCGGCCACCGTGACCGTGAGCATCGGCTGGTACGCCGCCGGCGCCTGCCACGTGGAGGCGGGCATCGATGGCGAGACGTGGACCGAGATCGGCGCCATCGGCGAGCTGGGCGAGGCCGAGTTCCCGGTGCCGGCGGAGCTGCTGCCCGCGGATGCGCTGTTCGTGCGCCTGCGCTCGCCCGGTGACGGCGAGGGGCGCGAGGACTCGGCGCCGGGCTCGTTCCAGGTCTACAGCTACACGCTGCGCGCGGAGCTGGCCGATCCGGTCGGGTCGCTGACCGGCGCCACCACCTTCCTGATCGAGGAGACGCGCAGCGATCGGCTGGCCGTGCGGCCGCTGACGCTGGGCGCGCTGCTGCCCGGCCGCGACAATCAGGCGGAGATGCTCCTGCGCAACCCCGGCGGCGTCGCGCTGGAGGTGCGCCCGGCTATCGAGTTCACCTCCGAGGCGGGACAGACCACCCGCTTCGATGCGCAGGTCTCCGTCCCCGCAGGCGGTGAGGCGCGGGTGAGCGTGCCCTACGTCGCCGGCTCGGTGGGGCGCTACGATGCGGCCATCGTCGTAGCCGACGCCGGCGGCCAGGAGCTGTACCGCGCGCGCTTCCAGTTCCAGGTGCCCGAACTCTACCGCAGTGACTTCGGCTACGCGATCAGCAGCGATGACGCCGCCGATCTGTGGTGGTGCGAGAGCACCTACAAGGTCAACCGCGAGCGCCCCGCGCCGACAGTGTCCGAGCCGACCGTGCGGCTGGAGGCGTCGCGCGGGGAGTTCGAGCCGGTGCAGGTGGTGGTGCGGCCGCGGCGCGAACTGACCGGCCTGACCGCGTCCATCGGCGACCTGACCGGGCCCGGAGGGGCGACGATCCCGGCCGACGCCATCGACATCCTACGCGTGGCGTACGTCTATGTACATACGCCTACGGACTCGCAGGGCGCGGTCGGATGGTGGCCCGATCCGCTGCCGCCGCTCAATGAGCCCGTGAACGTGGCGGCCGGCCAGAATCAGCCGCTGTGGCTGCGGGTTCATGTGCCGCGCGACGCCGCTCCCGGCGAGTATCGCGGCACACTGGCGCTGAGCGCCGACGGCTGGTCGGCGCAGGCGCCGGTCAGCCTGCGCGTGTATGACTTCGAGATGCCCGATCGGCGGGGCATGGTCGCCACAATGGGCCTGGGGACGGGGGAGATCTGGCGCTACCATCACCTGCAGACCGACGAGCAGCGGCGTGAGGTCTTCGACCGGTACATGCGGAACTTCCGCGATCACCGCATCGACCCGTACTCGTGCTGGCTGAGTGGCCCGCGCACCGAGGTGGTGGGCATCGCCTGGAACGGCGGCGAGGTGCAGGCGGCCGACGACGCGCCCGAGGGCGCGCACGTGCTGCACGTGGTTGATGACAGCGAGACCGCCAACCCCGCGGCGGTCACGACGGCCACCATGCCGGTTGACCGCGAGCGCGCCCATCGGCTGAGCTTCGCCGCCCGCGCCGAGCAGGGCCACGAGTTCCAGACGACCCTCGGGTGCCTCGACGCGGACGGCAGGTGGATGTCGGGCTGTAACGTGGACAACGTGCACGTCGGCACCGGCGGCTGGGAGCGCTATGACATCGACCTGCCCGCCGGGCGCTTCGCCGAGGGCTGCCGGAGCGTGCGGCTCACCCTGCGGCCCAGCCGCTGGGTGGACCCGGGTACCACCACCGGTGAGGCGTGGTTCGATGACGTCTTCTTCGGCGAGGCGGCCGAAGGGGCCGAGAATCTGCTCGCCGACGGCGGCTTCGAGGCCGGCGCCAACGACGTGCGCATCGCGGTCGATTTCAGCGACTGGGACCCGTGGCTGGAGCGGTACATCGACGGCCTGGGCCTGCAGTCGTTCCGCCTGCCCATCGGCTACATGCCCCGGCGTGACGCGCCGGGACGGGTCGGGCCCTACCGGCAGGGGAGCGCCGAGTATGACCGCATCGTCGGCGAGTACCTGCAGGCCCTGCAGGAACACCTGCGGGAGAAGGGCTGGCTGGATGAGGCCTACGCCTACTGGGTGGATGAGCCCGCGCCCGAGCACTACGAGAACGTGCGCTACGGCATGAGGCTGCTCGACGAGTGGGCGCCCGACATCCGGCGCATGCTCACCGAGCAGCCCGAGGAGGCGCTGGTGGGCTACGTGGACATCTGGTGCCCGGTGCTGCACAACTACGACGAGGAGAAGTGCCATGCCCGCCAGCGCGCGGGCGATGACATCTGGTGGTATGTGTGCACCGGCCCCAAGGCCCCGTGGGCCGGGCTGTTCATCGACCACAACGCGGTCGATCTGCGCATCTGGCAGTGGATGAGCTGGAAGTACGACGTCCAGGGCGCGCTGGTGTGGCGGGTGAGCTACTGGTACTCGCCCGCACGGGTGCGGCAGACCGGGGCCTACCAGAACCCGTGGGAGGACCCGATGGGCTGGCGTTCCAGCGGCGGCGGCTGGTGGGGCAACGGTGACGGGCGCTTCATCTACCCGCCCAACGTGGACCCGAACACCGAGCACGAGCCGATCGTGACCGGGCCCGTGGACTCGATCCGCTGGGAGATGCTGCGCGAGGGCCTGGAGGACTGGGAGTACTTCCACGCGCTCGACCGGCTGTTGCAGGGCCATGAAGACGCGGCGACGCGCGCGCTGCTGGAGATCCCCGAGAGCATCGTCACCGACACGCGCGACTTCACCCGCGACCCGCAGCCCATGTACGCCCACCGCCGCGCCCTGCTCGAGGCCCTCGAGCGGCTGGGGGAGTGACCGCCTCATGCTGCGGCTGGTAGGACTGGCCCTACTGCTTGGGGCGGCCAGCTCGGTTACCGCCGCCGTCACCGTCGAGCGCACTGCGGACGATATTGCGGCGCGCGCGGGTGGGCTGGAGGTGCGGCTGGCGGCGCAGGGTGATGGTCTGCTGCTCGCTGGAGCCAGCGCCGATGGCCGGGAGATCCTGCGCGGCCCCGACCCGATCTGGCGCGCGGAGCTGCGCGACCGAAGCGGCGCCCGGGCGCTGCTGCATGGCGCGATGGGCCCGGCGCAGGCGGCCGCCGAGGGCGATGACCTGCGGTTGAGCTGGCCGCAGCTTCGCGTGCCGGGCGGCGCCGTGGCCGAGGTCGAGGTGACCGTGCGCTTCGTGCCCGACGAGGGCGCGTGGCTGTGGCGCATCGACTTCGCCGGCATCCCCGAGGGCTGGACCCTCTACCGCTACGCCTTCCCGGTGGTGTCGGTCGCCGCGAGCGAGGGCCCCGGGTGCACCTTCGTTGAGCCGTGCGACTGGGGCACACTCACCCCCGACCCGTTGCAGGGCATCGACGACATGCCCCGCGTCTACCCCGGCTCCAGCCCGTGCATGCAGTTCTACGCGCTGCAGGACGGCTCCGCGCTCACCTACCTCGGCTTCCACGACCCGGCCGCGCGCCTCAAGGAGTTCCTGTGGTCGGCCGACGCGCCCGCGCGGTCGCTGCATATAAGCGTCGAGCAGCCCACGCGGCTGGCGTTCGGGGAGGCCTGCGCGCAGGAGTATCCCTTCGTGCTGCGCGCGATGGAGGGCGACTGGTTCGACGCCGCGATGGTCTACCGGCAGTGGGCGTCGGGCGCGCCGTGGATGTGGCGCGGGCCCCTGTCGGCGGACGCGAAGACGCCGCGCGACTTCATCGAGACTCCGCTGGTGCTCATGCGCCTGGGCGTCGAGAGCCTCGACCCGCGCTTCGTGGCCGACTGGGCGGTGCGCAGGCAGGAGTGGTTCGGCGTCCCCATCTGCGTGCATCTCTACGGCTGGCACCGCAACTTCGGCTCGATGAGCATAGACTGCTACCCCGACTACTTCCCGGCCCAACGGGGCTTCCGGGAGGCCGTGCGCACCATGGAGGGCGCGGGCATCCGCGTGATGCCTTACCTGAACGCGCGGCTGTGGCGTACCGACAAGCCGAGCTGGGGGGAGATCGGCACGCTGGCGGCCGCGCGCGACATCTACGGCCGCCGCTACGATGAGGTGTGGATGCAGATCCCGGGTGCGGCGATGAACCCCGCAAGCATGCTCTGGCGCTGGATACTGGGCGAGCAGGCGCTGCGCTGCGTGGAGGCGGGCTGCCGCGGGATCTACCTCGACCAGCTCGCGACCTCGCGGTCGCACGCGAGCTACGTGCCCGCGCATCCGCACCTGCCCGGCGAGACCGCCGCGTGGGTCGAGGGCGGCCGGGCGCTGGCCGAGTACATCCGCGAGGAGGGCCGCACCATCGAGCCGGGCCTGATCATGGGCGTCGAGGGCAACGCCGAGCCCTACATCTCGTGCATCGACACCATGCTGACCGGCAACCTCAACCACGAGCGCTCGATCCCGCTGTTCGCGGCGGTCTACCACGACTACGTGCTGGCCTACGGGCGTTACGTCCTGAACGGTGACCTGGCGCTGCCCAGGGCGCCGCTGGCCAAGTTCGCGCAGCAGTTCGTCTTCGGCGGACAGTTCGGCTGGTCGAACGCCGCGCTTGAGCGTATCACCGTCGATGGCGACCCGACCGCCGAGTGCCTGCGCGCGATGGCGCACCTCCGGCGCGAGTTCGCCGACCTGCTGGCCGCCGGGCGGATGCTGCGCCCGCCCGATCTGGCCGCGCAGGCCGAGCCGATGACCGTGCGCTGGATGAAGTGGGATCGGGAGGTCGAGGTGAGGCTGCCGCAGGTGCTCTGCAGCGCCTGGCAGGCCGCCGACGGCACGGTCGGCGTGGTGCTGGTGAACCTTGACGACGAGCCGGTGCCGCTGACCGTGGATCTGCCCGCGGACCGCTATCCGATCCGCCCCGGCGAGGCGGCGCAGGTGTATCGCTACGTTCACGGGCACGGGATGGTAGCCGAGGACGCCGCGCGCGAGGCCGACGGCTGGCGCATCACCGTGCCCGCGACCACGCCGCTGCTGGTGACAGTGCCGGGCGAGCAGGTGGAGTACGCTGCACCACCGGCGCGCCCGACGGCCGGGCATCTGGGCGCGCCGGCGACGCAGTTCGAGGGCATCCTGCCCTTCGTGGCGCCGAAGGTGGCGGGCGCGCGCGCGTCGGAGGAGTTCCCCTTCCGCTACGAAGGGGACGCGGTGCCGCAGGGTGATCTCGTCTGGTCGCTGGCCGGGCCGGGAGTGGGCGGAGGATTCGTGTCGGCGTCGGGTGGATTGCTGCACATCGACAGCCTCACCGACCCGGCGGCGCGGGCGGTGCTCCTCGCGGCGCGCCACGGGGTCGGCTGGGATGTCGATTCGATGCAGGGCTACACGGTCGAGGCGCGGCTGCGCGTGAGCGCGTGCAACGACGATCCGCGCTTCGCCTGCTGGCTGCAGGCGCACACGCCGGAGACCTCGACCAACGCGCAGATCTACCCCGACCGCATCGTGCCGCTGGGCGGCGAGCCGGTGGCGGCGGACATGGCGAGCGCGCCCCGCACGGTTCGGCTGGTGGGGATGCCGGGCGCGCAGACCGCGCGGCTGTATCTTGACGGGGAGCTGATCGCGGACGGGATGAAGCTGGTGGGCGGCCGGCGCGAGCGGGCGATGCTGGCGGTGGGCGCGGGCGCGAGCGCGGGCCGCATCGTGGCGGAGATCGACTGGGTGCGTTTCGACCCGAACCACGCGTGGCTGCCGGCTCAGTAGGGCCGCATGATCGGCTGCATGGTCCAGGCCATCAGCAGCAGTTGCAGCGCCGTCAGTGCGCAGGAGATGATGAGCGGGCGCAGGTCGCGCGCCTCCTGGTCGAGGGCCTGGGGCGCGACCGCCGCCGCCAGCCACGGGCCGAAGAAGAGCCAGATGCGCCCGGTCTCGGCCTTCACCGTCCCCGACAGGTCCAGCAGCAGCAGTACGATCAGCGCCGCCGCGCCCAGGTAGGCGGGCAGCGCCTGGCTGGAGGTCGCGCGCAGCTTACCCAGCATGCGCCGCAGCGAGGCCGCCACCAGCGCCGCCAGCGGCAGCCCCAGGAAGATGGCGAATTCAACCAGGTTCAGCCACACCCAGATGTGATAGCTGCGGAACGACGCGCGCCCGGTCAGGCTGGAGTGCGCGCCCAGCCCCTCGCTGAACACGCCCGCCGCGTCCACGCCGACCAGGTACCACGCGCCCAGCCCCGCCAGCAGTCCGGCGGCGAAGATCAGGGCGGGCGCGAACACCGAGTAGCTCTCGCTCCACGAGGCGTCGGCCGACTGCCCCACCTGCCGCGCCGCGCGCAGGAGCAGGAACACACCGCCCAGTGCCACCAGCGCCAGCGCCCCCAGTGACACGAACAGCGCCGCCGCGCAGATCAGGCCGGCGACCGCCGCCCACGCCTGGTGCCGCTGCGTGGCCGCCAGCGCCGCCAGCATCAACGCGCTCAGCAGCGCCACGAGCTGATCCAGCAGGGGAAAGAACAGCAGCATGCTCGGCATCAGCGCCAGCAGCGCCGCGCCCGCCAGCGCGCGCTCGTCGCCCAACTGCCCGCGCAATGCCGCGAAGATCACCAGCGGCATCAGCGCCCCGGCCGCGCCCAGGATCCACGAGGCGAGCATGGCCGTGGCGAGCCCGCGGTCGCCCTGCCACTCGACGGTGGGGAAGCGCGCGACCTCCGCCGCCAACTCGGGGATGCTCAGGCCCACCGCGGTGCTCCCGGCGATCAGCGCCGTCCGCTCCAGGGCGGGGAAGGCCTCCGCCAGGCCCCGCACCGCATAGAAGAACACCACCGCGCCGGGCGGATGGGTCGCGACGTGCTCGGGCTTGCGCGGCATCTCCCGCGCGTACCCGCGCAGGTAATCGCCGAGGTCGTTGATGCGCCCCGCCTCGCTGAGGTAGCCGGTGGAGACATCGCTGAGCTGTATGGCCGCGAGCTGCGGGACGCTGCCCGGCGCCACGCTCCACAGCGCCGCCTGCAGACACCACGCGCCCGCACACAGCGCGGCCACCACCGACCACGCAAGGCCGCGCCGGTGGCTCGCGATCTTCTCGCGGCGCAGCGACCGCCACAGGTACGCGGTCAGCCCGCCGAAGCCCAGCAGTGTCGCCAGCGGCGCGACCAGGAAGCTGAGCGGATAGACCGGGCCGAACACCGGCCACTGCCACTCATCGCCCCAGCCGATACCGCGTCGCACCGCCAGCAGCCAGGCCGCCAGTGCGGCGACCAGCGCCGCCTGTGCGATGATCAGCCGGACCGGGAGACGGGGGCGCTCGGGCGGCAGATTGTCGGATTCGTGCTCGCTCATGGTCATGGGCGCGGGATCATCGAATGACATCGATGGAGTCAACGCTCGCCGGGCATCGGCAATTCCCGCGATTCACCGGCGGGCGCGCGGTTACCTGCGCGCAGGCCGTCCGCGGAGGACCGCCGACATGAGTGTCGGCGGCACAGAGCCGCTTGCCTCCGGCGGCGAGGGCACCCGCACCCCCAACGGCATTGACAGGCCGGGTGGCCTGTCCCACGGTTAGGGGCGATGCGGCTTCGTCTGAAGCCGGGCCCCGGGTGCGGGAGGGCGCTCCAGGTGCGAGATGGCGGTCAGAGACCGTTGCGGTCTGCAACGGCCGGCGCATGTGAACATGCGCCCTCCGCACGGCAACGGCATCCCCAACGGCATTGACAGGGCCGGTGGCCTGCCCTCCGGTTAACGGCGATGCGGGTTCGTCTGAAGCCGGGCTCCGGGCGTGTGATGGCACTTCGGGCGGGTGCGTGATGACACCGCGCGGCCGTTGGCGTCGCCGTTCGGAGGGGCCGGTCGCCTGACCGGCCCGCCTTTGCTTCCCGCGCGGAGGGGCGGCGCGATGACCGCACGAAGGGACTGCGCTCACCGTGGCGAATCAAGGGGCGCAGGGACGCAGATGCGAGGGAGGTCGGCCATGGCAGGCAATCCGGTGAAGGCTGCGCTGGCGCGCGGCGAGGCGGTGGTGGGCACGATGCTCGGCGAGATGCTCTCGCCCGGCACCTGCCGCATCGTGCGTGAGGCGGGCTACGATTTCGTGATCTTCGACACCGAGCACCACTGGCCGAGCCTCGACACCATCGCCTGGCTCATGCGCGCCGCCCGCGACATCGGCCTGCAGGCCTGCGTGCGCGCCCCCGGCTTCCGGGGGCAGTGGCCCGCGCGCTACCTCGACCTCGGCTGCGACGGCCTCGTCTTCCCGCACGTCGAGACCCCCGAGCAGGCGCAGGCCATCGTCGATCAGGTCAAGTTCCCGCCCGATGGCAAGCGCGGCCTGGGCACCAACATCGCCCACGATGACTACGCCGCGCAGCCGGCCGCCGAGTTCACCCGCGCGCGCAACGAACACACACTCGTCGCGGTGCAGATCGAGACCGTGCCGGGGCTGAAGAACCGCGACGCCATCTTCGCCGTGCCCGGCATTGATGCGGTGTTCATCGGCCCCAACGACCTGGCGCTGAGCATGGGCCTGCCCGGTCAGCTCGACCACCCGGATGTGGTCGGGGCGATCGAGGACATCTTCGCCTCGGCGCAGGCCGCGGGCGTCGCTCCCGGGATGCATTGCTTCGACGTCGAGATGGCCATGAAGTACCTCGACGCGGGCTGCCGGTTCATGTGCTTCGCGTCCGAGGTGTCGCTGTTCATCCGCGGCAGCCGCGCGGCGCTGCAGACCATCCGCGCCCATGACGCCGTCAGCGAGGGGATCTGCAAATGACCGGACGGGTGCTCGCCATGGCCGCGCCTTTCATCAAGCATGAGCCCGAGGCGGGCGAGCCCATGCGCGCCGCGGGCCTCGAGGTGGTCCACGGCCCGGCGCGCACCGCGCTGACCAGGGAGCGGCAGATCGAGCTGCTCACGGGTTGCGCCGCCGTGGTCGCCAGCAATGAGAGCTACGACGGCGCGATGTTCGCGGCGCTGCCCGAGCTGCGCACCGTGGCACGCTGGGGCGTGGGCTACGACAGCATCGACGTGTCCGCCGCGACCGCCGCGGGCGTGATCGTCACCAACACCCCCGGCGCGGTCACCGAGTCGGTCGCGGATCAGACCTTCACCATCCTGCTGGCGCTGTGCCGCAGGCTCCCGGAGCAGATGGAAGTGGCGCGCAGCCTGCAGTGGCGCCACGTCGAGGGCGCCGAGCTGTGGCGCAAGACCATCGGCATCGTCGGCTTCGGCTCCATCGGCCAGGCGGTGGCGCGGCGCGCGGCGGGGTTCTCGATGCGCATCCTGGCGTACGATCCGCGCCCGCAGCCGTGGGCGATGGGCACACTGGGAGCGACGCCGGTGACGCTGGAGGAGCTGCTGGCCGGGGCCGACATCGTCACGCTGCACGCGAATCTGACCGAGGCCAGCCGCGGGATGATCGGCGAGGCGCAGCTTCGCGCCATGAAGCCGAGCGCGGTGCTGGTGAATGCCGGGCGTGGGGGGCTGGTCGATCAGGCGGCGCTGGCGCGCGCTCTGCGCGAGGGCTGGATCGCCGGCGCGGCGCTGGACACGCTCGAGGCCGAGCCGCCCGCCGCCGATGACCCGATCCTGAGCGCGCCCAACGTGGTGCTCACCCCGCACATGGCCTCGGCCACGGCGGAGGCCGCCGAGCGGGTGAACGCGCAGGTGTGCGACAACATCCTGCAGGCGCTGGCCGGGCGCCGCCCGCAATTCGTCGTCAACCCGGAGGTCTACGAGACGGGCCCGAGACCGCCACTCGCCGGAGGCTGATTGTGATGTTGGACCGCATGCCCCAGCGCCGACTGCCGCCGCGCATCGCCACGCCGGAGTTCTGGCCGGCGACCTTCGACCGCTTCGACGAGATCCTCTCGACCGCCGCGCACTGCCAGGTCGAGCACATCGGCACCTCGGCCGGCGGGCGCGCGCTCCACGGCGTCACCTGCCGCGGGCGCTCAGGCGCGCCCACCATCGGCCTGGTCGGAGGTATGCACGGCCACGAGCCCCAGGGCCCGGCGACCTGCCTGAACGTGATCTCGGTGCTGGGCTACGGCCGCGACCTCAAGGGCACCGCATGGCCGGCGATGGTCGATGAACTCAACTATGTGATCGTGCCGGTGGTCAACCCCGATGCCCGCGCGCGCATGCCCAACTCGTTCGTGGGCCTCGCGCGCCAGGACATCCTGCACTACGACGCGGGCATGACCCTCGAGGGCGTGCGCCATGAGCCCGGCGACGGGGACTGCGACGCGGCGCAGATGATGATCCTCGGCGGGCTGTTCAACGATGCCGGGCAGCACATCAACCGCGAGACCGACCCGGACAACCTCCGCAGCCCCGAGATCGCGGCGCTGATGCAGTTCATGGCCGACCACGAGCCCGATGTGGTGCTGGAGTTCCATGCGCACGGCGCGCCGCCGATGCTCCTGCGTCCGACCAACCTGGTCCCCGACGAGGTGCAGGCGCACCAGCGGGAGCTGTGCGAGGCGATCCTCGCGAAGGCCGCGGCCGAGGGGATCGAGTTCAATCCGAACGTGCCCGAGGCCGGGCATATCTCGACCAGCCTCTATCACCACTTCGCCGGGGCAGTGCCGCTCCTGTACGAGAGTCCGCAGGGGGTGCTCGATGCGGGGCCGGCGTGGTCCCACGAGCAGATCATAGACACCTGCATGTTCGTGGTCTCGTGCCTGTGCGAAGAGTTGATGGGATAGACAGCGGCGCGCCGGGACGGGAGCACGCTCCATCTGCCCCGGCGTGGTTGCAGATCGCACGAGGTGGATAAGATGCTTCAACTCGTGTAGTATGCAGGTGGCATTGCCGGCTTCGCCCCAAGCTGTAACTTTCGATAGAGCTACCTCGAACTGGTCAGAGGTACGCAATCCCCCAGGCAGCAGCGGCAGGCTGCGCATGAGCATCAGCAGGTTCGGAAGGGGTGATTCAGGCCGTACGCTGATCGTGAGCGAGTACGCAAGTACCCACATCAGGTCAGTTTGGGAACAATGCCGCTGACACAAGGCAGCGGCGCCGTGTTCATAACGCGTAGGAGAGAAGTGGGACACAATGGTCGGTATGCGCAAAGTGTTCGTGGTTCTTGGAGTACTGGCTGTAATCGGGATCATTGGGTGTGGCGGTGGCGGAGATGGCGCCGACGATGGAGGCGGTGGAGGCGGTGGAGGCGGCGGAGGTGGCGGTCTCCCGATCGATGCCGCACTGGTGGGGATCTGGCAGCCCTACGCAGCACAGGTTGATGGGACCCAGGTCGGGGCGAAGAATGCCATGGAGTGGGACCAGGGCGTGGTGCGCATGACCGCCCAGTTCGCCAATGACGGCACCGTTGTCGTGCGCTACTATGATGCGGACGCCGCGGTCGCCGCGACCGAGAACGGGACCTGGACGGCCCAGGGCGGTGTCCTTGCCGTAACCATGCCTGACGGTACCACCAATCTGAACTATCAGGTCAACGGCAACCTCATCACCACGACCCAGGTGGAGGACGGCAGCCAGGTCGTCGTGCGCTGGGTCAAGGTCGTCAACCTCGCAGGCCATGACGCACAACTCATACGCTCGTGGCGGGTGGCAGGCGTTGAGCTGAACGGCGCCGCCATCCCCATAATGGACTACTTCGAGGTGGATCCAGCCGCCGATGCGGTTGTGTTTCAGCTTGTTGCCGACGGCACCTTCAGAGCCTTCTTTGTGGCCGGGGCGGAGATTGTGGATGCCATGGAGGGATCCTGGGCCACCGGTGCGGGGGCGATCGCAATCACCGACGAGGAAGGCACGGTCATGCGGGGCAGTTACGTGGTCGGCAACACCTCGGTGACGATGCTTGACGGCGAGGGCAATACCGTCAAGATGGAACTCACCCCGTGGGCGCCGCCCGCTGTGCGTGCGCCCGCACTTGTCGGCACCTGGCAGGCCCAGTCGGTCACGGTGAACGGCACAACCGTGGACATGGGCCAGTTCTTCGAATGGGAGCCGACCACGGCGTCCATGTCGGTCTACTTCTACGCCGACGGCACCGCGCTCTCCGTTGAACTCGACAACAGTGACGAGGTCACGGCGGCGGAGATCGGTACCTGGTCCACCGTGGGGAGCACGCTGACGCTGGCCCTGGGCGAGACGATACCCATGAGCTACGCCGTCGTCGGCAACACTCTGAGGCTTACTATCCAGCAGGATGGGGATCAGGTGGTGCTGACCTTTACGCGGCTGAGTTAGCGGACGACGCAGGTTGCGTCGAATCATGACGCCGCGGGCCCATGGGGTCCGCGGCGTCGTCATGTGCTCATGCCGGCTGAAGCCGCGGCTATTGCAGCTCGTGCTCCCGCTGGTACTGCACCGTGCGGCGCACGCCCTCGCGGAACTCGATGGTCGGCGCCCAGCCGAGCACCGCTCGCGCGCGCGAAGGGTCAACGCACGAGTGACGCACGTCACCCGGGCGCTCCTCACCGTAGACCGGCGGCTCGGTAAAGCCCACCGCCGCCGCGACCGCGTCGTAGACCTCCTGGTCGGTGGTCTGCACCCCGGTGCCGATGTTGAGCACCTCGCCCGCGCCGCGCTCGAGCGCCAGCAGGTTCGCCTCCACTACGTCGCCCACGAACACGTAGTCGCGGGTCTTGTCGCCCGCGCCGAAGATCGTCGGGCGCTCGCCGCGCAGCATCATGTTGGCGAAGATCGCGTTCACCCCCGCCTCCCCGTGCGGGTTCTGGCGCGGGCCGTAGACGTTGGCATAGCGCAGCACCGTGGTCTCGAGGCCGTAGAGGCGCCCGTAGAGGCCGAAGTAGACCTCGCCCGCGAGCTTGCTCGCGCCGTAGTGCGAGATCGGCTGCAGGGGCGCGCTCTCGGGCGTAGGGATGACGTCGGCCTGGCCGTAGATGGCGCCGCCCGAGGACGAGAAGATGAACTTGCGCGCGCCCACGGCGCGCCCGGCTTCGATGACGTTGAGCGTGCCGATGACGTTGGTCTGCGCGTCGAACTGCGGCTCGCGCACCGACCGGCGCACGTCCATCTGCGCGGCGTGGTGGTTGACTACCTCGGGCCGCTCGGCTTCGAACACCGCGCTCAGCGCCTCGGTATCGGTGATCGACACCTCGTGGAAGCGCGCTCGCGGATTGAGGTTGCTGCGCCGTCCGGTGGCGAGGTTGTCCACGACTGCGACGTCGTGACCCTCGGCGAGGTAGCGATCGACGATATTGGAGCCGATGAAGCCGGCTCCGCCGGTAACCAGTATTCTCATGTGAGCCTCCCAACCTGCGGCATCAGCCTTGCCCCGCCTCGTCCAGCAGCTCGGCGAAGTCCAGGGCGTTCTGGACCGCCTGCGCGTGGTAGTGATTGTTGAAGAAGACGTAGGTCTCCTCGGTTCGCTCCGCCAGCGCCCGCACCTTCGGCACCCACTCGGCCAGCTCCTCGCGGGAGTAGAGGTAGTCGTAGCGCTCCCACGCCTCATCGTGCCGCCACCACTTCTCATAGTTGCGCCCGTGCAAGCGCACGTAGCCGATTGCCGAGGTCGCCTCGGCGATCGGCGGCACCAGGCTGTCAAACTTCGGCTGGTCCACGCAGCAGAAGCCGAAGTCGGCCGCGCGCAGGAAGGCGAACGTCTCGTCGCGGATCCACTCGCGGTTGCGGAACTCTATCACCACGGGGACCCCCTGCATCAGCCGCCGGAACCACTTGAGGTAGTCCACGTTGTGCTGGCTGAGCCGGAATGAGTTCGGGAACTGCGCCAGCACACAGCCGAACTTGCCCTCCGTGCGCAGCGGGTCGAGCGCCGCGATGAACTGCTCGAACAGCGCCGGGTCGGCCTGCTCGCGCTCGTGGGTCATCTCCCGGGTGGCCTTGACTGTGAAGCGGAAGTCCGGGCCGGTCCTGGCGGACATGGCCGCGAGCGTGCCGGCGTCGGGCATGCGGTAGTAGGTGTAGTTGACCTCCACGCAGTCGAAGCGCTCGGCGTAGTAGCTCAGGAACTCGCGCCTGTCCGTGCCCTCGGGGTAGAACGGCCCGATCCAGTCATTGTACGAGTAGCCGCTGGTTCCGATGCGGATCATGGTTGATCGCCTCACGCCAGCAGCGCGCCCCCGTAACGCTCGGGGTTCTGCCGGCCGCCCTCGA
>CAZTZN010000086.1:0-19367 GCA_964617715.1 uncultured Armatimonadia bacterium | reverse complement strand
GGCGACCGCACGGCAACCACAGCACGGACGCCCTTCCTTCACCGGCGGCGGCAACCGTGTTGGCCGATATCACGGCTGCCCTGACGCGGACCGCGCCCGGAGGATTGTGCATGCCGCAAGGAGTGTCGATGGCATGAACAGTCGCGATCTGATAGTGACAAACGCCGCCGATTGGCGGGTCTGGCTCCCGGTGCTCGGCTGGGTGCTCGTAGCGGTCGGACTGACCCAGGTGTTGTTGCACGGCCTCTTCATGGGGGCGAACATGTCCTCCTATCACATCGTTGCGGGAGCCATCCAGGCGGCATTGATCTTCGTGCCCGCGACCCTGTACGTGTTGTGGCGGCGCACGGCCCGACGCGAGCGCGCCGCCCTCGAGGAGCTGCGCAGGTTGGAGCGGCTGCGTGAGGACCTTACCGCGATGCTGGTGCATGACCTCAAGAACCCGGTCATCACCGCCGCCATGGCCCTCGATCTGCTGCTGGACGAGACCGAGGACCGCGGATGCCTGCCGCCCTCCGAGCGCGACATGATGATTCGGGCGCGACGCAACCTCAGGCGGCTTGAGGACATGATCGGTGATGTGCTGGCGGTAAGCGCAGCCCAGGCGGGACGCATGACCCTTAACGTCGAGCCGGCCGATCTGTGCGAACTCGTCGCGGAAGTGGTGGCGAACGTCGCCCCGCAGGCGGCAACGCAGGGCATCGCGCTGGTGTTCGAGGACGAGTGCGCCCATGCCGGCACCGACCTCGACCGTGAACACATCCACCGGGTGCTCGAGAACCTGATCGCCAATGCCCTGGCGCACACCTCATCGGGCGGCGCCGTTGATGTGGCGGTGGCCGCCCACGCCGACGAAGTGGTCGTCTCGGTCACCGACACCGGCGACGGCATCGACGAGCAATTCAGCCACGAGTTGTTCGAGCGCTACGCGCAGGGCGGGGGGGCGCGCGGTCGCGGCCGGTCGTCGGTGGGGCTGGGGCTCGCGTACTGCAAGCTTGCCGTCGAAGCCCATGGCGGACGCATATGGGCCGAGAACGTAGAGGGCGGCGGCAGCCGCTTCAGCTTCGCCCTGCCTTGCGACGGCACTCGCTGAGCCCCTGCGCCGCGCCGCCGTGGTGATGTAGTCGAGGTCGGGCCCAACGCCCTCGGCCTCGAAGAACTCAAGCAGTCGGTTGAGGGTGACGCGGCAGGCGACGACCGTGCTCCCGGAGCCGCCGCGTTCGGCCGGAATGTGGCGGCTCGTCCGCCAGACGCGCAAGGAGCATCGAGACGCCTCCGCACAGAAGTTCTGACGCCGTGAGCAGAGCGTCTCCGCTGCTGGTGCTCGGCTCACGCGCCGCTGATCCCAGCTCCGCCGCGCAGCGCGAGTCGTTCGCGCGACCCGAGGGATCGTGGGAGGGAGATGGGCCATCGGCCCGGAACTGGCGTTCGCTCACAGACGGCGTGGGGGGGGCCGGAGCCGGCCGAGGGCGAGTGATGCACAATGAGGACCGCGAACGCGCGAGAATCGAGCTGCGTCATCTTCCGCTCCCCGCTGCGCAGTTGTCGCCTGCGCCTGCCGGCGGCGCCTGTAATCTGCCTGATCGCGACCGCGTACGCATGCCTCCCTGTGACGGCCGAACCCACGGCGCGCGTTGCCGACACCGGGGCGGTCCTGGCCAACGACGCCATCCGCTGCGAGTTCAGCCGCGTGGACGGCCACTGGCGTCTGATCGAGCTGGCGCGGCCGGACGGCTCGGAATCGGTGACCGTGGCAGCCGATGCGCTCAGCCTGACCCTCTACGAGGGCGCGGAACTGTCGGGCGACGCCTTCGAGTGCGTGGATGTGGTTGCGCAGGACGGGGGCGACTCGGCCGAGCTGATCGTGACTCTGATATGCGCGGAGCCACGGGTACGTGCTACGCTCACCTACTCGCTGAGCGGTGACGAGCCCTGGCTGCGCAAGCGGATGACACTCACCGGCGATGCGGGCGTGGTGGTGGATGAGCTGCGGCTGCTCGACGGCACGATCGGTGCGTCGATCACGGGCGGCGGCATGGGCCTGCCGCTGTGGGTGGGGAGAAGCTGGTGGTTGGGCGTGGAGTACCCACGCGGCTACGCCCAGGTCGGCGACGGACGCGTGCGCCTCTACCACTACCCGGGCCGCGACCTCGCTGCGCCCCTGACGAGCAAGACCATGGTCATCGGGGTCGCTCCGCCGGGGCGGGAGGCGCGGACCGGGTTCGACGAGTACCTCCGCGCCATCAAGCGCCCCTCGCGCAGCCACCTGCAGTACAACAGTTGGTACGATCTGCGCCGCGACGAGATGACCCCCGAGAACCTGCTGGCCACGGCCGCGGCCTTCCACGAGAAGTTGCTGGGGCCCTGGGGTCTGCAGATGAACTCATTCGTGCCCGATGACGGCTGGCAGGCGCCGCAGTCGGTGTGGGAGCCGCGAACCGACCTCTACCCCGAGGGCTTCGCGCCGGTCGCGCGCGCGCTCGAGGCGCTCGGCATGCGCCTGGGTCTGTGGATGCCGCTGACCGGCTTTCACCTCGACATGGACTGGGCCGCCGCGCAGGGGCTGGCGGTGTCGGATCGCGGTGCGTGGTACTGCCTGAGCGCCCCCGCCAGCTTCGAGGCGGTGAAGCGTGCTACGGCGCGGCGCATCCGCGACGGGCACCTGGCGTACTACAAGCATGATTTCAACATGCTGGCCTGCACCGTCGAGGGCCACGGCCACCTGCCCACCGACCGGCATTCGCGCGAGGCCAACCTCGATGCTCTGCTGGCGCTGCTCGACTGGGAGCGCGAGTGCGACCCGGAGATCTTCACCAACGTGACCTCGGCGGTGTGGCTGTCGCCGTGGTGGCTGCAGCACTGCGACACCATCTGGATGTGCGCCAGCGACTTCGGATTCGACCGCACCTTCCCGCAGCTTGCCCCGCGCGAGTGGGCCATGAGCTATCGCGATGCGCACTTCCACAGGGTCTACGTGCGCGCGGGCAATCCCACGCCGCTGGCATCGCTGATGACCCACGGCATCATTCAGGGCCGGCGCAACCGCCTGGGCGGCGAGGAGGAGACGCTGCGCGAGTGGGCCGACTACGTGGCGCTGTATTTCGGCCGCGGTGTGCTGCTCAAGGAGCTGTACATCACGCCCGAACTGCTCGACGAGGGCCGCTGGCGGGTGCTGGGCAGCACCACGCGCTGGGCGACCGAGAACTGGCGCGCGCTGGAGCGCACCCGCATGTTCGGCGGCGACCCGCGCCGGGGCGAGCCCTACGGCTACGCGCACTGGCTCGGCGACCGTGGCATCCTCGCGCTGCGCAACCCCAGCTACCGCGCGATGACCATGCGCGTGCCCATCGACGAGGCCAGGGGCTACCTCGGCGATCACACGGGCGCCTTCGCGGTGCGCCAGATCTACCCGGCGCACGTGCGCCTTCCCGTCGCGCTGGCGCCCGGCGCCGCGAACGAGCTGACGCTGCCTCCGTGCAGCGTGTGGCTGCTTGAGCTACGCCCCCAGGCCGCGTGGGCGGCGGGTGCGGCCCGCCCCGAGCCGCCCACCTGCGCTCCCGCGCTCGCGGACAGCGCCACTTCAGTGCGGACCGACGGCGGAACGGTTGAGGTGAGCTGCGATCTGTCCGGGCTGACGGAGCCCCACGCGCGGCTGGAGGCGTTCGCGGTCCTGCGTGGCGACGCACAGCGCTTCGAGGTGACCGGAGCGCTCGGCGAGACTCAGCTTCCGGTGCGCACGGCCTCCGGCGACGGATGGGTGCTGTGCAGCCTCGACCTGCTGCCGCACCTGGGCGAGGCCACGAGCCTGAGGGTGAGCGCGCATGCTACGAAGGAGCCGCCCCCATTCGCGACGGGCACTACGCTCGAGCTGTGGCTGATCGGCGACGCGGGTGAGCGTGAGGCGGAGGACGCCTTCGGCGACGAGCACCTGCCGTGGGCGTTGGCCCAGGGCCTGCGGCGCTACTCGGTGCGCCTGCTGCCGGTGACCCGCCTGGACTCGCCGGCGGCGGGCGCGGCGACGATCAGCGACAGCCAGCTCGAGCATATCGTGGCGGCGTGGCTGCGGCTGGAGGTCTTCGACGTCAACTCCGAGGAGCGCTACGCCGGCAAGCAGATACTGCTCAACGGGCAGCCCGTGGCGGAGGTGCCGGCCAACTCAGGCCAGTTGTCGGCGTGGCAGGAGCACATCATTGAGCTGCCGGCCGAGGCGCTGCCCGCGATCGCGCGCGCCAACCGGGTGGTGCTGACCAACGTGGGGGGCGACTGCTACAAGTTCCGCGGCCTGGCGCTGGCGGTGCAGACGGCCGAGGGAGTGCGGGTGGTCACTGAGCCCGACGCGGGCGTGTTCAGCAGCGTAGTGGGGTGGCGCTACGCCGAGGGTCAGGCCTTCGATGGCGACCGCTCCCCGCCGGTCACGCTCACCTTGCCCTGATGGCGACAGCAGAGGCAGTGGCGCAGGGAGGGCGTATTCCTGAGAGCAAGTGCCCTCTCCGTCCGCCCCGCTTGCAGAGAACTGCAGATGGCGTCATCACCAGGTGCGAGTCCGGGAAGGTGGCAACGCGCTGAGGGTAGATGGCGCGCGCGCAACCCGCCGGAAGGCACGGCACAGACCATTCTCGCCCCGCACGCCGCTCAGAGGCTCACGAACCTGGCGAGACAGCACGGGCATTTGATGGCCCGCTCTGCGAGACAGGCAATTGCCGGGATCATTCAACTTACGTCATTCATGCCGGTCGCCTGGGGTGCAGTAACTCCTCGCCGATAAACTGGACGAACTGCAGTTGGTCCGGGCGAGGTAACGGATGCGTGCGCCGAGGGGACCGCCGGGGGGACACGGCTGCGTCGAGGCACGTGGGGTGCGGCCGGCAGTCACCCGAACGTCCCTGGCGAGCGACTACCGCACCGCACCCCTGAGTACGTGGGGAGCGCCGGCGACCGTCTCCGCGAGCTACTCATCGGGCGTCCGCGTCACACTCGCGACGGCGAGCACGTCTGGTGTCGGCGGATCGGGTGGCAGACCTACCGACGGCGCGGATGGCGGCGAATAGCCCGCGCGCACGAGGTAGGCGCGGATCTCAGTTGCGTTGTAATCGATGCCTCCGGTAGCGATGTCGCACAGCCAGCGACCCTCGCCGTCGATGGTAGTCAGCGGGCTATTCCAGTACGGCTTGGTCCACCAGGAGCCGCCGACATAGATGTACACCGCCACGGCACACTCCCAGGGGATCACGTTGGCCACGGAGCCCTCGGCGTAGCCGGACTCGCCATACGGCGGGACGGAATCGATGTTGATGCGCGGCGGGCCATCGAACTCGTGGATCGGACAGATCACATCGATGGGAACGTCCGGCGGCTCCAGTGTGATGCTCACACTAGTGTTGCCGGTCACATCCATCGTCTGCTCGCCACAGTAGAGCACGAACCCATCGGCGCGGCGGGCTTCGACCGCGAAGCGGCGCTGCTGCCCGATCCTCACCCGCGCCTGGCCGGTCGCTGTGTACGTGTCCGGGTCCCAGGTGAGCGAGACGGTGAACGGATCGAAGTCCTCGGCCGAGATCGTCACCACGATGTTGTCGATCTCAGCGACACTGCTGGGGGCCATCGCGGCGGACGTGGCGACCGCCAGCACCGCGCGCAGGCTCACGCTCACGTGCTCGGGTGCGCCGGGAGGCTGCGTGCCCTGGCCGCCGCACCCGACCAGGCCGGGGAGAAGCAGCACGACGCAGATAGTTGCCAGCATGGCTGTCGCTTTCATGGTGAGACCCTCCTCAGTACCAGACTCGACGAATCTCTGTCTTCATGGAACGGTCGCTGTTGAACAGCCCCCAGTTCCCGCCGACTGTGCCCTCGATCGCCGCCTTCCACGGTTCGTCGAACGCGGAGAAGAACAGGTACTCCACGCCGCGGGATCGAGCCCACTCGACCAACCCGGTCAGGAAACGGCGCTGGTGGACCGGATCGGGGATGGCCAGACCATTATCGGCACCGGCGCTCGGCCAGCCGGTCTCACCGATGACGAGGCGTCGGTCAGGGAACGCCGCCGCAATGCGGTCATAGTCGCGGGCCACATGCGCAACGGCTTCACCGGGCGGAACGGCTTCCCAGTACGGGTAGCTGTTGAACATGACGAGATCGCAGGCGGTGACTACCTCGGGATTGTCCAGGAGTTCCTGACAGGTGTCGTTGTACGTGACCGGCACGTCGGGCACCGCCGCGCGTACCCGCTCAATGAGCGCGATGAGATCCGGTGCGGACATGTCCCCGCGCAGCAGCACCTCGCTGCCAACGATGAGCACCTCGGCGTGCCCTTCCTGGCCGACGGCGATCAGGGCCTCGATCTCCTCCTCATTCGACGCGGCATCCTGGTCCAGCCAGGCCTGAGCCCAACATCGCAGACCCGCGTCAGCCGCAAGCCGGGGGATCTCCCGGTGGATGTGCGTCGAGCTGTAGAGGCGGATGCGCTCTACGCGACCGGCGAGGATAGCCAAGTCCTCGGCCACCTCCTCCTCAGAAGGATACACGCCGATGCGCGGGCTCTGTCCCGGCCGGAAAGGGCCGTAGCATATCCCCCACAGTGTGCCGAGGCCGGGGCTCGGGTTGGCAATGCCCATCTCCATCTCCACGTCCGCGGACACCGGCCACAGGTCAACCGTGACCGACGTGGTCGCGCCGGCCTCGACATCGCTGATGGTCTGTCCGGCGAACAGCACCTCTTCGTCGGCGTCTACGGCCCGCACCTCAAAGAGGCGGTCAATGCCCTGAGGCACGTCGAAGTGACCGCGGGCCTCGGCGCTGTCCGCATCCCATGTCAGCGACACGCTCATGGTCTCCATCTCCGGGCCGGAGATGTCCACGGTGATCGCGGCGATGTCCGCCACCGCGGCACTCGTGTTCATCCGGGCCGTGGGCACGGCGAGCACGACACGCAGTGCAACGAGGCCGGTGTCGCCCCCAGGGCCTACGCCCCCGCCGCCGCCACAGCCAACGCAACCGACAATGGCAACAAGTAGCAGTATCAGAACCGTCACACGCTCCATCTCTGTTGACCTCCCTGCGTGTTATCATTGTCATCCGTCATGTGGCGCGCTCCGGGCGCACGCCTACGAGCGGATGACGCGATCGAGCACGGTGCGGAGCAAATCGTCCGCCTCAACGCCGCTGAGCACCTCGCGGGCGACGGGCAGCTCGGCGCGGCTGAGTATCCGGTCGGCCGCCAGGCAGTCCAGCACTTCATCCAGCGATTCGGCCTGAGCGGCGCGGCGCGCCAGGATCGGGTCATTGACGCAGGCGCTCACCAGAGCGGCCAGCGCAACCACCTCCGGCGCAGCCGTCGAGGATTCGGTCCAGTCCAGCTCACTTATCGCGATGGCGCGCTCGATGATATGCGCAAGTCTGGACATCGTCATCGCCTCCCATGACACTTCAGCGGTGGGCGCAACGCTGCGGAGAATCGGCAACGAAGCGGTCCGCGCGCAGCGTTGTCGCACGGTAACGGCATGCGCCCCGGTCGGAGTCCAGGAACTCCTCCGAGCCGGTGCGGCGCCCGAGCGCGAGGGCGAGGCCGGCGGCGATCATGTTGCTGGCGAACAGCGCCGGGTTGCGTGCACACTCGCCCGCGGAGGGCGCGGCCAGGGCGGCGGGCGGGTAGCGGCACGCCACGCAGGCGGGACCACTGCCGGCCACGAAGGCCTCCGCGCCGTCCAGACTGCTGCCGGCGCAAACCAGGGGGCCGGTGCCCTCGGGCAGGGCCTGCTGGGCAAGCAGCCGGGACCGCGCGGAGTCGGTGACCGCATAACACACATCCGCCTGCGGCAGGCGCGTCGCGCCGTCCACCATGTGCGGGATCGTCTCGACGTCCAGTGCGTCACTGCTCATGAGCAGCTCGCGCCGCAGCGCGTCCACCTTGAGCCGCCCCTGCCAGCGGCCCAACAGCAGGTTGTGGCCGGCGATGGTGTCGCCGTCCACGAGCGTGAGGCGATCGCCCGGGCGGGCGGCGGGGGCGATGCCCATCAGACTCAGAATGCCGCCGATTCCGCCCGCCCCCACGCACAGCGATGCGATGGGAGGGCGCGCCGGGGCGTCGGGCAGCACCAGCGTGCACACGTCATCGGCCATGCGCTCGTCCACCCCGCCGAGCTGGGCTCCGGCCAGCAGCCTGGCTTCATGCAGCAGCATCCCGGCCGCGATGAGCGACGCGTCGAGCGCGCGCGGGTCGTCGCCGTGATCGCCGGCGACCACGGCGGCCAGCGCTTCGATCTGGGCCTCAGCGCTCCCGGGGTCGGGCGTGACCAGCGCGCAGCCCCGGGGGCCGGCGGCGACAATGCGGACGCAGCGCGGATCGAGTGTCCCTGCCTCCACGGCATCGTAGACCAACTCGACTACGTCGGGCTCCTCGATCGGCACCACGACAAACGGCAGTGCCTGCGCGTCAGCGGGCTCCATGAGCGTGAGGAGCGCGGCTTCATCGGCGGGAGGCGGCGCGGGCGTGATACGTGCGTCAACGAACCACCGTGGCACCACCTCACGGGCGAAGACCATGGCGGGATCGTCTGCTGCGCCAAGGCCGGGCGCGACCAGGTAGCGGGCCCAGTCGGCCCGG
Organism: uncultured Armatimonadia bacterium; assembly: GCA_964617715.1. Classification (GTDB taxonomy): domain Bacteria; phylum Armatimonadota; class Zipacnadia; order Zipacnadales; family UBA5352; genus JALGVA01. Next base: position 10,768 of record CAZTZN010000086.1, on the reverse strand, counting down.
CCACCTCCAGCCCGTCGCAGCAGCACGCTGGAGCAGCCGACGGCCGCGAGGCCGATGGCCAGCAGACGCCCGCTCGGGCAGTCCACCAGCACACCGCGGGTGGCCTGCACGCGGGCGAGGTCATAGGCCTCGATCTCGCGGGTGCGATCAACCGTGGCAGCCAAGCTCATCACCTCCGTCCGCAGCGGCGGGTTCCCGGCCGGCCGGGGCGGCCGCAGTCAGCGCGGCCACGTCTTCCGCCAGCGCGCGCAGCTCCTCGAGGGCACCGGCGACGCGGTCGTCGGCGCTGTCCACCACGCTCTCCAGCATCTCCAGAGATTGGGTCAGCCGCTCACCAATGCCGTCCGCCGCCTGCGGCCGTGCCGATGTGCGTGCGGTCTTGCGCGCGACCGCCCGCGCAGGCGCGGCCGGCCTGCCCCACCGGCCGCCGTGTCTTGGGGCTCGCGTTCCGGAGCGGTAATGATAACGCCGGACCTGCTCGTCCAGCTCCTCCGCCCACGCCTGCGCGTCGAAGGCCCGGCCCAGGTACTGCGGCTCGAAGTTCCCGGTGACCCTCAGATTGAGGGGATGCAGCGAACGCCTGGTCTGCGTGCCGCACTCCGCGCACACTTCGGTTTGCAGCACCTTACCGTGCAGGTTGCCGTCGCTGCCGGTGACCGCCACGAACACCTGAGCGACGGCGCGCAGCGACTCCATCTCGGCCCCGGAGATCATCAGTCGGGTGCCGGGTCCGACCGCAAGCTCGAAGCGTCTGTCCTCGGCCTGTAACTGGGTCCGCCCACCCGCCCGCAGCACCACAGATCCGGCGCGATACGCCGGCTCGAAGAGCATGACGCCGGACGTCAGGTCCCGCGCCAGGGCTTCGAGGAGGATCATGTCGGTGCTGCTGAGGAAGAAGCGCGGAGGCACGTCGGCCGCGCGATGCTGGATTGACGAGGGGTGATGGTGCACCTGACCGAGCATACGCAGGCCGGCCGCCGCCGCCGCGCGCGCGATCTCGTCAACCCCGGAGGCCAGCGTTTCACAGAAGGCTCCGGATACCCGCTGGCGTCCGCACGCGAAGTAGCACACGCGCCTGGTGGCGGGGTCGCCGACACCGTGCAGCGCGACTTCACAACGGCCGTGCTCTTCGGCCCAGTCAACGGTGGCGTGCCACTGCAGATGGGCCAGGGGCGACAGCTCGTAGTGGATGGCTTCCTCGCTGCGGATGGCGTCAATGCAGCCGCTGCCGCCCGTCGTCCGCGTCCAGCCGGATCGCGTCCCGCTGCTGTTGTAGGGCCAGGTCACGTTCATGGCACTACCACCTCCATGGTGTCACAGCTTCACGGTTCTGCGGCCGCGTTGGGCGTTCACCCACGGGACCAGGATCAGCCCCGCGCGTTGAGCCGCCGTCTTGGTAGTGCGCGGCGCGCCGCTCTCCGCCAGCGAGCGGTAGGGGTTGGCGCGAGTGCGGGCGCCCTCCCCGTTGAGCAGCACGTGCACGCCGCGCTCCAGCGCCGTGATGATCTTGGCGGCGGGCGACAGGTCCTCTTCATGGAACACCATCTCGACATTTCCGGCCGAACACAGCTCTCGGTTGTTCTCGCTGACGAACGGATGCAGGACGCCGGGCGCCGACGGCATCTCGACGCGAGTCCGCAGCCGGGTGGCATGGGGCTCGATCACCAACTGCCGGAGCTGATACGCTGTTGCCAGCAGTGACAGAGTGCCGCACGGGAAGGTGTACCAGTGCCGGGACGAATCCTGCTGCGCAAAGCCCGGGAAGGCCATGGTGAAGCTCATCATCGACTCGTGCGTGTCCCAGGTGATTCGAAGTGGGGGCGCGTCGAACACGGTCACCAGGCGCCCGCGCGCCCCCGCCAGGAGGGCGCGGAAGCGCTCCAACGGCCTCAGGTCCGGCGCGAGCGCCGGAGCATGTCGGCGCAGGCGCGAGCGCACCGCCCGGCAGGTGCGCTGTCTGACACTGTCCCACCAGCGCCGCACGGAGATCGGCGCGATGGGCTCGTAGCGCTCGCCGCGCATGATGACGCGGCCATCGCGCTGAGGCACCAGCGCGTAGACCCGCCGGAACCACAGCAGCACTTCGTCAGGCACGAGACCGGCTACGCTATGGTCGGACAGTTGGTCGCGCAGCCGGTCCATGACTTGCTCAGTGCGGGTGTCGTAGGGCAGTCCCTGCTCACGCGAGCGACGCCATTGGCGCGCAACATCCTCCGCTATCTGGGCCGCAAAGGCCATCGCGGCCCCGTCGCCGCCCGCCTTCTCCGCGATCAGCTCACGCATGTAGTCCTCGATCAGGGGCCCGACAGGGAAGGTGCGGGCATGACCGAACTCGATCGTGCCTCCCGGAGCGTCCACCAGCCGGAAGGCAGGGGGAGGAGCCTCGGCCTGGCCCGGCTCGCTGGGTAGGTACACGGTGCCATCAGAAAGCAGGGCGGCCGGACGCAGCAGCACGGCCGGTATGCCGTCCATGGCGCGCTCACTCCCCGCCTCCGCCGGCGTACACCTGCGCGAAGCTGATGTGCAGAACCTGATCCTGGTCCTCGTGGTCAGAGATGCGCGCCGGCGTCCCGGCGTCCACGAACTCGGCCTGGTCGGAAGAGCCCCGGCGGAGCATCATCGAGTAGCGCACGTTGTCGGCCTGCGGAAGCCAGCCGCGCACCTGGTTGATGAAGGTGCGCCGGCGCGCGATCGCAGCGGGGTCGTCGTCGCTGCCATCGCCGTCATGGTCCATGGCCAGACGCAGCATCTCGCCGAGATTCATCTGGCGTCCCGCCACCAGGCTGCGGGGAATGGTGAAGGTCTGATGATCGCCGGCAGGCCCGGCGATGGTGATGGCGATGCGGGGCCCTTGCGGGGCCAGCGGATCCCCCGGCGCTCCGGCGGCCGCGTCCTCGTCGGTCTGATTGGTGATTTCACGCAGGAACAGCCCTCCATCCATGGTTCTACGCCTCCTCATGTGTTGGTGGTCTCACCCTCATGGAGTGATCAGCTCTGCACATCCCTGGGGCTCCAGCGCGGCGCCAGGTACCACCTGTCCAGGGTCTCGCGCGATGAACGACCGCTGGCGACGAGCACGTGCAGCACGTGCTCGACCCCCAGCGTTGCCTCACGACAGACCCCGAGCGCCTCGTCGAGCACTTCGAGCGCCGCCGCGGGCATTGGCGCCGCCCCGTGGTCGGCGGCCCACTGCAGCACCACCTCGATCACGCGCGTGTCGGTGGCAATGCCGTAGCTCCGCTCCATCTCCTGCGCCTGGACCGCCATCATCGACCGAATCGCGGCGTCGCCCGGACGCCCGATGCGCACCGGAGGCTCCAGGCAACCCACCGCGTCCGGCTGCGACTGCAGCATCGCGGCGTACTGCTCGGACGTGAGGCGGACGACGACGCGCAGGGTGGCCAGGAGATCGGCGGGCAAAAGCCGGCCGAGCCACTCGGTGCCGCCGGTGCGCAGGAACAGGATGTCGCCGCGCGCGGCCAGCTCGGTCAACTCCAGCCTGTCGAGGTCGCGCATCAGGGTCGCCGCCTCAAGCTCGATCATGCGCGCGTCCGCCAGGCCGGGCGGAGACTGCGGGTAGTCACCCACCCCGGCGAGGGCGTTGGCCAGACACAGCGCCGTCGAGCGCCGGCCCGAGCGCGGCTCTCCGACCACCGCGATCTGCGGGTGACACCGGCGCGCCAGACGCACCATCAGCGCCTCGACCTGCGCCCGACGGCACGCGACCGGGTGCGGCGCCGCGGCGACCAGGTCACGCGGCCCGACCGCCGGGGCAGGCTCGGGGTCGGGGTCTTGCGTCTCCCCGTCATCTTGCTCAGGCTCAGGATCGAGCACGCGGCTCAGGCGGTAGTCGGCGAGCGCTGCGACGACGAGATCGCGAGGCGTGACGGCGCCGCGTGCGTGCGCCGCGGCGGCGGCCAGCAGCGCCTGCTCGGCCGCCGCCACTGAGTCATGCAGGCGCAACGTCCCGTCGGGACGCATCTCTACCAGGGCGTAGCCCCCCTGCCGGGCGGCGGCGCGCAGTTCGGCGCTGATCGGCTCGCCCGCCGCCTCGAGGACGGCCAGCACGTAGACTTGGTCATCACGGGTGCGGGCCTCGTCCAGGACCCGCGCCGCGGCCGCACTCACTTGGACCTGCATCGGGCTCAGCTCCTTTGCCCTCCTACGCGGGCACTACCACGCCATCAAGCTCGGGCCCGGCCTCGACCTCGAGTGCGGGCTCGAAGGCCGGCCGCAATTGCAGGTCGTGCCCCGCGGCCGACAGGCGCGGCACGATCATGTGAATGTCGCCGCTGTGAGCGTGCGCGGCGATGCGCTGCGCGAGCTGCTGAAACTCCTGCACGTAGGCCTCGCGCACGTGCGTCAGGGCGATGGGCTCGGGGTCCGCCAACAGCCGGGCTCGATTCAGCACCTCGCTCACCATCGAGGGCGTCAGGCAGTCGGCCAGGGTGACCTCGCAGGCCACGTTGCCGCGTCGCCCACGAGCGAGCACCGTGGGCGCGACCAGGATTTCGGCCAGCCACTCGGTCACGCCCGGCTCCGCGAACTCGTAGCGCGGCGCGTGGGCGGCGATCACATCGGGAACCAGCTCGAGTTCCAGCACGTCGAACTGCAGGAAGCCGCGCAGCCGATGCGACAGCAGCGCGGGATCGAAGGCGTCCGCGGCATAGTTGCTGCTCGCGAAGACGGTGGCTGCGACCCGCGGATCCTTGGCAAGCTTGCCCAACACGGTCAACAGCTCGCTGGTAGTGGCGGCGACCGTCCCGCCGCAGCTCTGCCGCTCCGACCACTGCCGGCTCCGCAGCAGCTCCTCGCTGTCCTCGATCGACACCAGCACCGGATGTCCGGCCCGCCCCAGCTCAAGTGCGGTTTCGCCCACCTCGCGGATCATGTGCTCGCTCTGGCCGAACCACCAGCGCCGAAAGTAGCCGGGGCTGTACGACAGATAGGCCAGGCGGCCGTTGGAGCGTTGCGCGATTTCATTCACGGCCCACTCCAGCACGGATGTCTTGCCCACGCCGGTGGGGCCGGTGGCGATCACCAGCACCGGTCCCACGTCGGCCGTGAGCGTCGGGCGGATGATCAGCCGCTCGACCAGGTTGCGCAGCGCGTCGGGCAGGACGATTTCGAAGCTCGGCTCCGGATAGGGCGTGGTCACGCTCAGCCCCGGGCCGGCGTCCGAGACGCCGATGGCAACGCGGTGCCGGGTGGAGCCCATGACCTTCTTTCCAGGCCGCGCGGCATCGTGTACGGCGGCGGGACAGTACCAGATGCCGGGCTTGCCGCCCGGCGCGTCTGACGCATCCACATGCAGCGTGCGCGTCATTCTGCTCACCTCTCGCAGGCGCCCTCGCCTGTCAGGCTGTGCTCACCGGAACTCATGAACCCTGGCTAGCTGGCGTTCGCCTCGAGCGCCAGCGGCATCTGCCGGCCATCCGTCCGGGCTTCGTCGGCGTCATCGTCCGTGCTCACCACCCGGCCTTCGTCCCCGCCCAGGACCAGACGGAACAGGTCCTCATGCTCATCGAGCCAGTACACGTCCACGATCGCGCTCCCGCTGGGGTCCAGGGCGGCCAGGGCCGGTCCACGCGCTTCCAATTCGGTGGGAGTCAGCAGCGGCGGCTCGCCGGCGGTGGGGGGCACGACGCCCACACGCTGATAGACTCCGCTGCCGACACTGACCACGTAATGCCTGTCGTCGATGCCCGCGAGCACCGGCAGGAGGCTGTTAGGCCCGCCCTCGATCGCCTCGATCAGCTCCTGGCGCGCCTCCACTTCCTGCTCAAGGGCCTGGTGAGCGGCGCGGGCGGTTTCGGCAATGATCAGTGAGTCGCGCGGCGCCTGCAACGTACTCTCCAGGCGCCCCCAGGCCGCGGGCGCCTCTTCATCGCTCGCGGCCAGGTACTCCGAGAGCGCCCGGCCGACAACTCGATGGCGATCCGCTGATGTCATCATGGCACGCTCCTTTCGCACAAGACGTCTGCCTCCACCTCATTCTTGTCGTGGGCGCGATGCCCGAGGTCGTCAAGCACATCATCTGCCACGACCCAGAAGCCGCGGTCGGAAGCGATGCGCCCGAACCGCGCGCCGTAACCGTAGGGCGTCAGCGGCACCGGCTCATCCGACCGGTCGGGCAGCGAGGCGATGAAACTCGCTTGATGGACGTGGGGCAGGCCGCGCCTGAGCTGGGCCAGATCCACGGCCGATGGAGTCGCGGCGCCCCATCGCGGTTCGTCCTCGCCTGTGTCCGCGCCTGAGGCGATTACCGCGGGATGTGAGTGAGCAATTGCTGCGACAGGCCGGGCGCCGGCTCCGCCCTGCGCGTCGGCCCCCACGTAGATTGAGTGACTGGTGGCCGCCCCGTCGAGTGGACTCACGCCATCGTAGAGCACGTAGGGCAACAGGCCGGCCCGGGTCGGGGTGATGGCCAGTTCGCCGTGCAGCAGCGCCATGCGCTCGTTCTCCAGGTCGTCCGTGAGGAAATCGAGCAGCCCCTGCAGCACCGATGCCGCAAAGACGCGGGCGATCAGCCCGGTAGGATTGCCGACGACCACGCCCTCAGCCAGGTCGATGGGCCGGACCGGTGGGACGACCATGACGTGCCGCCAGGGCGACGGCCGGTCGCCGATGACACGGATGCCGGGCGCTTCGCCTTCTTGGCGCTCGGCGTTGTTACACACAAGCCGGTAGTCCGCCACGTCATCGTCGCGCCGCCTGTGAGCCACCACCACCTCACCCCACACGTCGTTGACCACGCCGGTAATCAAGTCGCAGTCGCGCGGGATGACCCCCAGGCTGGAGTCGGGCCGGCCCTCGACATAGACCGCGAAGGCGACGACCTCATCGCTATCGCCGACCGTTGCGGGTTCAACCCGCGCCTGCAGCTCCCCGGTCGCGCCGGTGTGCAGGGCGTGCGCCAGCAGCAGATACTCGACGAGCGGGGTCATGGACTGCGGCGGGAAGAAGCCGGTGAAGCGGCTCCCGTCCGCGCGGCTGGTGAACTTCATCTCGACCATGGTATCCACCGCCATCAACTTGCTCGACTGGTTGCGGTCGTCACTGCGCCTGCTCCCCCGGCCGGCCATCGCGGCCGGCCGGGGGAGCCCCCATCAGTTGCCGGTCAGTTCGCCGATGAGGCGCACCTCCGCCTCGCCGGTCTCCAGGGCCTCGCCCACGGCCTGGTCCGGATCCAGCCGCCGCTCGCCTGCGTACAGGGCATACGACCCCGGCGGCTGGCCGGTCAGCTCGGCCAGCTCGCCGGCGAGCTGGCCGGCGTTCTTGGCCCGATCGACCGCGGCCTTCACGAGCGCCTGACCGGACCGGTCGCTGACCGTCAGGACCACCTCGTCCTCAGTCAGCTCCGTCGGCTTCAGAAGCTCGGTGCTCATCGCGCGTCACCTCCCTCTCCCGCAGGTTCATCGCCGGGCGTCTCGCCCCGGCGCGTGCGCAGATATGCGGCGGCGAGGCCCGGCTCCGACAGCAGCGCGTTGGCCCGCCCGAGAGCCGCGCGCGCCACTGTGGCCAGGACCAGCGTGAGCCGCGGCGCATCAGCCACCGTGCCCTCCACCTGTAGCCAGGCCACGTCTTCTTCGCGCGCGATGCCTGCCGTCAGCGCCACGCCCTCAACCTGGGCCACCATCGCGGCCAGGAAGGCCTCGGCCGCACGCCACCCGGCTTCGTCCGGTCGCGCAGGCAGGAGCTGGGCCTGGATGCGCAGCTCGGCGCCCCTCACCGCCGCGACCACCCGCGCCACCCCGCGCGGTAGCAGCGCCAGCGTGCCCATCGCGCCGGTGGCGGTCTCCCGCAGATCCACGACGCGCGCAGCCTGCAGATTCTCAGCCAGGTCAGCCCTCATCTTGCCGAGCCTCCAACGCGAGCACGCGAATCCCGTCGGGCGCGGGCTGCGGCAGCGGCAGATCGAAGCGCTCGATGGCGCCCTCACGCAGCCACCGGGCCACGCCGGGGGCCAGGGCGCTCTCGTCGTCCAGGCGGTAGGTCCCGGGCTCATAGCGCAGCATCATCGGCAGCACGCGGAACAGATCGCCGAGGTCCGTGCGGTCAATGCGCCAGTCGTCCAGCAGACAGACACCGCCCGGCAGCGTCGGCGTCACATGCGGGTGGGCCACCGGATGGTACGGACCCGGCAGCAGCATCAGACCGGGCCGGCCGCCATGTTGGGTCAGCAGCTCCACCCCTATCGCCAGCAGGCCTTCCACCGGCCGCACATCATCCGGATCGGCGGGTTGCCAGAACCGACTGCGCAAGTGCGCCTCGATCTCGCTCTCGTCGGGCTCGGGCATCGCCTGCGGGGCGCCCGAGACGATGCCCAGATAGCGCGCCGCGAGCAGCACTATCAGCCGCGTCTCGTCACAACGCTCGACCGCCCGCACGGCCGGCGCCGCCTCCAGCGACCGGATCTGACGCTCCAGATAGGCCGCACGGCATTCCGCGTCACTGCGCATCCTGCTCACCCACCGTCACCGGCTCGATGGTCACGACTTCGTCCGCCCCGGGCGCGTCGCCGGCCAGCTCTACGAAGCGATGGCTCGCGCCGCACTGGATCTCGATGATCGGCCACCACGGCCAACCCAGCTCCGCCGGCGTATGTCCGCCCGCGTCCGCCAGCGGGACCGGCGTGCCCGCGGTCATGGTCTCCGCGGCCAGCACCCGCTCGCTTCCGCACGCGCCGCAGCGGATGCGCCGCCTCAAGAGCAGGTGCGGCAGCTCGGTGTAGCGCCCGCAGTCGGGGCAGAAGATGGCACGCGCGGCGGGGCCGGGCAGCATCGCCTCCGCCTCATCGCCATCCATGCCGAGCGCTTCAAGGATCGTCGCGAAGTAGTCACCGGAGCTGTGCGCGAGTGGCGTGACGGGCTCCGGCGGGTCGTTGTCGCCTGCGCCGCACACCGGGCAATCGGGACGCCGCGTCACTCGCGCGCGCATGGTCGCCTGTCCCGGCGCCAGGCTGAGCATCTCTGCGTGCTCGCGCGCCCCACCCGCGAGAGCCCGCGCTTCCTCGATCGCGGTCGCCGCGGCAAGCGCGGCCAGATGCAACGACGAGTTGGTCGGCGGGGGCGTGGGCGCGTTGGCCGGAGTGGCATCGATGCCGTCGAGGAAGCAGCCCGCAGGCGCCTCCGCGGCATCGCGGCCCAGGCAGCCGTAGCAGGCGGCGCCGCATGCGGCCGGCGCCACCAGCACCTCCACCGCCTCCGGGCCCAGCCCGGTGGTCACCATCGGCAGGCCGTGGCGGCGGGCCACGCGCGCGAGGTGGATCTGCGTGCTGACCGAGTCGGTGCACGCGAGCAGCACCCCGCGCTCATCTGCCAGGGCTCGCCAGTAGCCATCGCCCAGCGCCTCAGCCGCGCCAATCAAGGCGCGTTCGTGGCCGAGCCATGGGAAACGCGCGCGGCGGTACTCCCGAACCAGCGCGGCCTTCGATCTGCCGGGCGTGGTCAGCGGTGGGAGGATCACCTGGGCCGGCTCCACCAGGTCGAAGTCGATGAGGTCCAGGCGCGCCTCCAGCGCCAGCGCGGCGATCATCGCGCCGCTCAACCCACAGCCCACCAGCGCGGCCCGAAACTCACGACTATCAGGCGGCCGGTCACACGCCGTGAGTTCTTCAATCACGCGTATGCTCATCGACCGACACCCCCTCGCACAGAGGCGCCGCAGGCGAAGCAGCTTGCGTCCGAAGCCCCGCCCGTAGCGCAGAAGCGCGAGTCTGTGATCACGCCGCAGCCACACACGTACACCTCGGCGCCGGACTCGATGGGGAGATGGCACACCGGGCATCGAGCGGACGCGGGTGCGGTGCCCGGCTGAGGTCCGTGGTCGGCGGCGCGTGCCGTCCAGGTGACGGCGCCCACGGTCAGAGGCGCCTCGAGCAGGTTGAGCAGCCCACCCATCACCGGCCGGCCATGCACGGCGGCGACGGCATCTGCGGCCGGCGCGATGATCGCCCAGACCGCAGTCGGGGTGGGGAACACGCACAGGTGCGCTTCAGCCGGGTCGGTCTGCTCGCCCGCGCCGGTGAACCAGGTTGTCTCGCCCGCATCGAGCGCCAGGCTGCGCTGCGGGCCGGCGGGGGTTCGCATGGTGATGATCGCGCTCATCGCTCTCTCCTGGGCAGGTGCGGTGCCCGGTCTTCATGGCCGCCTGTTGGGCTTCGGCTGGACCATGTTACGGGCCCTGACGTTACGTTCGCTACCCAGCAACGGATTGCATTAGACGTCTATTTCTGCTCAACTTTGCAACGCAGATTCGATAATTCGCCTTGCAGAGATTCCTGGAATAAGTTGTCGGGTCTGAGCATACATCACAAGAGAATACGAGTCAATATCCTCGCGCAAGTTCTTTTATCCCCCCCCCCCCCCCGAGTTCTGCCACCGCATCGGCCTTACCCGAAGCATCGTCGAGCGCCTTGACGATGATCGGCATCCCGGCTACGTCAAACACGAGCTTGCTGCGCGTTTCATGCAGCGCCTCTACGCCATCATCGCCGGCTACGAGGACCAGAACGACGCCAGCCTGCTGCGTCACGACGGCCTCTTTCAACTGATGGCCGACAAGCCGCACCTGGGCGACGAGCTGGCCTCCCAGCTTACCATGTCCCGTTTCGAAAATGCCGTCTCGGCCTCCGAGAACCGTGCCCTCAACGATCTGCTGGTCGAAACCTTCATCGCCAACATCGAGCACCCGCCCATGCTGATCATCGAGCTCGACAGCACCGACGATCCCGCCCACGGCCAGCAGCAGCTCGTCGGCTTCAACG
>CAZTZN010000085.1:0-19501 GCA_964617715.1 uncultured Armatimonadia bacterium | reverse complement strand
TACCTGGTCGGGTGCGGCGCCGGGCCTGCACCTGATCTCCTTCCCCCTGCGGCCACTCACTCAGGATCTGGCGGGGCTGCTGGGGGTGCCTGCCGATGAGCTGTTGGTGGCGCGTTGGAATCCGACTCTGCCCGGCGACAATAAGTACACCATCTGGCCACGGACCGAGCCGGTCGCGCCCGGTCGTGGCTACTGGCTGCGCATCTTCGAGGACGTGTCTCTGTCCCTGCAGGGGGTACTCGAGCCGGAGGACCGGCCCGTGGCGGTGCCCCTCAAGGTCGGCTGGAACCAGATCGGCTCGCCGCGCCGCCGGACGGTGGATGTCAGCTCACTGATGTTCGAGGTCGATGGCGAGGCGGCGGTGAGCTACGACGAGGCCGTGGCCACGCGCATCATCCAGGACGGGGTTTTCGGCTACTCGCCCGCAGAGGGCTACGCGACTGTTGATCAGATGGTCGCCTTCGATGGCTACTGGATCCGCTGCCTGCGTAGTGGCGGCGCGTTGTTGCGCTTCCCGGCGCTGAATGCCGCCGCGGCACAGACCGAACGGGGCGCAACACCCCGTTCGGCGGATGGGCTCGCGTGGAAGCTGCCGATCGTTGCCGAGGCTGCGGGGATGCGTGGCTCGGCGTGGATAGGCGCGGCGCGCACCGCCGCCGAGGGCCTCGACCGCTGGGATCTGCAGTCGCCGCCCGACTTCGGCCCGGGCGTGCGTGTGCGCTTCGACCCCGAGGGCCTCGGCCGGGCGAACTACCTGGCGGACGTCGCCCCCGAGGGCGGCGCGCACCGCCATGAAATGCGCGTGACCAGCACACTCGCCGGCGCGCCGGTGCGGCTGAGTTGGCCCGACATGAGTGAGCTGCCCGACGACTTGACCGCGGTGCTCGTGGATGAGACACGCGGCCGGCGGGTGTACATGCGCACCGACGTGAGCTACGTCATCCCCGCGAGCGCGGACGGCGTGGACAGCCGCCTGCGGATCGAGATCGCGCCACGCGACCCCGCCCCGCTGATGGTCACCACGATGGCCGCGCTGCAGAGCAACGGCCGCGGGGCGCAGATCAGCTTCACACTCAGCGCCGCGGCGGATGTCGAGGTAACCGTGCTCAACATCGCCGGCCGCACCGTGCGCACCATTGCCGGCGGCGCGCGCCCGGCCGGGCAGAGTACTGTGAGCTGGGACCTGCGCGATGCCCGCGGTAGCCTGGTGCCGAGTGGCCTCTACCTCGTGCGGCTGGGCGCAAGCGACGAGACCGGCCGCCGGGCACAGGCGCTGAGACCGATGCAGATCACCCGATAGCACGAGGGTTGTGCGGCGTGTGACGATGTGGCATGCAACAACCGGAGGCAGATACGGGCCGCGGCTGGCGTGGCTGGCGGCGGCGTGCGCGCTGCTCGTCGCCGCGCTGGGGTGCGGAGGACTGCCACCCGTCAGCGAAACCGAGGATGCCGGCGCAGTCGTGGTGCTGGTCTTCGAGGCCGACACCAACGCGGCGTTGACGGTGCCGGCCGTGGTGATCGTGGGCGGCGTGCGCGGCGTGCTCAATCCCGAGGATCAGCAGCTCGTGCTGCGCGATGTGCCGTTGGGCACCGGGACCCCGCCGACTCAACCGCTCACCGTGTCCGCCCCGGGCTATCAGACTTACGTGCAGCAGGTGCAGCTCAACATCACCACCGCTACGTGGGTGCAGGTCAATATCCAACCCGCGGATACCGCCACCACCGGGACAGTCTCGGGCACCGTGACCAACGAGGTTACCGGCGAACCGATCACCAGCGCCTTCGTGCAGTTCACGCCGCCCGGACAGAGCGAGCCGGCGGTCGCCGGCTACACCGACAACGCCGGCGGCTTCGTGGTGGGAGGCATCCCGGCCGGCGCGCGCGATGTGAGCGTGCAGGCGGCCGGCTACCTCCCCTACGAGGGCAACATCACCGTGCGCGCCGACGACGCGGGCGACAACCCTGAGCTGCACGTTACGCTGATCGGTGGCGATACCGCGCTGCGCGTCACCGGCGTGGTGGTGGACGTGCTCACCCGCGAGCCGATTGCCGGCGCCCAGGTGACGGTGGATGATCACGCCCCGGTGACCACCGACGCCGACGGGCGCTTCGAAGTCCCGGACGTGCTGGTGGGCGAGCGGCGCATCGTGGTTACCGCAGCCGGCTATGATGACTATGACAGGCTTACGACCGTGCGGCCAGGCATGGGCGATGTCATCGTCGAGATGTTCGAGCGCGCGCAGGAGCCGCCGTCCGGACCGTCTACCATTGCGGGCACGGTGACCCTCAGCGGCCCGCCCGACAACTCCGGCGCGACGGTATCAGCGATCGATCTCACCACCGCGGAAGTGGTTGACGAGCAGGTCACCGGGGCATCCGGACGCTACGGGCTGTTCGTGCCGCCGGGGCGCTACGAGGTCAGGGTGGTCTTCGGCGCCCGCAGGCTATCCCGGGAGATTACGGTGCCGCCCGGCGGTGTCACGATCGACGGCATCGACTTCATGCTCACGGTGCAGTAGAACTCGTGGCCGCAAACAAGCCGCGGGAGCACACACCGGTGGCGGAACAGGGGTCCGATTATGAACGCAGGCAGGCTGCCTGTGCTGGCGCTGGGCGCGCTGTTGATCGTCGCAGGCTGCGGCGGTGGGGGCGGTGGCACCACGCCCGGTGGAACGGCGACCGTGCAGGGCACGGTGCTCGATGACGGTACGCTGCAGCCGGTGCCGGGCGCGACCATCACAGTCGGCAGCGCCAGCGCCATCTCCGGCGCCGACGGTGGCTTCACGGTGTCGGCCTCGGCCGGCCTGCGCACCATCATCATCAGCGCCACGGGCTACCAGCAGAAGAGCTTCAGCCGCACACTGACCGAGGGCACCAACTCCGTGGGCACTCAGTACCTGCGGCCGGTGTTGCTGAGCGGGCGGGGCGCCGCGACCGGCACGGTGACGCGCGCCGGCTCCCCGGCGGCGGGAGCGACCTTGCGCAGCGGCACCGCACAGGCGGTCTCCAAGTCGGACGGCAGCTACGCGATCTACAATCTCCAGACCGGGCTGCGCGCCATCACCGCTATCTCCGCGGACGGCCGGTTCACGGGCGTGGCGACCACGACCATCAACGCGGGCGCCACCCGTACCGCAGTGAACATCTCCCTGACACTGGCGCCACCGCCCCCGCCCGCGCTGTGAGCGCCGGAGCACATATGCTGACAACGCGCGCACGCAGGATGATCGCCATGTCGCTGCTGCTCGGCGTGACCGCGGCCGGGGCGTGGGTCATCACGGGTCTGCTGGTGCGCGGGACCCCCAGCGAGCAGCCGACACAGGGGCGCGAGCCCGGCGGGCCGGCGGTGTCCATGCGCGAGAGCGTCGTCCAACACTCGCAGGGCGGTCAACCGTCGTGGCGGCTGAACATCGACGAGATCCAGATCACCGGCGGCGGACGGGCGGTGGCCGCGGCGGGCCTGCGCGAGGGCCTCGTCTACGATGAGGGCAAGCCGGTGGTACGCATCTCCGCCGGCGAGGCGACATACAACACCGGTGACCGGAGCTTCGAGGTCACCGGCGGCGTGAAGGTCGTCTCGCACCGGGGCGCGATCATCACCACCACGAAGGTCCAGTGGCTGCCCGCGACTCAAACGCTGCATTGTCCCGACGAGGTCGTAATGCGCGGCGAGGGCATTACGCTGCGCACCGAAAGCCTTGACATGATCGTGCCCCAGGACCTGGTGCGCGCGCCGGGCCGAGTGCAACTGCGCACCGGCGACGGCCAGCTTACCGGCCGCGACCTGACCTACCATCTCGACACCGGGGCGTATACTCTGCGCTCGATCCAGGCGGTGTTCACCATAGAATCGGCGCGCGAGGAGTTGGAGCGACTGCGATGAACGCGCTGCGATGGCTCGGGCCGGCAATGCTGGCCCTCATGCTCGCCGGGGGCGCATGGGCGCAGGAGGCGGAGCCCGAGGAGGCCGGCGGGTTGCAGGAGGACGAGAATCGCGCCCGCATTGAGTCCGCCGATCTGCTCCGCTACGATCCCGCCGAAGGCATGTACTATCTCACCGGCAACGTGGTGTTCTCGCACCAGAACATCACGCTCCACTGCGATGAAGCAGTCTACAACTACGACGAGAACTCTGCGGTCGCGACCGGGAACCCGCGCATCCAGAGCGAGGACACAACCATCACCGGCACCGTCATCGAAGCCGACTTCGACGACGAGATTGCCACTATCGCGGGGAACGTGACCATCGTCACGCAACGCAGACGTCCGGAGGGTGAGGAGCCGCCCCCGGAGGACGAGGAGCCACGGGACCTCGAGGAGTACCGCTACCGGAAGACCACGATCACCTGTGACCGGATTGTCTACGAGTACAACGAGGATGTGAAGCGGGCGACGTTGACCGGCCGCCTTAAGGCCGTGCAGGAGGACAAGACCGCCTACGCCGACGAGGCGGTCTACGAGGAACTCAAGGACACCATCACGCTCACCGGCAACGTGCGCGTGCTCACCGACAAGGGCGACGAGTTCCGCTGCCCGCGGGCGGTCATCTCGGTGGAGGAGGACTGGATCCGCGCCGAGCAGGTCACGGGCGTAGGCCGGCGCCGCCCCGAGGAGAACGGCGGCGGGCAGCCCTCGACTGGAGAAGCGCCACCAACCGAAGAGACTCCTCCTGCCGAAGGCGAGGGCGGGTAGGTCGGTTCATTCTTCCGCGCGGCGCCTCATCGCCGACAGCTTCGTCGCGGGCATCCCGGCGGGGATGGCGCTCGTGCCCGGCAGCAGGTTCCCCGCGCATCTCTCGCAGCGCGACCATCTCATCGATCGCCGCGATGATCTGCGCATCCCTCTCGCGCGCAGACGCACGGGGCGAGGGACACACGCACCGCCATCTCGGACGCGGCACTGATCGCGGTCTCGAAGAACGCGCGCTCACTCACGGCCGATCATGGCTGCGCCCGGCTCGCACACCCACGCAGACAGCGTATCCTCATAGTCGGGCCTCTCCCCCCATCCCACACACCAACGCCTGCCCGCAGAGGGCACGCGCCTCTCCCCGCCGAAGCACTCGCCATGATGGAGGATTGCTTTACGAGATGAGGGATGGGCATGGCCGACTGGCTGACCGGAGCGGGAGCGGCGCTGTGCCTCGCGGCGATGCTGAACTGCGCGATGGCGGATGCGGCGGGCGGCGTGACTTGGGAGGACGCCATGCGCCTGGCCCGACCGCACGACGTGCGCACACGCACCTGGCTGGTGCGCGCCGGCGAGCCGACGGCGATCATCGCGGTGCCCGACGATCCGGACTATCGGCCCATCGCCGAGGGCCTGGCGCGACGCATCGCACAAATCGCGGGCATAGCTCCCCCGATCGTGCCGGCATCGAAGCTGGTGAGCGGTCCGGCGATGGTCTGGGCGCCGACCGTTCGGGAAGGCGGTCCCGATCTCATCCTGCTCGGTGACCTGACCAGCAACCGCGCCATCGCTCGGCTGTATACCGACTGGTACGCCTGGGAGGACGCAGTGATACCGGGCGCCGGCGGCCACACCGTGCGCACGGTGGTCAGCCCCACCGGCGCAGGCTGGAACGCCGTGATCCTCGGCGGCCCGGGGCCGGACGAGGTCGCCGCCGCCGCCCGAGCCTGGACGCCCGGCATCGACGGCGGCGAGGGCGGGGCGTTCGCGCCCTTCCGCTTCGAGGTCGAGTTCGGGGAGCATCCGTTCCTGGGCACGGTCACCGATCGGCTCGCGACCGCGCGAGCCTGGCCCGAGGCGTGGCGCTCGTTTCTGCCGCGCCCTGACACCGAGCAGTACCGCGCCGCGCACGGTCAGACCGGCGCTCTGCAGTGGGCCTTCGACGTGCTCACGCGTCACGTGCTCTACGGCGGCCTGTATTACGGGACCAGTGGCGAGCCCGCGTTTGCGCGCATGGCGGGCGACGGGATGGACGCGCTCTATGAGAACCTCGCCTGGGTCGAGGCGAACCGCACGGCGAACTGGGACGCGCACTACATGATCGAGATGTGGCTGCGCGGCTGGCAGCAGGTGGCCAACAGCCCGGATATCACCCGGCGACAGCGCGAGCGCGGCTACGCGGTCATGGCCTTCCTCGCCGGCCAGATGTGGATCTACCGCGGCACGGGCGCCGCGACGCCCTATCGCATCCTCTCGCGGCACCAGTACTCGGGAGTCTTCGCGAGCGACGCGCTCTGCCGCTACGTCCGGCGCCAGTGCGATCTGCAGGGCGCGTTGGCCGCGGAGATCGCCGCCAATCGCGCCGCCTTCGGCCCCGTCATTCACGAGATGATGCAGACCTACACCACCGGCTTCGACCACAAGTGGGGCCTCGACGGCAACTGGCACCTGCTGCAGTACGCCGCCGAGGAGCCGGTGCCCGAGTATCTCACGAGCGGCCGGGCACGGCGCAATGCCGACTTTGCCACCATGTGCATCAACAACGCAGGCGAATTCGTCAATTTCGGGGCCGAGAACATTGGCGCCATGGAAGGCTACGACGCCTGGCAGATCCTGGGCCGCGCCGCGACCCTCACCGGCGACGGGCGCTATCAGTGGTGGCTCGACAACCGCATGAAGCGCCCGCCGTACAAGGTCTTCATCATGTCCATGAGCTGGCTCGGGCACTGGTACCAGACCGCGCTCGACCCGGTCGAGCCGACGGACATGATCGGGATCAACCGCATCCTGGTGCCCGCGCCGCTCTACGAAGACCTGCGCCTGGGCCGCGGCCGGCTGTACGCGGGCATCCCTGTGGTCAACGACGTCGCGCTGGCCGACGGCTTCAACAAGATCACCTTCCGCGACGGCCTCGGCGAGGATGACCAGTACCTCATGCTCGACGGTCTGGGTGGCGTCACCTACAGCGGCAACGACGCGAATGCGCTGGCCGAGTACTCGCGCTTCGGCACACCGCTGATCGTGCAGTACACGCTCAAGCACGAGCCGTTCTACCAGAACACCTGCTCGGTCTCGCGCGGCAATTCCGGCGACCCGGTGGGCACCTTCGCCGAGCTGCTGCAGATGGCCGACCTGCAGCACGTCCTCTACACGCAGTCGCTACTGACGCCTCTGCAGGGCGCAGACCACACGCGCCACGTGTTCATGGAGAAGGGCGGTCAGGTCGTCATCCTTGATGACCTGCGCGTGCATGAGGCCGATGAGTACTTCCTGGCCTGCACCTTCCGCGGCTTCGGCCGGCCCGAGCTTGATCGGGCTGCGGGCACGTGGACGCTGCGCAACGCCGACGCCGACCTGCATCTGCAGCGAGTGGCACTCCCCGGCATCTCCCCCACGCCGCGCCTGGTCCCCGACGTGCGCACGGTGGCTATCACCTACGGCGGCGAGGAGTTCAACGTCCAGGTGCTGCGCGAGACTGTGGCGGGAACGATGGCCGCCGGCGAGGGCTACCGCTTCGCCAACGTCTTCACCGGTGCGCGCCGCGGCGAGGCGTGCAGTCTGCGCGCGGTCGGCCTGTCGGAGGACGCAATTGCAGTCGTCGAGCCACAGACCGTGATCTACGGCGCGCCACGCAGTGGCACGGCGGAGCTGCCCGGCCTTGCGATCGACTCCGCGGCATTCCGGCTGGCAGCGAATTCCGTGGAGCTGGTCGCGCTCACGCGCCTCAAGGCGGGCGGCGAAGTGCTGCTCGAGGCGGCCGAACCTGTGACCGTCGAGATCGATTTCGCGAGCGGATACTGCCGACTGATGTCGCCGCAGTCGCGCTGCACCGGCACCATCGCCTGGGAGCCGGAGTGGGCGCGCGAGTGCTCGCCGGCGGAGCTGGCCCGCGGCGTCGGACTGCCCGATGGAACCCGTATCACGCTCGACCCGGAGTCGCTGCAGGCAGCCGTCAGGACTGCGCTTGAGGCGGCCCGACACACCGCCCCCGCGGACACTGAGGTCGCCGCTGAGCCGAGCGCGTGGCCCGGCGACGCGCGGCAGTTGCTTGCGCCCTCCGCGACGATCGAGGCATCGGCCCGTACCGACCTGACCGGCAACGGCTCGGATGAGCTGATCATGGCGCGCGCCGACGGCCACCTGCTGGCGCTCACAGTTGATGGCGAGGTCATCTTCGATGCGGCGCTCAGCGAGAGCGCGCTGCTGTCCGTATGGGCGGGCGAGCTGCAGGGCCGACCGACCGTGCTGTCCGGCGCCCGCGACGGAATGGTCTACGCCTGCGGCGCCACCGGCGAAGTGCTCTGGAGCTATCACAACACCCACTGGGGCTACGGCGCGCGCCCGTCGGTCTACAGCCTTACCGTCGGCGACTTCACCGGCGAGGGCGGCCGGCAGCTTGCGCTCGGCTGCCACGGAGGCGTGGCGCTGCTCGACCTCCAGGACGGCCCGAGTTTCGTGCACTTCACCGAGGTCTATGCCCACGACATCGTGCCCATCAGCCCTATCAGGCTCCCCGGCCAGGAGCGTGATTGGGTGCTGGCCAACTCGCGGGGTGGCGGGCTCAAGCTGGTGGACCCGGTCGCGGGCGTGGTGGTCAACGGCTGGGCGCAGATGTGGGGCGGCCGCGCGTGGTACCAGCACGAGCACCGCATCGGCGATGCGCTGTGGTTCGTGCACGCGGGCTTCAACGGTCTGGGCGCCGCGCGGCTCGATGAGGAGAAGTGGCGCGCCGGGGAACGCGGCTCGGTCTGGGCCGGAGACTCATGGTACACGCGCACCGACGGCGAAACGCGCGTGGTGCTGGTACACGACTTCGACGGCGATGGTGCGCCCGAAATCCTCAGCGCCAACCAGACCGGCTTCCTGGTGTGCTACCGTCTCACCGGCGAGCGCCTGTGGACGCGGTTGATCGGCACCGCTATCAGCGACCTGCTGCGCGCCGGCATCCTGCCGGATGCCGGCGAGGAGCTGGTGGCGGCCGGGCAGGAGCCGGGCATCACGGTTCTGGGCGAGGATCGCCGAGAGCTGGCGCGCTGGTCGCCGGAGAATGGGGCGAGCGTCATCCGCGTGTGGAGCACCGAGGAGGGCCTGATCCTGGCTACCGAGGACGGGCAGGTCTGGCGGCTCGCGGTCGAGCAATAGCCGCCTCGCCCCTCCTCGAATCAAGCGGCGCCGCCCATCGGTTCGGGCGGCGCCGCGTTGCGTTCTCGCGCCGATGCGCGCGTCAGAAGGGCATCTGTGTGATCGATTGCTTGACCAGCACGATGGCGATGGCCAGCATGGCGATCAGGCCCATGCCGCAGGTGAAGCCCGCGTAGAGCACCGGGGGCCAGATGCGCCAGTTAGCGTCGCCGAAGCGCTTGCGCAGGTAGTAGCGCCCGATGAGCGCGCCGATGAACTGCAGCACGACGAAGTGCGGCAGCATGCCCACTCCGCGGATCCAACCGTAGATAGTCATCACCGGCAGGCGCAGCCAGGTCAGGAAGCCGTAGGCGCCGAGGCCGAACAGCAGGCCACCGACCATGAGCACCGGTTTGATGGCGCGCTGGAAGATCTCCTGATGCCCGCCCTCGGTGGTCGCCGAGAACCACACCCACTGGGTGATGGCCTGGTAATCCCACATCTTCTGGGCGTACGGGTAGTAGACCGACGGGATCGGCTGCAGCTTCCACACATAGCCCCAGAAGAGGAAGCTGGTCACCAGCATGATCGGGAACATCAGCAGTTCGGCCTTGAGCACGCTGGTGAACTTGGTGCCGGTCAACTCGATCTCCCGGAACTTCTGCACCGTGGCGCCGTAGTTGCCCAGCGGGATGGGCGCGAACCAGATATCCACGCCCTTGTAGCCACTGAGGATGAAGGTGGCCTCGCGGATCATGGGGATGGCCACGAACTGACCGGTCAGTCCGACCATGCGCGCGTTGATGTACGACTGCAACGGCGTCCAGATGTAGCCGTAGACCAACAGGAAGACGAGCGGGAACCTCGGCACCAGGATCCGGCACAGCACAATGTAACCGGTGGTGGCAAGGAAAAACAGCCCGAGACATATCCAGACACTGAAGTCGCCGCGCGCGGGATTGCGGGTGCCGAAGCCGAAGCCCTGGGTGTCGCCGGTGGCCTTGTTCTCCTTCCACTCGAGGATCATCTTGTAAACGCCGATGCCGGCGACCGCGAATGCGGTGCCGATTCCCCACGACAGCCAGATGTCGATGCTGGCCGCCCACGCGGTGCGCGTGGTCTCCATGCCGGGGCGCCAGGTCGGCAGGTGACCGGTGTGGTATGCGATCGGGTTCACGATGGCGGTGGTGACCGCAGCCAGGAAGCTGCCCACCACCATCCAGAAGGGCAGCACGAAGCCCAGCATGAGGCTGGCGAGGTTCGTACCTATACCGGTGGGGACCCCCGGCAGGAAGCGTTCGGTGCCCTGAGTGAAGTCGATCCATGGGATGGGCAGGATCGCCACCGGCTGGATGAGTACGGCGCCGGTCAGCGTGGGCACCGCGAGGTAGATCAACCCGAAGCCGATGCCGATCATGCTGCCGATGGAGAAGAGGCGCCAACGCCAGGTCTCCTCCTTGCTCGCGGCCTCGGCCAGCGCCGTGGCTCCCTGCGCGCTGATGGGCGCCAGCGGGAACGGTAGCTGCTCGCCGTCGGAGAGCAGGCGGAAGAGCGAGTAGCCCAGGGTGAACCAGGCCACGCGACTGAAGACCTGAGTGACCAGCAGCACCGCGATGGCCGGGATCCAGTCGGCGTGCATGAAGGTGCGCATCGCGATGGCTTCCGAATCCGGCGGCGGCGCCACCCAGTTGGGCACCTGCGAGACCAGGTCGGCCGGGGCCTGGGCGCGGAGGAACTGCGCCCAGACCAGCCCGGCAAAGGCGCCGCCGGAGAGGGCCACGCCGCCCATCATCGCGGTGAGCCCGCCGGCGATATAGTAGAGGATGTAGATCTGCTGCCGGTTCAGTTGAGCGAACGAGCGCCGCGCGATCTCGGTGAACAGGATGATCGTAGTCCACTCTGCCGCCGGCCCCATCGTCTGCCCCGCTACGAGGCCGAGGTAGATCGACCCCGGCATCATCACGAAGCCGATGAAGAACGCCCCGACGACCGTCTGCCACCCGAAGCCGTCCTCAAACTCTTCGGGCGCCTCCATCAGTGATCGGTATTCTGCGAGTTCCTGCGTCTCTCTCAGTGCCATAGGCTACTGCTCCATGATGCCGACCCGAGTCATTTCGCGCGAGCCGTTGCTTCGATGGGATACGACTTTGGGCCATTCACCGCCCGCGGACAGGGGACCTCCCGCGACCGGGAAGAAATCCTACCAGCATCGCGCCGGAGCGTCAACCGTCGCCCGACAGTGCCTGCAGCCGCTCGATGTTCAGCCGCACCACGCCACTGTCGGGCTCCGCGCGCGCGAACTCGCGCCACAGCTCCAGCGCCTCCCGCGTGCGCCCCACGTGTTCGAGCGCGTGTGCGAGCAGGTGCGCATCCTCCGGGCGGCAGCCCAGCTCCCACGCCCGGCGCAGCACCGGGATGGCGTCCTCATAGCGCTTCTGCGCGTTGAAGTAGTAGAAGCCCAACTCCCAGTGCGCATCACAACTGTTCGGGTTGAGATAGACGTTCTTCCGATACGTGCTCACAGCCTCAGTGTTGCGCCCCAGACTCCAGTAGAGGTACGCGGCGTTGGCGAAGCCTTCAACGTAGGTCGGGTCGAGCCAGACCGCGGTCTCCAGGCCCCGGATGATCTGCGGGTAGTCACCCGCATGCCACCACCAATCGGTCTCCGCGATCAGGTAGTTGACCAACAAGTAGATGGTCTCGTCGAGGCTCGCCTCGGTCGGCCCTGAGTACGCGACCTGTGCCGCTGCAGGCCCCCACTTGCGCTCCCGCGCTTCCCGCGCGAGCGTGCGCACCAGATCGTCAGGGTCGCGCAAGGCCGTGTCCGGCACCAGTTGCCCGCGGCCAAGGGCGTCTACGGCCCAGAAGTGCACCCACCAGCGATTGCCCTCAAGCGCGGCTCGCGCCGCGCGCATCCCCCGCAGGTCGCCCATCCGCATCAGCGCCATGCCGGCGAACTCACGCACCGTACGCTCGGGGTCATCGAGGCGCTCAGCCAGCACATCGAGCACCGAGTGGTCGCCGATCTGCCCGAGCAGGAAGCAGCAGCGTGCCCGGAGCACGGGGTCCCGGTGCGCAAGGCCTTCAACGAGGCGGGGCACGGCCCAGACGTGGCCCTCGACCACCGGAATGGGCCGGACTCGACTCTCGGGCATGGGTTCGCCCGCGATGGTGTGCGGGGCCACCTCGGGCGCCGGCGCCTCAACGTCCGCGGCCACGGCCATCCCGGATGCCGTCATGACAACCACCATCAGCAGGGGGCTGCGCACAGGACAACACTCCACTCGAGCGTCGGCAGCAGTACGTGGCTGGGCACCATCTGTGCAGACATCAGCATGCCGATCAGGAGTGCGATGGCGAACGCGAGAATCACGAGGGTACCGAGCGCCCCGAATACGATGCCGGCGATGGCCACCGGTCCGGCGCCGCGGCGGTTCGCGCTGATGCCCAACCAGATGGCGACCGGTCCGAGCAGCCCCAGCAGACCGCAGGTGAACACGGACACCAGCCCCA
Organism: uncultured Armatimonadia bacterium; assembly: GCA_964617715.1. Classification (GTDB taxonomy): domain Bacteria; phylum Armatimonadota; class Zipacnadia; order Zipacnadales; family UBA5352; genus JALGVA01. The sequence goes on along the minus strand of CAZTZN010000085.1, from coordinate 6,958 downwards.
GCCCGAAGGCCCACCAGGCCGTCGCCATTGCGTCGGGCGGGGCCTCCGGACCGGCCGGCGCCTGCACCGGCGGCGGCGCGGCGACAGGTCGCACCCGACTGGCGGCAGGCGGCGCCTGCTCGGATGGCGCCGACGGCACCGGGCCAGGCGCGCCCGGCAGCGGCTGCGTCACCGTGCCCGTGTCCTCACCCGCCACGGCCTCGAACAGGTCCACCCGCCGCTTGCAGTGCCAGCACACGCGCTCCCCGCTGTAGAGCGCCTCGCCGCAGTGGGGGCAGCGGCGCTGGCCGTCGGCGGGGATGTGCGCGCCCGCGGAGGCCACCGGCACTGAAGGCGGCACAGAAGGCGCCGGGGGAGCGTGCGACCCGGGCGGTGGCGCCCCGTCCGGCTCCGGCGCCTGCGGTGGAGCCGGTGGCTGCCTCGGTTCATCCGACTCCGGCTGCAGCTCATGCCCGCACAGCACGCATCGGCGGGCGTCCCGATCGTCTATCCTCGCGCCGCAGTGGCTGCAGAAGCGGTGGGACATATCGGCCTCCTGACGGGTTGGGTCGAGCGGCGGCACCGGTAGGTTCGCCGCTGCGCAGGACACGCCCTGCCTCGCAGAAAATGCTGCGGAGGCAGGAGGAATCTCTGCAGGCACCGGGAAGATAGTATTGGTGGGGTTGAGTGGTGGTGGCGAGGTCGTGGAGAGGCAGACGTAAGGACGCGCGCAACCTGGAGTGATGCCTTTGGATGCAGTAGCGGTGCACAAGTGCCGAGCCCGCCCGCGCTGACCGGCGGAGAACAGGGAGCGCGTGACACGCATACCGCTACCGGGGCAAAGCCCCAGATGAGGCACGGTCAGAGATCTTGGGCGGGCTCGGGTCATGTACGGCCATCCGTTCGGCGACGCACCACAGAGACTCCGCATCCTCTCAAGGCAGCAACGATTCCGCGCTCCCCGGCTCGCGCTCGGTCTTGTGGCAAGGCGTTGCCCGCGGTATAATAAGCGCGTTTGCAGACCACGCCGGTGCCCGCCCGGGGGGCGGTCTCCGGGTTTTTTCACGCTGGGCTGCGGCCCGGGAAACGGCAACATCCCGCGGCCCGGGTGCCAGCCGGGAGGCGGCCCAATGATCGCCAGTGACCTGAGCCGGAGCGACGCTCCCACTCTCTCCCCTGATGACACCATCGCCGACGCAGCGGAGCTGCTCACCCGCTATGAACACAGCGCTGTCGCGGTGGTCGATGATGACGGACGGCTGCTCGGCTCGATCGGGGAAGAGGACATCCTGGCGCTCGCCCTGCCCACCGCGGTCGCGGAGCCGCACCGACTGAGCTATCTGCCGCGCTGTTACGGCCTCCGCGACCTGTCCGACGAGAAGCTGCGAGAGGTTCGTGTGAGCGACGTCATGCGCACTGAGGACGTGGTCACGGTCGAGGAAGGTGAGCTGGCCGCGCAGGCGGCGCTGTTGATCATCCGCCACCACCAGCCACAGGTTTTCGTGGTGCGTGACGGCCGGCTTGTGGGCCGGCTGTGCCGCAAGGACATCATCGCACAGATCATTGACCCCACGCTCGGGCTGGCGTGTCACCCATGACCACGACCGCCTGGCTCGCAGCGGGCATCTTCCTGGCGGCCTATGTCCTGATCGCGCTGGAAAAGGTCGATAAGACCAAGGTCGCGCTCGCCGGCGGCGCGTTGATGATCCTGCTGGGAGTAATCGACCAGCGCACCGCCTTCCACGGCACCCATGAAGTCGAGGGGATCGACTGGAACACGATCTTCCTGCTCATGGGGATGATGATCATCGTCAATATCACCCGCCGGACCGGGCTGTTCGAGTGGGTTGCCATCAGGACCGCGAAGCTCGGACGCGGTCGCCCCATCCCTATCCTCCTCGGCATGACGTTGTCCACGGCCGTGCTGTCGGCGCTGCTCGACAACGTGACCACAGTGCTGCTCATCGCGCCCACGGTCATCGTCATCTACGAGGCGCTGGAGCTGGACCCGGTGCCGTTCCTTATCTGCGTTATCCTCGCCTCCAACATCGGAGGCACCGCTACACTCATCGGCGACCCGCCCAATATCATCATCGCCTCGGCGGCCAACATCACCTTCGCCGAGTTCATCGTGGTCAACGGCCCCATTATGCTGCTGGCCTTCCTGGTCTTCGCGGGTACGCTGTGGCTGGTGATGGGCCGCCGGTTTTCGGCCCCCGAAGAGGCGCGCCTGCGCGTCATGCAATTCGACGAGTCGCGCGCGCTCACCGACACCCGACTGCTCACGCGCTGCCTGATTGTCATCGCGCTGGTGCTGGTAGGCTTCGGGCTGCACGGAGCGCTGCACCTTCAACCGGCGACCATCGCCCTGGCGGGCGCAGCGCTGCTGCTGCTGCTTCACCCCGAAGGCCCGCGTGAGACCCTCGAGGAGATTGAGTGGCCGACCATCTTCTTCTTCATCGGCCTGTTCATCATGGTCGGCGGGCTGGTCAAGGTCGGAGTGGTGAAGGCCCTCGGCGACGGCATGATCGACGTGACGCAGGGCAACATCGCGGCGCTGACCCTGGTGGTGCTCTGGTTCTCCGCCTTCGCCTCGGGGATCATCGACAACATTCCCTTCGTGGCCACCATGGCGGCGCTGCTCAAAGTCGTGGCCGGCGATCTGGCTCCCGCGGGCGCTGAAGTGACGCACACCGCGGCGGAACTGATCCGGCACGAGACGATCATGCCGGTGTGGTGGGCGCTGTCGCTGGGTGCGTGCCTGGGAGGGAACCTGACGCTCATCGGGGCCTCGGCGAACGTCGTGGTCTCGGGGATTTCGTCACGCTCGGGGCACCCGATCGGCTTCATGCGCTTCATGAAGTACGGGGTGCCCATGACCCTGGTTCACCTGGGCATGTCTACGATCTACCTGTGGCTGCGCTTCCTCAGGTAGCTCAGGGGGCGCAGCACTCACCGACGCAGCTCAGAGGGGCGCCAGCTCCTTGAGCAGTCGCAGCGCCTGGTCATCGAGCGCGCCGGCGCTGAAGATGGCGATGCCGTCGGCGCCGGCCCGCCGGGCGAAGCGAATCTGGCGCTCGGCCTCTTCGAGGGGAAGCTCCCCCGCGCTGCTCTTCAGCCCGACCCCGGCCAGCCAGGTCACGGCGCCGGCGGCGGTCAGGCGGCGGTGGCGCGCCATCCAGTTGGCGAAGGTCCCGAAGGAGAGGGTGTAGCTCATCGGGCAGCAGATGTCGATGAGTTCGTCGGCGCACCATTCGGCCCAGTCCTGACCCTCAGCGAGCGCGTCCTTGTAGTAGCGCGCGCGCACCGCCGCCGACAGCGCGATCTGGTGGTGATCCGTCAGCCCGCGCATGGACTCCACAAAGGAGCGGACGAACTCGACGCGCATCTGCAGCTCCTTGTAGGCCACCCCGGGGGTGGCCAGGTCCTGCGGCTCCGGCAGCGGCTTGCCCAGCCAGCGCAGCCGCGCTTCGCGGCACCGCGCACAGGCGCAGGGGTTATGCGCCAGCACCTCCGCGTTGGGGTAACGCGAGTAATCCAGGTGGATGCCATCCGGCCGGTAGCGCTCGATGATCTCGTTGGCGAAGAGGATGGCGCGCTCGTGGTTCTCGCCCCAGCTCGCGCACGCCCAGTTCAGGGCATATTCGGGGACGGCGGCGGTGTCCAGAGGGGGCTCGTAGTGGTGCGCACCGGAGCCGACCGGGCCGCCGATGCCGAGCACCGGATGGACCTGCATGCCCACCCGGGCGGCGGCGGTCATCAGCGGCTCAAGCAGGTCGCGCTCGGGTTCGCCGAGGGATTCTGTGCGGAAGTAGTGCTCGTCCGCGACCGCCACGAAGGCGAACAGCAGGTCGATGCCGGCCTCGCGCAGTGCGTCCAGGCGAAGGGCCATGTCGTCGGCGCTGTCCCGGCCCGGCGGATACTCCAGGTACGGGTGCCCCCACGCCGCGAGCCTCATCGGACAATCTCCTCGCCAGTGTCGCCAGGTGGTCGGTCATCTGCCCCCCCGGGCGCAACGCAACAGCGCCGCGCCCGGGGGTGAGTGCGTCTGCAGTCGGACGCTACTTCCCGGCCAGTGCGCGAAGCCGGTCGGCGATCTTCGCCACCGACGGGATGTTCTCTTCCTCCAACGGCGCGGCCATCGGCGGGGGTACGTCGTGTGCCGCCACGATGCGCACCGGCGCCTGCAGGTCGTCCCAGCAGCGCTCCATCATCCGATGCGCGATGTGCTCGCCGAAGCAGCCGATGTAGGGCGCCTGCTGGACGATCAGCGCCCGGCCGGTCTTGCTTACCGACGCCGCGAGCGTATCCTCATCGAGCGGGATAAGGGTGCGCGGGTCCACCACCTCGACCTCGATGCCCTCCTCGGCCAGCATCTCGGCGGCCTCGAGCGCGCGCAGCAGCATGTAGCTGTAGGCGATCACGGTGACATCCGAGCCCTCGCGCACCACGTTCGCCACACCCAGCGGGAGGGTGTAGTCCTCCTCGGGAACCACGCCCTTCTCGGTATAGCAGTGCTGGTGTTCGATGAAGATCACGGGATTGTCGTCGCGGATGGCGGCCTTGAGCAGCCCCTTGACATCGTGGGCGAAGGCTGGAGCGACGACCTTGAGACCCGGGATGTGAGTGACGATGGCCTCGAGCGACTGGGAGTGCTGGCCGGCGTAGCCACGTCCACCGCCGATGGTGGTGCGGATGACCGCGGGCAGCGTCGCCTTGCCGCCGAACATGTAGCGGTTCTTGGCGAGCTGGTTGCCGGTCTGGTCCATGGTCATGAGGATGAAGTCGATGTACATGATCTCCGCGACCGGGCGCATGCCCACCATGGCCGCGCCCGCGGCGGTCCCGACGATGCACGCCTCGGAGATGGGCGCGTTGAAGACGCGCTCGCGCCCGAAGACATCGATCAGGCCGCGCGTAGCCCCGAAGGCGCCGCCGTAGTCAGCGATGTCCTCGCCGTAGCAGATGACACGGCGGTCACGCAGCATCTCCTCCATCAACGCCTCGGCCACGGCATGCCGATACAGGATCCGCCCCTGTCGGTCGCGACGGGTGTAGACCACCTCACCGACAAGCTGGTCCTCGGGGGTGGCAAGTTCCGGGCCGATACTGTCGGAGGTGGTGTCCACCCACAAGCCGTCGTAGATGTCGGCCGGGTCCGGGTCGGTGCCGTCCACCGCCCAGATCGTGGCATCTTCGATGCGCTGCTTCATGCGCGCGCAGTGCTCCACGATATCATCGTCGCTGAGCACGCCGTGCACGACGAGCGCGCGTTTCATGTAGTCGATGGGGTCGATGTTCTCCCAGGCATCCTCCTCGGTCTGCGAGCGGTAGCTGGTGCAGTCGTCGGAGAGAGAGTGCCCCAGGTAACGATAGGTCTTGGACTCGAGCAGCACCGGCCCCTGTCCGGAGCGGCAGAGCTGCGCCGCGCGGCTGACGGCATCACGCACGGCCATGGGGTCCATGCCGTTGATGACCTCGGCGTGCATATTGACCTCGTTGTAGCCGGCGCCGCGCTGAGCCAGATCCTCGATGCCGGTGACCTCGCCGACCTGCTGGCCGGTCATGCCGTACTGATTGTTCTCGACCAGGAAGATGACCGGAATGCCCTGCTCGAACTGGTCCTGACAGGCCCAGTTGTAGGCCTCGTGAGCGATGCCGTTGTTGGTGGCGCCGTCGCCGACGAAACTGAGCACCACCCGGTCGAGCCCCAGCTTCCAGCAGCCCATGGCCGCGCCCGCGGCCATGGCGTAGCTGCCGCCGACGATGGCGTTGGCCCCAAGGTGCCCGGCGTCGAAGTCAGCGATGTGCATGCCGCCGCCCCGGCCGCGGCAGTAGCCTTCTTCCTTGCCCAGCAGCTCGGCCATCGTGCGGTTGAGGTGCACCTGCAGGGCGCACTCGGCCAGACTCTCGTAGTCGGATGGATCGGCGTAGTCGCCGATGAAGGCCCGCAGCTCATCGTCCGAGGTGCGACCGAGCAGCCAGTAGAACCCTTTGGCGATGGAATGGCCGTGGCCACGGTGGGTGCTGGTGATGTAGTCATCGGGGCGGATCGCCGACACCCCGCCGACCGCTGTGGCCTCCTGACCGATGGACAGATGTGTGGCACCGATGAAGCGGAAGTCCGGACGCGGCTTGAACTTCCCTGCCTTCATCTGAGCGACCGTCTCCTCAAAGCTGCGAATCGCGAGCATGCAATCGAGCATCTTGACCGCATCCTCCGGCGTGACGCGCCCGGCGGCCAGCTCGGTGCCCAGATTCCCTTCGAAGGCGAAGCGCGGTATGGGCGGGAAGGTGATCTCGCTCTTTTCGAAGAGCGGCAGGACGTCGATGTTCTTGGGCATATGCAAGTCTCCCAACAGTGGGCTGGTGTGTGTGCAGCCTGTGTACCTCGGAATACTTCCGCGTGCGATGCAGGGTTTCCTTCCCGCAAGCGAAAAGCGGCGATACGCAGCGGGTGCCTGCGCCGGAGAACGCCTTGACTTTGTGAACATCCGCACTATCATCAGCGTATCAGGAGTCGGGGGCTAATCCGACCAAGTCGGTGGACTATGGCGAAGGCCGAAGCCGAGACAACCGGACGGCGGGTGCGGCGGCGGGTGAGCGTCGAGGGCATCGTACAGGGCGTGGGCTTCCGTCCGCACGTGCATCGGCTCGCGCGCAACCTCGGCCTGGCCGGCTGCGCGCGCAATGTCGCCGGCGGCCTGGAGGTCGAGATCGAAGGGACCGAGCGCGCGGTCGATGAGTTCGTGCGGCGCATTGCGGCCGAGGCCCCGCCGATCGCGGTGATTGAGGGCCTGACGGTGGAGGAGTTGGAGCCCGAGCAGGCCGAGGGCTTCGAGATCATCGCCAGCCGCTCCGGAGCCGAGGGCGAGATCTACGTCTCTCCCGACGTGGCCATCTGCGCCGACTGCCGACGGGAGATGTTCGACCGGGCGGATCGACGCTACCGGCACCCCTTCATCAACTGCACCAACTG
>CAZTZN010000084.1:0-19902 GCA_964617715.1 uncultured Armatimonadia bacterium | reverse complement strand
ATGATCGCGATGACGACCAGCAGCTCAATGAGCGTGAAGCCTCTCCGCATTGCAAGACCTCCCATCAGATTGTCTGTGCTGTGGGCGGTCCCCCGATGAGTCCCCGTGGCGCGGCCCGTTCATCCGTCGCGTGTGCGCAAGTCGCCACAAGGTTAAGTCTTGTTGAACATATACCCTCTGTGGCGTGACGTCAAGCCGACTGTCGATAGTTGAATGCGGGCGTGCCGCCGGGCTACCACGCCATCTCGATGCGACAGCCCTCCCGCTCGGACTGATATGAGGCGAGCACGGTGGCGAGTGTGTCGCGCGCGAGCTGCGTCCCGGCGACCGGCTCGCGGTCCTCAACGATCGCGTCGATCAGGTCGTTGAGAGTCAGTTCCACCGACAGGGGTGCAACGTCGAGCGGGTTCTGCACGCGGATTGGCAGGATGTCCTGGTCGGTCATCAACAGCAGGGGCAGCTCGTCCTCGGGCATGTCGCGCATCAGTAGTGTGCCCTCGGTGCCGACGATACGCCGCTCGGCGCGGTAACGGGTGGCGTTATCAGCGAAGGTTACCACGATTGTGCCCATGAGCACGTCGCCCAGGTCGAGGGCCACCACCGCGGTGTCCTCGCCGGTGCCCTCGGCATCGATGACCAGCGAGCGGCACATGGCGGTCACCGCGCGCGGTCGGCCCAGGAGGTGGAGCATGACGTAGACGGCGTGGTAGCCCGCGTCAATGAGCACCCCGCCGCCTGCGCGTTCAAGGTCGCCCTTCCAGTGCTCGGGGTCGCTCATGCGCTCGACCTCATCATCGTAGACCTCGAAGACCGCGAGGAAGGGGCGACCGATCTCGCCCGCGTCGAGGAGCTGTTTCGCGCGCGCGATCGCCGGGAAGTGCACCTGGGGCATCGAGATGAGCAGTCGCCGCCCGGTGCGCTCGGCGGCCGCGATCATGGCGTCCGCCTCCTCGAGCGTGCGCGCCATGGGCTTCTCGCAGATGACGTTCTTGCCGGCCTCGAGCGCCGCCACCGCGATCTCGCAGTGGCTGTCGTGCGGGGTGAGGATGTCCACCACGTCCACCTCGTCGCCGGTCACCACCGCGCGCCAGTCGTTTTCGGTGCGCGCGATGATGCCGTAGCGGCGGTACATCCCCGCCAGCGCGGCCTCGTCCGGGTCGGCGGCGATGACGCGGCGCACATGGTCATTGCGCACCAGCGCATCGAGGTGCAGCGGCGCGAACTGTCCGCATCCGATCAGCCCGACGGTCAGGTCCATGAGCGGCCTCCCGTATCCGCGGCAAATCGCCGTTACCATCCCGGTCGTCGCCACCGCCCCCCCTGTCGCCTGCGTGACCGCCGTCATGCCATCATGTCGAGCGCGACCTCCGCCGGCTCGACATGCCCGACGGTGTCGTGATGACAGTTGGTCACCGGCAGGCGGGCGAAACGCGCGGTCAAGTCCTCTGGCAGCTCGGCCTTCGCCCGACGGAGCAGCTCGATCGCGACGGGGGCGTGCGCGCGCCCCGAACCGTCGGCGACCTTGAAGGCGATGCCGATCTCGCGCTCGCGCACGGCCATGCAGAACAGCCCCTCAGCGCCGCCCTTGGCGACGACTCCACCGCCGGTGAGGCGCATCAGCTCAGTGTTGAACGAGCCGACTGCGCTGACCATCTCGGGCGCGGCCGTCATCGCGGCGGTGATGCGCGCGATGGCCTCACGCAGGCCGGCGGGCAGGTCGTCCGGGGGCGTCACCAGCCGAGCGAAGGCCAGCGCCATTGCGCGCAGGGGCATCGCGACCGTGGGCGCACCGCAGCCGTCGCGGCCGACGCGCCAGTCCGCCTGGGAGGCGCCGCTGAGCAACTCCAGGTGGGTGGCGATGAGCCGCTGCACCGGGTGCTCGTGTGCCAGGTAGTCGGTCGGGTCGGCGCCCAGCGCCAGGCAGGTAGCGAGCATCCCGGCGTGCTTGCCCGAGCAGTTGTTGTGCAGCGGTGAGGGCTCTTCGTCGGCCCGGATGAGCCGGTCGCGTTCGGCGCTGTCGCCGGGCCAGTGCGTGCCGCACTGCAGGGCGGACTCATCGAGCCCGAGCTTGGCGAGGACGCCGCGGACGGCCTCGACGTGCATCGCCGAGCCCGAGTGGGACGCGCAGCACACCGACAGCTCGGGCTCGGTCAGCGCGAAGCGATCGGCGGCGCCGGAGGTGACGACGCTGAGCGCCTGGATGGGCTTGGATGACGAGCGCCAGAACTGAACGCCATCGGGATCGCCGGCGCTGGCGAGCAGCCGCCCGTCGGGGCTGCAGACCGCGATGCGGCCGAAGTGTGTGCTCTCCGCCACGCCGTCGCGCGTGACCCTCGCCAGGGCGACGACACCATCGTTTGCGCTCATGTCGGATCCTCCCCGGGATGTGCCCTACCTTCGACCAACCACGTGTCGCGTCGCCGGATCGGGCCCGTCTCAGCCCTGCCTGGCCTGGCGGCGCACGAAGTTCATGCGCAGGTTGGTCATGATCTGCTCGAACTCGCGCTTCTCCTCGTCGGTCGCCTCGTCGCCGAGCTTGTCGATCAGCAGTTGCGTGGTATCGATGGCAACCCGGGCGGCATGCAGGTCGGTGTGCACGTCGGTCGCGCCCGGACGCGCCTGCACCCCCAGCGCGATCCATGCCTCCTGCACGAACAGGCCGATGCTCGCGCGCAACAGGTCGAACACGCCGAGGTCGTCCACAGGTGGCGGGGCCCATTCGCGCTGCTCCTCAGCCGCCCTGGTCTCGGGGCGCTTCTCGTCCGCGCCCGCAGGCTCTTCCCCGGCGGGCGGCGCCGGCTCCTCTTCGCCGGCGGCCTCAGGTTCGGATGGCGCTTCGGCGGCGGCGTCGGCCTCTCCTGTCACCTCTGCTTCGGACGCCTCCGCCGATGCCGCAGGTCGGTCGTGTTCGCCCATCTCCTCGTCCTTGCGAAGATCGTCGGTCATCGGTCCCACCTCCTGTCAGATCGTCTCCCCGCCGACGGGCAGGCCCACACCCCGGACCGTCACCCGCCCCGTGTCCTCGTCAATGTTGAGTTCGGCTTCCAGAAACTGCGCAATTACCCACGCGTTGGTGCGCAGGTGCTCGGTGATCTTCTCGGTCACATAGACCGTCGTGCCCCCCGCGATGGCCGCGTAGAGCAGAAGTTGATCAGCCAGGTACATGTCCACCGACGCGGCATCCTGCAGGAAGCGCGCGGCCTGCTCCCCGGCCTCGCGCCCGACGGTCTCCGCCCGCTTGCCACGCTCGCCGGCGGCGCTGAAGCCCGCCGCTCCGTGCTCGAAGCGCGCCGCGATGGTCAGCATCGTGCCCGGCGAGGGCGACTGCGGGTGCGCGGTCTCGGCACGCAGGCCCACCGGCCCGAGAGCCTCACGCGCGCCCTCGATCTGCCGGCGCAGGATGTGCGCGGGCAGCCGGCCCTCGACCACGCTGAACGCGGTCAGCGAGCGCAGCTCCCCCCGCTCGAGCCAGGGCAGTGGCCGCAGCGGGCCGTCCACAGGCGTCACCCGCGCCTCCAGCCGCCCGCCGCCCCTGGGGTAGAAGCCCGGGCGCAGGCACTCGATGCGGGCGGTAGCGCCCATGGTCGCGATGGCGGGCAGGAAGACGTGGGCGATGTACTCCTGCGGCGGGCTCCACAACACGTTGGTGCCGCCGGCGATATGCAGCACCGATGCCTCCCGGGCGAACAGCAGGCAGGGGAGGACAGTCTGCAGCACCAGCGTGGTGGCTCCGGCGGTGCCGACATCGAATCGGAAGTGTCCGCCCCGGATGCGCCCGGGGGAGAAGCTCAGCTCCATGGAGCCGATGCGGGCCCCTTCGACCTGCGCCCCGCACACCTGCGCCGTTGCCCGCACAGCGGCAAGGTGCTGGGCGGCAAGGCCGGGCCGTGAGCGTCCGGCGCGGATGGCTTCGATGCGGATGTCGCGGCTCAGCAGTGCGGACAGTGCCAGGCTGGTACGCAGCACCTGCCCGCCCGCCTCCCCGTGGGAGCCGTCGATCACCACCATCGTCGCTCACCATGACGAGTATAGCAACCGGAGACAAGACCGTCAAAGCCGACGGCTCGCTCGACATCGGCGGTGGGCGACGCCTCTGATTGATGGGGCGACCCGCCGCTGAAGGAGCGATGCCCCTCCGCCGCGAACTACCGGGCACGATGTCTACTTCCGAGCGCGTGGACTACGCGGAGACAACCGTCGAGGCGCGCGCCCCCGAGGATACGCGGGCCGTCGGCAGGCGCCTCGCCCGCCTGCTGCTGCCGGGCGATCTCGTGGCCCTCGTGGGGCCGCTGGGCGCCGGCAAGACCTGCTTCGTACAGGGCCTGGCCGAGGGCCTGGGCGTGTCCGGTCCGATCACCAGCCCCACCTTCGTGCTCATGCGCCTGCACCGGGGCATCATGCCCCTGTGCCACGTGGACGCCTACCGACTGTCGGGGGCGGGCGAGCTGCTGGACCTGGGCTTCGACGACTGGCTGGAAGAGAGTGTGGTGGCCCTGGAGTGGGCGGACACCGTCTCCGAAGCCCTGCCGCGTGCGCGCATTGAGGTGCGCATCGACTACGCGGGCGAGGGCCGGCTGTTGCACCTGCGCGGTATCGGCCCGCGGGCGGCGCAGATCATCGAGCGGATGGAGGACCATGACGATCCTCGCGATTGAGACCTCGGCGAAGCTGGCGGGAGTCGCGCTGACTCACGACGGTGAGCTGCTCGCCGAGCGCGAGTTCCCCGCACGCATGACGCTCAACCAGCGGCTGGCCGGCGAGATCGTGGCGGTTCTCGGCGGAGATGTGCGCGCCGCCGGAGCGGGTGCCATCGGCGTGGGCATCGGCCCGGGCTCGTTCACCGGAGTGCGCATGGGCGTCGCGCTGGCCAAGGCGATGGCGCACGCGCTGGGGCTGCCGCTGACCGGCGTGAGCGGCCCGGAGGCGATCGCGGCCGGGCTGGACGCGCCCGCGGGCACTGCGGTGTGCGTGCTGCAGCCTGCGCGCGCCGATGAGATCTACGTGACCACGCTGGAGCTGGGAGAAGGCGGTGTGCCGAGGGAGTGCGCGCCCACGCAGGTGCTGACGCTCCCGCGCGCGCTGCGGACCGCTGAGGAGCAGCTCGGAAGGGCGCCGGATGTGATCTGCGGCGGGGCCGCCGAGGCATCCGCGCAGCAGATCCGCGCCATCTTTCCGGACGCCTGCATCGCCGGTGAGCAGCACGCGCTGCCCCGCGCGGCGCAGGTGGCGCGGGTCGCCGCAGCGCGCATCGGCGCCGCGGACCCGACCGCAGCTCTGACGCTTACGCCGCGCTACGGACGGCTCTCACAGGCCGAGCGCAACTTCGGCCTGGATCTCGGCCTGCAGGGATAGGGCGATGGATGATCAGGGTCGCGGTGGTGCTGTCTCCAACGAGGTCGTACTGCGGCGCGCGCGACAGGCGGACCTCAAGACCATGTGCGCCATCGAGCGCGCCAGCTTCCCCACGCCGTGGAGCGAGCGGCTGATCGCGGGCGAGCTGCGCCAGCCGGACGCAACCTATCTCGTGGCGACGCTTGACGGCGAGGTCGCGGGCTTCATCGGCCTGTGGCATGTGCTGGGTGAGGGGCACATCTGCACGCTGGCCGTCGATCCGCGCTACCGTCGGCGCGGGCTGGGTGAACTGCTGGTGCTGGCCGCCATGCGCCACGCCGCCGAGATCGAGGCCGACGTGGTGCACCTGGAGTACCGTGTGGGCAACGAGGCCGCCGCCCGCCTCTACGAGAAGTTGGGCTTCGTCCGCGTCGGGATCCGTGAGCGCTACTACTCCGACACCGGCGAGGACGCGGTGCTCGCGCGTATCGACGGCATGACCACGGCCGAGCGGCGTGAGCAGCTCGATCAGGCCTGGGAGCGATGGTTGCGCGAGAGGGGCATGACGGTTGTCGTTAAGTGACGACGGCCTGGTATTGGGCATCGAGACCTCGTGCGACGAAACCGCCGCCGCGGTGGTGCGGGGCGGACGGGAGATCGTGAGCGACGTGGTGGCGTCGCAGGAGGCGATGCACGCGCACTTCGGCGGCATCGTCCCTGAGGTGGCCTCGCGCCGACACGCCGAGCTGATTACGGCGGTGGTGGACCAGGCCATGCGCCAGGCGGGCGCGGAGTGGGGCGACCTCGACCTGCTCGCGGTGACGCGCGGCCCGGGGCTGGTGGGCTCGCTGCTGGTGGGAGTCAGCGCCGCCAAGGGCTACGCCCTGGCCACCGGGCTGCCGCTGGTGGGTATCAATCACATCGCCGGGCACATCACCTCTTCGTTTCTGCTGACCGCGCACGACCACGAACCGGCCCCCCTGCAGTTCCCGGCGCTGGCCCTGATAGCCTCGGGCGGGCACTCCGACCTCGCGCTGGTCAACGGCCTGGGCGACTACCGCCTCGTCGGCTTCACCCGCGATGACGCCGCGGGCGAGGCGCTGGACAAGGCCGCGCGGCTGCTCGGCCTGGGCTACCCCGGCGGCCCGGCCATCGAACGTGCCGCCCGGGACGGCGATGCGAACGCGGTCCGGTTGCCCCGGCCGGACACGAAGGAGGGCTTCGAGTTCAGCTTCGCCGGGCTCAAGACCGCGTTGGTACGTATCGTCGGGCCGGACGGAGTGGACCGCTGCGGACACTCTGTGGCCGACCTGGCGGCGGCCTTCCAGCAGGCGGTGGTGGACTGCCTGGTGCGCGAGACCATCGAGGCCGCGGAGCACTTCGAGGTCGAGCAGGTCCTGGTGGCCGGGGGCGTCGCCGCCAACGCCACGCTGCGCCGCGAGATGAGGGTGGCGGCGCGCCGCGCCGGGCTCACCGCCTACTTCCCGCCCATGTCGCTGTGCACCGACAATGCCGCGATGGTCGCCGCCGCCGGCTACTACGAGATGGCCCGGCGCGGCCCGGACGACCTGTCGATGGAGGTCGATTCCGCCCTGCAACTGCCCTCGTAGCAGGACGGTTCGGACACCTTAAGAGCATTCCTCCTGGTCAGATGTGGAGACAGGGGGGGGGTGTGCGCAAGGCAGATCCGAACTCCCCTGCGTTCCCCCGGCATCGGGAAAATGTGGAAAACCGGGTGGATAACCCCACAACCCGGGTGCCGTAGTGTGGAAAACACCCGAGAACATGCGTTCGCATGAGGGTCAGCCAGCACGATGCGAGCGGACTTTCCCATGCCATGACAGTGCCTCAAAGTGTTCATATTGATGGATTCGTCGCGGCCATGCTCCACGTTGCATGAGGTTCAGGGGCTGGATCGATGTGCCGTTCCCCCGCGGGATCTCTCCGACGGCCGCGTGCGCCACCGCGTCGGATTCCCGCTTGACTTGGCCCGCCCGTCCCGTGTTCAATAGCGGCGCCTGTCATACGATCGCGTCCTGGTCCGGGAGGGGCCTCGCGTACGCCCATGAGTGAGCCGGCCGTAGCGACCAACCTGGTATTTGCGCTCAGCCTGCTGCTCACCGCCGGCTTCGCTCTGGCGCGGCTCGCCAAGGCGCTGCACCTGCCCTCGGTCACCGGCTACATCGTCGCGGGGATTGCCTTGGGCCCCTCGTGGCTGAACCTCATCAGCATTGAGGTCCTCGAGAACCGTCTGCAGGTATTCACGCACATCGCCCTGCTGCTGGTTGCCTTCGGCATCGGTGAGCGCTTCGATCTGCAGCAGTTGCGGGCCCAGGCCCGGGCGCTGGTGCGCGTGAGCCTGGGCGAGACGCTGGGCAGCTTCGTGCTGGTGGGCATGAGCGTGGGGCTGGTGGCGTGGCTGAGCGGAAAGGGTGACGCCTCGTTCGCGGTGGCGGTGGGGTTGGTGTGCGCCTCGATCGCGGTGGCGACCGCCCCGGCGGCCACGGTCATGGTCATCCGCGAGCTGGAGGCAAGCGGGCCGATCTCACGCCTGGTTCTCTCCAACGTCGTGGTCAACAACGCGCTGAGCGTAACGCTCTTCGGGATCGCGGTAGCGGCTGCTCAGGTGCTGCTGGGCACCGGCAGCGGCTCCATTCTGGCCAGGGCCACGTGGCCCCTTGTGATTACTCTGGGCTCGCTGCTGCTGGGGATCGCCGTCGGTCTCGCCTGTGACTTCGTCGTCCACCGCCTGCGCCAGCGCGCCGATGTGCTGGTGGTGGCGCTGGCGGCCATCTTCTTCTGTGGCGGTTTCGCCGAGTACCTGGGGCTCTCATCGCTGCTGGCGGGCGCGGCGGCCGGCTTCGCCGTCGTCAACCGGGATCGGCGCGACGTGCGCGCCTTCCGGGCCATCAACGACTTTGAGCCGCCGATCTACGGCATCTTCTTCACCCTCGCGGGAGCGCAGTTGCACCTGAGCGAACTCGCCGCCGTGGGTCTGCTCGGGGCGACCTTCGTGCTCGCGCGCGGCGCAGGCAAGTATCTGGGCGCCTGGCTGGGCGCGCGTTCGGTGCCCATGGCGTCGCGGCGCGCCCGCTCCATCGGCCTGGGCCTGCTGCCGCAAGCGGGCCTGGCCATCGGCCTGGCCTATCTGGTCCGGCAGGACCCGTCCCTGGAGCCTATCCGCACGCTGGTCATCAACCTGGTGATCGCCAGCGTGGTAGTCAACGAGTTGCTGGGACCACCGCTGGTGCGCATGATGCTCATAGGGGCGGGTGAGGTCGGGACGCCGGCGGCCGAGCTTGAGGCCGTGCCGGAGGCCGAGCCCGGCGGCCTGGACAGCCTGGACGTGGTTCCCTGGACCTGGCCCAAGCTCGAGCCGCGCGCGACCGAGGAAGGCAGTGTGCTGGTGGGCGTGAGCCATCCGGCCACGGTCACCGGGCTCACGCGCATCGGAGTACTGCTCGCCCATCACTACGCGGTTCGGCCCACGGCCGTGCACGTCGCCACCGCCGAACACCCGGACGACTTCTGGGACAACCTGCACGATCAGGAGGCGGTCGGGCTGTTCCGGGTCGCAGACGAGGAGGCGCGGAGCCTTGGCTACCTGCTCGACACCGAGGTCGAGTTCGCCGGCGACGCGGCGCTGGGCATGCTCCAGGCGGCCGACGAGACCGCGGCGCAGGCCATCGTCGTAGGGCACCCGTTGGTGCGTGCCGCTCCGCGCTTCGGGCGCATCGTGGACGCGCTGGCGCGTGACGCGTTGTGTCCGGTGGTGGTGGTCAAGTTCGTAGGGCCGCTGCATACCGAGCGCATCCTGGTGCCGCTGAGCGGCCCTGAGGACTACCTGACTGTGCGCCCGGTGGTCGCGGCGCTGGGCGCGATTGAGGAACATCAGATCACCTTTCTGCGCCTGATGCCCGCGGAGTGTCGGCCGGCCGAGCTGCAGGACGCCGAGCGGGAGGTACAGGACTACGCCCACTGCGACGCCATGCCCGGCCAGTGTCACTGCCGGGCGGTGGCCGCGGACTCACGCGTGTACGAGGTGCTGGAGGCCGCGCGCTACCACGACATTATCGTGATGGCCGCGAGCAACCGGCGCGGGTTGCGACGCGCGTTCTTCGGCTCGCTGGCGGCGGACGTCGCCCTGCGCTCGCCGCGCTCGATGCTGCTGGTGGCCGGGGGGCTGGAGTCGCGCTCGATTGAGGAGATGGGGGCGGCAGTTCGTGACGTGTAACCGCCATGCCGATGGCAGGACCGGAGGAAGACCATGGAGAGCGCCCGGATAGCCGCGAAGGACAACAACCTGCGGATGGATCGCTACGAGGCGATGGAGGTCATCGCAAGCTGGGGCATCGGTGGTGTGCATATCACCGCCCGGGACCCCTTCGGCCCCGAGCAGCTCACCAGGCAGGACCGCAGGGACCTGGTGCGCCACGTCGAGTCGCTGGGCCTGACCATCTCGGCGATCATGCGCTGGGGCGGAGAGGTCGATCTGGCCGAGGAGGAGGGATGGGAGGAGGCCATCGAGCAGGGTAAGACGCTGCTTGAGCTGGCCGCCGACCTCGAGTGCGGCATCTGGGGAGCCCACGTGGGGGTCATGCCGTGGGATACCGCCGATCCGGGCTGGGACCGCATGGTGCGGGCGATGGCCCGGCTCGCCGAGCATGGCGAGAAGGTCGGGGCGTGTGTCGCCATCGAGACCGGCCCAGAGCCTCCGCGCATCGTGCGCCGGCTCATTGAGACTGTGGGCAGCGAGGCCATTCGGGTCAACTACGACCCCGCGAACCTGGTGATCTGGCCGGCGCTGCTGGCGAAGAAGCGCGGCGAGCACTACGACCGCGACCGGGCGTGGGAGCAGTACGATCCGGTCGAGGGCGCGGCGACGCTGGGCGAGTTCGTGGTGCACTGCCACGCCAAGGACGCCATCGTGAAGGATGGCGGGCAGTACCAGGAGGTTCCGCCGGGCACCGGCTGGATCGACTTCGAGCGCTGGGTGTCCCTGCTTGATGCGGCAGGCTTCACCGGGTTCTACGCCATCGAGCGCGAAGTTGGCGATGACCCGGTGCGCGACATCCGCGAGGCCGTGGAGTACCTGCGCGAGCTGTAGCGGGTCACGGTTCCGTCACGCCCGTGCGACCACCTGCGAGGAGGCGCGTTTAGGTTCGGGACACGACAGCCTCCCCGCTGCGTGCCGTGATCATACGGCACACAATTGCGGTGAGCGATGGCGTGTGCCTCGCCCTGCGGCCCTGGCGGCCGGCGTCACCCCGGGCCGATCAGTGCGCCGCGGGGTTGGCCCAGTGGATGGGCAGTTGCGGCGGCCCGCCGGTGTGGAAGATGATGCCGAACACGTTGTTGGTTTCCGCGAAGGACGGTGGCGTTCCGCCCGCGGCCACCAGCGTGACCGGGCGCTCCCGGATCTGGCCCTCGGGGTGCCCGGCAACGGGCGGATCGACCACGGCCAGCAGCATCCCTCGCCACGGCGTCCCCGGGCTGTAGGGCAGTATCAACGTGAAGGTCGCGAGCGTCGAGCCACCGGGCTTGATGACGTTCGGGATCTGCGTGGTCTCGAGTACGATCGGCGAGGAGCCGCCGAGGTTGCTCGAGTAGCCCAGTGTCACCGTGCAGGGCGGCGCGTCTCCCGAACCCACGTTGCGCACGACCACGCGCAGCGTGAATTCGCTCGCGACATCGCCATAGTCTGTGCCGATCAGCATGATCTTCTCGACAACCAGGTCGGGATGCTTCGTGAACGCCCCGATGTCCACCTGCATGGGCTGGGCCAGGGCGGCCTGTGTCGCGAGTCCCACGAGCAGCGTGCATGCGACCATCGTCAAGCCGAGCGAAGTGCGCGTGCGCATTGTCACTGCCGACACCTCCCGGTGCGTCTGGTCGCTTCAATAGATGAACTTCCGTGTCGGGGCCGGTACTCCTGCCTTCTCGGTCGCGTGGCTCGCTCGCGACCTGGCCGGAGGTCGTGCGCAGGTGTGTTGGACCACACCGGAGAAGACAACTTCGTAGCAGCTTGAGAATCGCCCGCATCCAAGAGGTGGCCCATGCTCCGCTCACTCGGACACAGCCGCGTACTGCCGGCGCTGGTGCTTGCCATCGCCCTGTCGGTCATTGCCGCCTGTGCGCCCGAAGGCGGGTCGGAGTCCGGCGGGTCTTCGGTGGAAGTCGATGGCGTGGTCTACGGTGCGCAGCCCGATGAACGCGGGCCCATCGGCGGCGGGGAGGGCTACACCGCCATCGTCGCCGACGGCGACTACGTGGTGACGACGCTCGAGGAACTGATCGACGCGCTCGCCCAGGCGCAGCCCGGCCAGGTGGTGTTCATCCCCGGTGAGACCGAGATCGACCTGACCACCTTCATCTACATCGACAAGTTCGTGCTCGAGGTGCCCGCAGGGGTGACGCTGGCGGGCGAGCGCGGCAACGGCGGCTCGCTCGGCGCCATCCTCACCAGCGACGCGCTGCAGACGCCGGTGATGATCCGCGCGCTGGGGCCGGATGTGCGTATCACCGGCCTGCGTATCCGCGGGCCCAATCCCAAGCGCTACCTCGATCACCACCGCCGCGCCTTCCGGGAGGGATACGGCGGCCACAGCTACTACTACAAGTTCCCGACGCAGAACGGGATTCAGACCGAGTTCGACGGGCTGGAGGTCGATAACTGCGAGATCTCCGGGTTCGGCCACGGGGGAGTCTACCTGGTCGGCGGCGTCAATCACCACATCCACCACAACTACATCCACCACTGCCAGTACAACGGCCTGGGCTACGGTGTCTCGCACAACACCTCGTCGTCGCTGATCGAGCAGAACCTGTTCGACTTCAACCGCCACTCGATCGCGGGCACGGGCCGGCCCGGCTGCGGCTACGTGGCGCGCAACAACATCGAGCTGGGCACCTCGCTCAGCCACTGCTTCGACATGCACGGCGGGCGCGACCGCGGCGACGGTACCGACATCGCGGGCACCCGCATCGAGATCTACAACAACACCTTCCGCGCGCCCCAGCGAGCGGTGGTCATCCGCGGCGTGCCCCAGGATGTGTGCGAGGTGCACCACAACTGGTTCGCCGCGCACGCCGATCAGGCCGCCGCGGTGGGCGCCTCGGCCGGCACCGAGGTGCATGACAACTTCTACGGCCCGGCGCCCGCAGCGGAAGCCGACGCGACGGCACCG
Organism: uncultured Armatimonadia bacterium; assembly: GCA_964617715.1. Classification (GTDB taxonomy): domain Bacteria; phylum Armatimonadota; class Zipacnadia; order Zipacnadales; family UBA5352; genus JALGVA01. The sequence continues at coordinate 7,384 of CAZTZN010000084.1, read as the reverse complement.
GGCGAGCCGACGCAGACCGCCGCCGAAACCGAACAGGCCGCCCCGGACTGGGCGGCCTGTCGGAGATACCCGCGTCGGTAGGGCCTACAGCTCGACCACCTGACCGGTCTCCGAAGCGCGGTAGACCGAGAGGATGACCTCGACCGCGCGTCGGGCCTCGCGGCCGTTGAGCACCGGCTCACGGTCCTCCTCGATGGCGGCGAGCACATCGCCGATCTGCTTCACATGCGAGACGATGGCGTGCTCGGGCATGCCGGCCCTGGGGTCGGCGGCGCCGCCCTTCTTGCCCGCCATCGGGTCCTCGATGCGCTCGTCACCCTCCACATCCCACAGGGCGATGTCGTCGCCCACGGTGATGATGTTGCCCTTTGTGCCATGCAGCTCCAGGCGCGCGGGCATGCCGGTGTAGGTGCAGGTGCTGCCCTGAATGATGCCGTGGGTGCCGTCCTCGAACTTGAGCACCGCCGTGCCCATGTCCTCGGTCTCGATGTCATGGTCGAGGGCATCGGCGAAGCCGAAGACGTACCTTACCTGGCCCATGTACCAGATCAGCAGGTCGATGTAGTGGATCGACTGGTTGATGAGCGCGCCGCCGCCGTCGAGGCGCTTGGTCCCATGCCAGCCATCGGAGTAGTACTCATCCGAGCGGTACCAGGGCACGAAGGCATTGCCGTAGAGCATCCGCCCCAGCCGCCCGCTGTCGATGTAGTTGCGGATCTTCTCGTAGATCGGGTAGCCGCGGTTCTGGTGGGTGGCGGCGATCTTCACGCCGTTGCGCTCGCCGGCTTCGATGAGCGTATCGATGGCCTCAAGGGTGATGTCGATGGGCTTGGTGCAGATCACGTGCTTGCCGGCGTCGGCGCACTGGATGCCGAGGCGCGCGTGCAGGCCGCTGGGGGTGAGGATGTTGACGACGTCGATGTCGTCGCGCGCGAGCATCTCAGCAAGGTCGGTGTGCGCATCCGCGCCGTATTCCGCGGCGCAGGCGTTGGCGGCCTCTTCGTTGAGGTCACAGACCGCGCGCAGTTCAGCATTGTCGAGACGTCGGATCGCCTCGGCGTGGGTGGGCGCGATCACTCCACAGCCGACCAGTCCGAAGCCGTAGACCTTTCCGCTCATTCCGTGGGCCTCCTCAGGCGCGTCGCGAAGGAGATGATGTCGGCCGACCCTCCCGGGGCGGCCGTCGCGGTCCCTGTCGCGTGGACCTGCATGATACTGATTTCGCGCCGCCCGGTCAAATCTGCGCCGGACGTGAGTGGGGCGTCGCGGAGGCGGGGGGGGCGAGTCGCCACCGGCCGGCGTGGGTGTGCCACCGGCATCTACTGTTGCCGTGTGCAGGGGGCCAACACCAGTCTGCGCGTATTCCCGTGCACACGACGCGACCGGGGAGGCTGCGTGTCGCATGGATCTGTTCGGCGAGAATGTGGCGATTGTCCAGCAGTAGTGCATCCGGTCCCGGCCGCACGTGCCTTCGCCGCGCGACAAAGTCACGTGGATGTGCGCAAGTTGGTACCCGGCGCACACGAGCGTATGTGGAGGGACGAACGTGCCCGGGGCGAACCCTGCGGTGAAGCACCGTCATACATTCTCGGCGGAGGTAGGGCGATGAAGCGATCGGAGTTGAACGCAATCCTGCGCGAATGCAAGGCGTTCCTCGCGCGCATGAACTTTCACCTGCCGGAGTGGGCGCACTGGTCTCCGGAGGAGTGGGGGCGGGCGGGTCACGAGTACGACGAGGTGCGCGATAACCTGCTCGGCTGGGACATCACCGACTTCGGCATGGGCGACTACGAGCGCATCGGCCTGCTGCTGTTCACCATCCGCAACGGCAACGCGAAGCTGCCTCAGTACGCGAAGCCCTACTGTGAGAAGATCCTCATCTGCGGCGACGAACAGGTGACCCCCACGCACTTCCACTTCAGCAAGATGGAGGACATCATCTGCCGCGGCGGAGGGCGGCTGATGGTGCGCGTGTGGAACGGCGCTGAGGATGGCGCGAAGCTCGACACGCCGGTCGAGGTGAACATTGACGGGCGCGCCTTCACCGTTGAGGCCGGCGCGACGGTCGAGCTGGCGCCGGGGCAGTCGATCACGCTGCCGCAGTACCAGTACCACGAGTTCTGGGGCAAACCCGAGGCGGGGGAGAGCCTCGTCCTCGTCGGCGAGGTCTCGACGGTCAACGATGACGCCGCCGACAACCGCTTCCACGACGAAGCGGTCGGGCGCTTCCCGGCGATCGAAGAGGACGAGCCGCCGCTGCACCTGCTGTGCACCGAGTATCCGCCCGCGCCGGAGGAGTGATCGCCGTGCCCCGCACCGTCGTTGCCATCATGCTTGTCGGGCTGGCCTTGCCCGCGTCGGCGCAGGAGCTGCCCGCGCGGCCGTACCCGCAGGGCGATGCCTTCCCCCTCGGCCTGTACTCGCTCGACCCGCGTGAGGAGATGCCCGGGGTCACGCCCTTCGGCTGGAACTTCGGCCACACCTACCACTTCGATGCCACCTACCTCGACGCCGCGCTGGCCAGCGGCCTCTACTCGGTGGCGAGGCTGCCGCGCGTCGAGGAGGAGACCACCTGGGACACGATCCGCGAGCGTATCGCGGAGTATGCCGCGCATGAGAACGTGGTCTGGTGGGACTTCCCCGAGGAGCTGCGCTACTGGTACGAGGACGAGCACGAGATGCTGGTGCGCATGTCGGAGCTGACGCGCGAGATCGACCCGATGCAACGGCCCAACTACATGTACATGCCCACGCACATCACCGCCGCCCGGATCGCCAGAGACGCGCCCTGGCTGGACATCATCGGCTGCGGCGGCTACACCGAGTATCATCACATGCCCCGACCGTGGATCCGCTACGCCATCGAGCGCGAGATCGAGGGCATCAGGCAGGCGGGCTTCGAGGTGGGGCAGGACTACCTGGCGGGCGAGAAGACGCCCATCGCGGTGCTGCAGCTCTTCTACAACCCGACGATGAGCATCCTCTCGCCGATCGACGCGCGCCACGACTTCTGGGCGTCGATCGCGGCGGGCGCGCGTGGGGTGATGATCTTCTCGTACTGGCACAAGCGCGACGGCGGCGTGCTGCAGGCGACCTGGGAGGCCTACGCGCAGTGCGCGCAGCAGCTCACGGAGGCGAACCTCGGCCCGGTTTTCCTGTTCGGTGAGCCGTACGAGGACGTGCGCTTCGGCATCCTCTCCGGGCCGCAGATGAGCGCGCCCTTTGAGCCCTACGGGTACAATCACGAGATCCGCTACCCGTCGCTGATGGTGCGCGCGTGGAGCCACGAGGGCAGCCTCTACGTCCTCGCGGTCAACTCGGCCGAGCGTGGCCTCACCGCCCGCCTCTTCGGCCTGCCCGAGGGAGCCACCGAGGCCTTGGCGCTGTTTGAGACGGTCACGCCCGAGGAGGGTGCGGAGCCGGTCCAGCGCACCGTGCCCATCGCGGCCGGCTCCCTGGAGGACAGCTTTGACGGCCTGGGCGTGCACGTGTACCGCATCGCCCTGCCGGGATAGCCGCGGGCACGCAGAGGGGCGACAAAGCCCCTTGCGCGTCGCGCCGATTTGGCGTATGCTTAGAGCACACCAGCGCGCCGCCAGAGCGCCGGGCGAGGCCATCGGCCCCCGGCGCAGCGACGGCGCGGTTCTGCTATGTCCGTACCTGCGCACTTCAGGTTTGGTGGCTACACCACAGGCAAAGGAGCTTTCCGATGAGACTGGCGGAGCGTATGAGCAGGCTGGGCACCGAGACCGCGTTCGAGGTGCTGGCGAGGGCCGGTCAGCTCGAGGCCCAGGGCCGTGACATCATCCACCTCGAGATCGGCCAGCCCGACTTCCAGACCCCCGATTACATTATCGAGGCCGCCCATCAGGCGCTGAAGGACGGCTTCACGGGCTATGGTCCGTCGGCCGGCCTGCCGCAGGCGCGCGAGCGCTACGCTCAGTACCTCAATGACACACGCGGCACCGACTACGACGCCTCAGAGATCGTCATCACCCCCGGCGCCAAGCCGATCCTGTTCTTCGCCATCCTCGCCCTGGTGGATGAGGGCGACGAGGTCATCTGCCCCAACCCGGGCTTTCCGATCTACGAGTCGGTGACCGAGTTCGTGGGCGCCACCGCCGTCGCCGCACCGCTGCGCGAGGAGCGCGAATTCCGTCTCGACCCCGATGAGCTGGCGTCGCTGGTTACCGACAGGACCAGGTTGATCATCCTCAACTCGCCGCACAACCCCACGGGGTCGATGCTCACCATGGAGGACCTCGAGGCCATCGCCCGGATCGCCATGGAGAACGAGATCATGGTGCTCTCCGACGAACCCTACTCAAAGATGGTCTACGACGGCGAGTTCCACTCCATCGCCGAAGTTGAGGGGATGAAGGACTACACCATTCTGCTCGAGGGCTTCTCGAAGACCTATGCCATGACCGGATGGCGCCTGGGCTACGCGGCCATGCCCGCCGACCTGGCCGAGCAGATCGCCAAGCTGCAGACCAACTCGAACTCGTGCACCGCCAGCTTCATACAAATCGCCGGGATCGCCGCCTACGACGGCCCGCAGGATGAGTCTGAGGCCATGATGGCGGCCTTCAAGCAGCGCCGGGACATCATGGTGGCGGGCCTCAACGAGCTGCCGGGCGTATCGTGCCTGAGCCCGGCGGGTGCGTTCTACGTCTTCCCGAACGTCACCGGCACCGGCATCGACAGCCGCGAGCTGGCCAGGCGCTGCCTGGAGGAGGCGGGCGTGGCGGTGCTGTCGGGGACGGCCTTCGGGGCCTACGGCGACGGCTACCTGCGCCTGTCGTCGGCGAACTCCATCGAGAACATCGAGGCCGCGATCGAGCGCATCGGCGCCCTGCTCGAGGGCTGATGGCATGACCGGACGCGCCGACCGGGGCCGCGTGGGGGACACATGGCGTTGATTACCGTTCTGTGCGCCAACGCGGGCGTGGACAAGACCTATGAGGTCGCGAACTTCGCGGTGGGCGGGTACTATCATCCGTCCGCGGCGAGCACGGCCGCGGGCGGCAAGGGCATCAACGTGGCGCGCGTGCTTCATGCGCTCGGCCACCCGCATGTGCTGACCGGATTCGCGGGCGGCAACAACGGGCGTTTCATCGCCCGCGATCTCATCGACGACGGCATCCGCGCCGACTTCGTCACCATCGCCGAGGAGTCCCGCGTCACGGTCAACATCATCGACCGCACGCAGCGCACGCAGACGCGCGTGGACGAGATCGGGCCGCTGGTGACGCCGACGGAGCTGCGGCGACTGCGTGACGCCTGGCGTCGGCACCTCCAGCGCAGCGCTCTGGCCGTAATCGCCGGCAGCGCGCCGCGCGGAGTGAACCTGGAGATCTACGCCGAGCTGGTCGAGGAGGCGCGTGCGCTCAAGGTGCCGGTGATCGTGGACGCGCACGATGAGCTGCTGGCACGCGCAGTGGCGGCACGACCGACCGTCATCTCGCCCAACCTGGCCGAGCTGCAGCGCCTGGTCGGTCGGCAGCTCGGGGTCCCGGACGGCGTGCTCAGGGCCGGCACCGATCTGCTCGACGAGGGCATCAGCGTAGTGCTGGTGACGCTGGGCGCGCGGGGCGCCATCTGCGTGACGCGCAAGGGTGTCTGGCGGGGCAAGGCGCCGACCATCGAGCGTGTGAGCAGTGTCGGCAGCGGTGACGCCTTCGTCGCGGGCTTCGCCGCCGCGTCGCTGCAGCGCCGGTCCATCGCCGAACGTCTGCGACTGGCGGTGGCGTGCGGCGCCGCGAATGCCGAGACCCTTGGCGCAGGCAACGTCAGTGCGCAGCGCGTCCAGGAGTTGGCGGCGCAGGTGACACTCGAGCGCATCGGCGGCGACGGTGACGAGCCCGGCGACGAGCAGTAGCGCGCCGGGGCCCATGGTGGCGTGGCGGACGCAGGAGGTGCAGAGCGATGTTCGGGCTGGGCACACCAGAGCTGGTCCTGATCCTGATCGCGATCCTGGTGCTCTTCGGAGGACGCAAGATCCCGGAGATCATGCGCGGTGTCGGCGAGGGACTGCGCGAGTTCCGCAAGGCGTCAACTGAGGCGCAGACTGAGATCAAACGCATGGTCGAGGAGCCGACTGAGGAGGCCAAGACCGCGAAGGTGGTCGATGCGGAGGTCGAAGAGGCCACCGACCAGACCGCCGATGAGGGCGCGCATTGATTATGCCGGCCTCGATGGAAGCGAATGAGGTGCGGCTCGCTTGTTGCTGTACGCGGGCGCGTCGCTGCCTGTGCGCCGGCCCCGGCTAGTTCGGCCGGCACTATCAGTGACATGGCAGCATGACGCAGCGGAGCGATCCGCTGCGTCTGTCTTTCACGATATCTGCGCCGGGAGGCGATCCGCGTGTTGCGCATCTACAACACCATGACACGCCGCAAAGAGGAGTTCCGGCCGTTGCGGGAAGGGCTGGTCACCCTCTACTCATGCGGCCCGACGGTCTACGACTTTCCCCACATCGGCAACCTGCGCACCTTCCTGTGGTCCGACCTGCTCGCACGGGTGCTGCGCCGGCGCGGCTTCGAGGTCCACAACGTCATGAACATCACCGACGTGGACGACAAGACCATCGCCGGGGCTGAGGCCGAGGGTGTCAGTCTGAGCGAGTACACCGGCAAGTACGCCGACTTCTTCTTCCAGGACCTCGACGCCCTGCGCATCGAGCCGGCATGGAAGTACCCGCGCGCCACCGAGCACATCCCCCAGATGCTCGAGGTGGTACGCACGCTCGTGGACAAGGGCCACGCCTACGAGCGAGACGGCAGCGTGTACTTCGATATCTCCAGCTACCCGCGCTACGGGCGACTCTCGGGCGTGGTCCCGGAGGAGCAGGCCAGCCGTGAGTTCGGGCGGCTCGACTCCGATGAGTACGCGCGCGAGGACGTGCGCGACTTCGTGCTGTGGAAGGCGGCCAAGCCCGGTGAGCCGAGCTGGGACAGCCCGTGGGGGCCGGGGCGCCCGGGCTGGCACATCGAGTGCACCGCCATGTCGATCGAGTACCTGGGCAAGACCATCGACATGCACCTGGGCGGCGTGGACCTGATCTTCCCGCACCATGAGAACGAGATCGCGCAGTCGGAGGCGGCGACCGGCCAGGAGTTTGTGCGCTACTGGATCCACCCCGAGCACCTGATCGTCGAGGGCGAGAAGATGTCCAAGTCCAAGGGCAACTTCTACACGCTGCGCGATCTGCTCGAGCGCGGCTACGACCCGGTTGCCGTGCGCCATCTGCTGATGACCGCGCACTACCGCAAGCAGCTCAACTTCACGCTCGAAGGCCTGGAGCAGAGCCAACAGACGCTGGCGCGATTGTGGGACTTCGCGGACCGGCTGACCGAGGTGCCCGCCGATGCCCAGGGCGCGG
>CAZTZN010000083.1:0-20268 GCA_964617715.1 uncultured Armatimonadia bacterium | reverse complement strand
CGCCAGCGTCTCGGTCGCCACCAGTCGCACCTCAAGGTCCGGGTGGGACAGCGCCGGCACCAGCGGCGCCACCGCCGGCTGGCGCAGCCTGGCCAGCGCGTCGGCGATCTCCGCAGTAGCCCCCTTGCGGTTGGTCAGCAGCAGGTGAGCCAGCGGCGCCGCGGCCGCGGGATCGCCCAACGTCCCCAACGCCTGCGCGGCCGCCGCGCGCACCTCGCCGCGCGGATCGTTCAGCGCGTTGATCAGCGGGGTGAGCGCTCCGTTCATCAGGGCCGTCTCGCCCAGCCCCGCCAGCGCTGAGGCGGCGCGGCGGCGCACCGCGAAGGCGGGGTCGGTCGTCAGACGCTCGACCAGCGGCCCCACTGCCCTGCGCGCGATGGGCTCCTCCAGGGGCGCGGCGACCGTGCCCAGAATGCCGGCCGCCACCAACCGGACATCGGGATCCTCGTCTTCGAGCAGGTCCGCGATCACCGGGTCCATCGCCGTCTCGCCCATCGCCTTGAACGCCGCCTCGGCTGCGCTCTTGGAGCGCCGGAAGGCGGCCGGGCCCTGGTCGGGCAGCGGCTCATCCTGGCGCATGACCCGCAGCAGCGGTCGCACCGCCGGTTCGCCGATGCCGCCGAGGGTGGAGGCCACCAGCCCGCGCACCGCGTCGTCGTAGACGTCGATCAGCGACATGAGCGAGTCCACCGCGGGCGCGCCGATGGCCTTGAGCGGCGCGCCCGCTCCGCCGCGCACCGCGCCGTCCTTGTCCTGCAGGGCCATCACCAGCGGGCCGATGGCCAGCTCACCGACCGAGGTGAGGTAACTGTCAATCGTGGCGGCCACCGGCTCATCCACCACGCTCTTGGCGGCGACAAGCTGGAAGAGCGCCTCCTCGGTGCCCACCAGCGTGGCCGCCTCTACCGCACGGTCCTGCACCCATCGTGGCTCGTCCTCCAGGGCCTCCATCAACTTCTGCTTGTCGATGAGCCGGGTCACCGCCGCAACGCGCTTCGCCGGCGCCTCCTCCGAGATGGTGGCCAGCAGGCGGTCCACCTCGTAGCGGCGGTGGACCGCCACCATGACAATCGCCACCACCAGCGCCATCATGATGAGCCACGTGATCTGTTGGCGGGTCTTGTCGTCCAATGACGTCAGCTCCTCGTCTGATCCCGGTGCCGCCGTGCACGGACACACACTCGCCCCTTCACCGCCATGCCTGCGGTTGCGCGGGGCGGTGCTTCGGGTCAGATGGCCCGTCGTAGAGTCAGCCTATTCCCGCTGCAGCGCGGTACTCCTCCCTCGGCCGAAGAACCTCTACACAACCGTCCACGCCGGCGCGCAGCGGTGGAACATCACCCGCAGTCCCGGGAAGCGCTGCGCGAGGTAGCCCGCGAACCACTCAAGCCCGGGCTCCTCGCTGATTGCGTGTCCGGTCTCGATCAGGGGCACGTCGCAGTCCTGCACCATGCGCATGGCGTACTCGTCCGACTCTCCGGCGATGAGCACATCCGGATTGTGCTCAATCACCGAGTTGATGAAGCCGGCGTTCACGCTCAGGCCGGTCCCGCCCCACGGCAGCCCGACGCGGCCCACCTCGCGGTCGAGGTCCCCGGTCACGCGCACCGCGGGCATACCGGTCCGTCGCTTCACGTCCTCGACCAGCTCGCGCAGGGGCACGCGCTCGCGCTCGTAGATCGTGACGAAGCCCTGCTCCACCACCGGCTCGCCCAGCCCCAGCAATTCCACGAAGCGGTCGTGGATGCAGAACTTGTCCAGGGTTCCATGTGCGCGGAAGAGTGTGATGCCGTGGCGCGCCAGCCGGCTGATGCGGTTGAAGTTCACCCGCCAGGTGAGGTGCTGCTCGAGGTTGCCCTCGCCCCGCCAGGGGTAGGGCATCTGCAGCAGCTCATGCACGAGCAGCAGGTTCATGCCCTCGGCGGCGCAGTGCTCGATGGTCTCGACGGTGGGGAAGAACGCCACCATCACCCCGGTGACCTCGATGTTCGGATCGCCCCATCGGAAGCCCTCGTCGCCGCCCAGCGGCCGGTCCGGGTTGAGCTGCGCCATGAAACGCCCGATCTCGCTCGCACGCACGTCTGATCACGCCCTCCACTGTGTCTCCGCGGGCCCTGCCCGCCATGCCGGGCACGAGGAAGTTCCCTGCACACGTGCAGAACCCTCCATCGCGCGGGTGGAAGGTCACAGGGCCCTCGCCGGCGAATCGGTTGAGTCACGCTGACCCGACCGCGAGTTCGCTCGGGCCGTGCCGGCCCGGGTTGCAGGAGGCACACCGATGGCGATCCCGCAGTGGCAGAGGCCCGCATCGAAGTACCTGGCGCAGATCCCGCTCTTCGGCCCCGAGGACGGCGTGACCGTGCGCGAACCGCTCGGCTCCGGCAGCGGTTGGTGGGCCGGCGCCCCCAGCGCCCTCTACGACGAGCAGAGCGGTCGCTTCTACCTCTACTACCGGGTGCGCAAGCCTCGGGAGCTGGGCCGCGGCGTCGGCTGTCGCATCGCCGCCGGCGAGGATGGCATCGTGTTCGAAGACATCTGGCAGATCGACAAGGAGGACCTCGACAGCCCCTCGGTCGAGAAGTCCTGTCTCTTCAAGGCCCCGGACGGCTCGTGGCGGCTCTACATCTCCTACGTGGATCCGGCGACCAACATGTGGCGCATCGACTGCATGATCGCCGACGCCCCCGACGAGTTCAACCCCGCCGGGCGCCGGAAGGTGTTCGTCCCCGAGGAACTCGGCCTGGAGGGCATCAAGGACCCGATGGTCTACCGCATCGGCCCCATGTACTACATGATCGTCAGCTACGCGCCCGCCGCCGCCCCGGGCGCCTCCGATGAGGACAAACACGGCACCGCCGACGTGTACAACACAGGCATCGTCAAGTCGCACACCGGCCTGGCCACCAGTGGCTGCGGTCTGAACTGGGACTGGCAGGGCGACATCCTCTCGCCGCCGGACGAGGGCTGGGATCGCTACTGCACGCGCATCGGCTCCATCCTCTACCGGCCGCCGGTGTTCATCGGCTTCTATGACGGCAGCGCGAGCGTCGAGGAGAACTACGAGGAGAAGGCCGGGCTCGCGGTGAGCTACGACCTGCGCAACTGGGAGCGCGTGACCGACGCCGGGCCCTGCGTCACGTCGCCTCACGGCTGCATCCGCTACGTCGAGGTCCTGCCCGTCGGCGACGCGCTTTACTACTACTACGAGTGGACCCGCGCGGACGGCTCCCACGAACTGCGCGTCACGCGCGTGGAGGTGTCCTGAGCGACCGATCCCAGGTTCCCGGGCATGAGCGACGAGCGCGACGGGGGGCGACTGATTCTCTGTGGCCCGGCCGGCTCGGGCAAGACCGAGGCGGTGCTGGCGCAGTACGTCGAGTGCGTGAACGCGCAGGGCGAGGACGCGGTGGTGCTGCTGCTGCCGACGCATCTCGCCGCCGAACGTATCCGTCGCAGCCTGGTCAGCGGGGGCCATCTGCCGGGCCTGCTCGACCCGCGCATCCTCACCTTCCCCGACCTCGCCGAGCTGATTCTGAGCGCCAACCACGAGCGCGTCGCCGCCATCAGCCCACTGCAGCGGCGTCTGCTCATGCGCGCGGTCACCGACGAGCTGCGCGCGGCGGGCGAGCTGCGCGCACTCGCGGGCATGTGCGATCTCCCCGGCTTCATTGACGGACTGTGCGAGTTCGTCGGCGAGCTCAAGCGCACCGCCGTGCGCCCGGAGCAGTTCCGCGAGCGCCTGGTCGCCGGTGGCCTTGCCGACGACCGCTCGCACGACCTCGCGCATATCTACGAGGCCTACCAGGCGCGTCTGCAGGACCTTGAACTCTACGATGACGCGGGGCTCTTCTGGTGGGCGCGCGATGTGCTGCGGCGTGGCGACCGACGGCCCTTCGAGGACCTGCGCGTGGTGCTGGTGGACGGCTTCGACGACTTCACCACCACGCAGCTCCAGGTGCTGGCGGCGCTCGCGTCCGGAGTGGAGCGGCTGGTCATCACGCTGTGCCTCGAGCGTGACGCCGAGCGCCGCCCCGAGGTCTTCCGTCGCCCGAGGCGTACCCTGGCGCGCATCCATGAGCAGCTCGGCGAGCTGCCCGTGCGGTGGCTGGACGCCGATGAGGCGCGCGGGCCGCTGGCGCGCATGGGTGAGCGTCTGTTCGTCGAGGCGACCGCGGAGCCGATCGCCGACGCCGCCGGCCGCATCACCATCGTTGAGGCGGTGGGCCGGCGGGCCGAGGTACGCGAGGTGCTGGTGCGCGTCAAACGCCTGCTCCTCGGCGGCGCCTCCGCCGAGCGCATCGCGATCATCGCCCGCGATCTGAGCGACTACGCGCGTGTGCTGGCGGAGGTCGGCGCGCGGCTCGGAGTGCCGCTGCGTCTGCAGGTGAAGCTGCCGGTTGGCGCGCGTCCGCCGGTGCAGGCGGTGCTCGACATCGTGCGCGCGCCCGCGGAGGGCTACCGCGCCTCCCGCGTCATGCGCCTGGTCAAGGCGGCGTGGCTCAATGCAGAGGTCCTGGGCGAGGGCGCGCCCGACCCCGATGAGATCGAGCGTGTCTGCCGCGAAGCCAACATCATCGGCGGCTGGGGGCCCGACGAGTGGAGCGCGCGTCTGCGCATCCGCGCGACCCGCCTGCGCGCGGAGTTGCAGGCACGCCGTCGGGGGCGGGCCGATGACGAGGACGAGTGGTTCCGCGGAACCGAGGCTGAGCGGGAGGCCGAGATCGCGCTGGTCGAGCGCGTGCAGAGCGCGCTGACCCGGCTCTTCGAGGAGCTGGCCCGGCTGCCTGCTCAGGCGCCTGTGTCCGTGTACGTCGAGCGCCTGGCGGAGTTGGCGACGCGCCTGGGCGCGCCGGGCGCGGTGGGGGAGGGCGGGGACCCGCACAGCGCCGCCAACATCGTGGCCTTCGACGCCTTTCTCGACGGCCTGCGCGAGCTGCGCGCCGCCCGTCTGCGGCTCGACAACGACGCCCCCATGCCCCTCGCACAGTTCTACGCCGAGGTGCTTGACATCTCCGGCCGGGTCAACTTCGCGCCCCCGGGACCGGCGGGAGGAGTGCCCGCGCTGGACGCCGGGCAGGCCCGCCAGCTCGACTTCGACCACGTCTTCGTGCTGGGCATGACCGAGCGCCTGTTCCCGCGCGCGCCTCGTGAGGACGCGCTCTACGCGGATGACGAACGCGCGGCGCTGGCCCGTGCCGGCATCCCCCTCGACCGGCGCAGCGATGCGGCGTGGGAGGACACCTTCGTCTTCTACTCGATCGCGGCTTCGGCGCGCGAACAGCTCACACTCAGCTACCCCGTGGTTGACGCTCAGGGGCGTGAGGTGCTGCCTTCGTACTTCGTCCACGAGGTTGCGCGCTGCCTCACGCCCGCGCCCGAGCCCGAGCGCTTCGGCCTTGCGCAGATGGTGCCTGAGTTCGCCGACGTGGCCGCGCCCGGCGAGCTGCTCGAGCGCTCGATCTACGAGCTGTTCGGTCGGGACAGCGCCCTCACCCATCGGGACACCGTCGTGGCCGAGGCCGGCCTGCGCGCCCTGGCCGCGGCCGATCCGGCGCTGCTCGCCGGCCTGCGCGGTGCCATCGAGGTCGAGTGTCGGCGCGACTCAAGGCACGAGCCCGACGAGTTCGACGCGCGCCTGGCCGACCCCGAAGCCATCGCCGCGGTGGCCGAGGCCTTCGGCCCGCAGAGGCCCTTCAGCCCCAGCAGCCTCACGCAGTTCGGCAACTGCCCCTTCGCGTTCTTCGCCGCCCGCGTGCTCGGCCTGCAGATGCTGGACGATCCGACCGAGGATGTTGACGCGATGCTGCTGGGCGGCGTCGTGCACCGCGTGCTCAGGCGCTTCTTCACCGACTGGCGCAGCTACCGCGAAGACCTGAGCCTGCTCGAGGAGGACCTGCCCCGGGCGCGTGAGCTGCTCGATGGCATCATCGATCGCGTCTTCGCCGACGAGGTCAATCGGGGCACGGTCGCCGATCGCGCCGTGTGGGCCATCAGCCGCGAGGAGACGCGCCGCGATCTGCACCTGCTGCTGCAGTTCGAGGTCTCCACGGTCCAGGCCGAGGGCGGCCTGCCCGCACACTTCGAGATGAGCTTCGGCATGGGTGATGGCACCCGGCTCGAGATCGGCGAGGGTGCCGGGGCCGTGCGCCTGCGCGGCCGGATCGACCGCGTGGACCTGCTACCGGCCGACGGCGGCCCCCCGCGCTTCGCGGTCTACGACTACAAACTGAGCGGTGGTGGGGGGAGAACGACAGACATCGAACAGGGCGCCGAGTTCCAGCTCCCCATCTACGCCAGGGCCGTGCGTGAGCTGGTGCTGCAGAACCCGAGTGCCGAGATCGCCTCCTGGGCCTACTACCGCACGAAGCGCCCGCCCGAACTCTCCGGCAAGCCGTCGAAGGGCCGGGCCGACGAGCTGATCGAGATCGCCTGCGCCCACGCCCTGGCCCATGCCGCGGCCATCCGCTCCGGGCACTTCACGCCCGAGCCGCGCGACTGCAGGTACTGCGACTTCCGCGGCATCTGCCGCTGGGACGAGCAGCGCTTCGCGCGCAAGGGCGGTGAGGCCGGTGGCTGAGCGCGACCCCATCGCCGAGCGCGTCGCCGACCTGTCCACCAGCTTCGTCATGACCTCCGGCGCGGGCTGCGGAAAGACCTACCGCATGGTCCAGCGTTACACCGCCATCATCGAGGCGGGCCACGACGTGACGCGCGTCATCGCGGTCACCTTCACCGAGAAGGCCGCCGCCGAACTCAAGGGCCGTGTGCGCGAGAAGTGCCGCGAGATGGTGGCGCAGACTGCGGGCGAGGAGCGCGCCGTCTGGGAGCGTGCCGCCCGCCGGCTTGCGATGGCCCCGGTAACCACCATCCACGGCCTGTGCGGGCGGGTGCTGCGCGAGAACGCCATCGCGGCGGGCATCGACCCGCGCTTCCGCCAGCTCGATGAAACCGAGCAGGAGTTGCTGCTGAGCGACACCGTGCGTCGCACGCTCCTCGATCGCATTCACGCCGACGAGCCCTCGGCGCGGGCTCTCGTGGCGCGCTGGGGCCTGCCGGGCGCGGGCGCGGTCATCCGCGTGCTCATAGACGCGCGCGAGGACCTGCGCGCGTGGCTGCGCGAGCCGCCGGCGCCCGAGCGGCTCCTCGCACGCTGGCGGAATGCGCTCGCGGATGCACGTGCGCGCGTCCTTGAACAGGTGCTCGGCGACGAGCGTTGGCCGGACGTCTTCGATGTCCTCACCGCCATCGCGCCCGTGCCGGGCGACACCGCCGGCGACCGTCAGCGGACGTTCTGTGAGTGCGCGACGACCGCCATCGCCCCCGAGGTGCATCCCGCCGAGCGGCTGACGGCGCTGGAAGAGGCGCTTGGGCAGGGCCATCGCAGAGCGGGCGCGAAGGGCAAGTGGGCGGGACGCGAGGACGACCTGGCCGAGGTCAAGGCCGCCCTGAAGACGCTCGCGGACCTCAAGGACGAGTACCGCCCCGCCGTCGCCGGGCTCGCCTTCGTGGAGGATGATGCGACGGCCGAGCTGGCCGCCGCACTGTGCGCGGAAGCCGCCGCGGCCGCCGACGCCTACGCCGCCGCGAAGCATCGTCGCTCGGCCCTGGACTTCGACGATCTCGAAATCCTCGCCCGCGACCTGCTGGTGGAGCACCCGGAGGTGCTTGAGCGCGTCCGCTCACGCTACGACTACGTGCTCGTGGACGAGTTCCAGGACACCAACCACCTGCAGAAGCAGATTATCTGGCGGATCGCGGGAGGTCGCGAGGAGGCTGACGATGACGCGGGCGCGGGCGCAACTCCGCGCGGGGGCAAGCTCTTCGTGGTCGGCGACGCCAAGCAGTCGATCTACGGCTTCCGCAAGGCTGATGTGACCGTGTTCAACGCCACGCTCCAGGAGTTCGCCGCGGCGGGTGAGGGGTGCGACGTCCTGCACCTGACCGACAGCCGGCGCAGCCGCGCGGAGCTGGTCGCCTTCCACAACGAGGTTTTCTGCCAGGACTGCGTCATGGGCGCGGGAGGGGAGCCGTTCGAGGCCGCATACGAGAGAGTCGGAGCGGTCCGCGAGGGCCCCGGGATGCCGCACGACGTCGAGCTGCTGCTCGTGCCGGCACAGATCGAGGGGGAGGCGGAGGGCCCGGACGGCACCGAGGGCGCCCGGAGCCTGCACGCGGAGGAGGCGCGGAGGCTGGAGGCCGAGGGCCTGGCCGCGCGCATCCGGCAGATCGTCGCCGGGAAGCCCTTCCAGGTCTATGACCAGGACGAGAAGCGCTGGCGCGATCCGCAGTACCGTGACTTCGCCATCCTCTTCCAGGCGATGACCAGCGTCGGCATCTACGAGTACGCGCTGCGTCGCGAGGGCATCCCCTACTACACGGTCGCCGGGCGCGGTTTCTACCACCGCCAGGAGGTGCGCGACTGCCTGAGCCTGCTGTCGGTGCTCGAGAACACCTCCGACTCGCTGTCGCTGGTGGGCGCCCTGCGTTCGCCCATGTTCGCGCTCTCCGATGACACCATCTTCTGGCTCACGCGTGCGGGGCCGCCGCTGTGGCGCGCGCTCGAAGCCGCCGCCGGCGGCCGTCACCCGCATCAGCGGCACCTGTCGCCCGAGCAGCTCGAGCGCATCCGGCGCGCGCACGCGCTCATCAGTGACCTGCGAGACCGGCGCGATCGCCTGTCGCTGTCGGAGCTGGTCGAGCGCATGCTGGCGCAGACCGGCCTTGCGGCCATGCATCTGTCGCAGTTCGCCGGGCGGCAGGCCGTGGCGAACCTGCGCAAGCTCACCGATCTCGCGCGCTCGTTCGAGCAGACCGGCGAGTTCAGCCTGCGCGAGTTCATCGGCTACCTGCGCGACCTGGTGCTCAGCGAGCCCCGCGAGGGCCTCGCCAGCGTCCACGAGGAGGCCGCCGACGTCGTCCGCCTGCTCACCGTGCATAAGGCCAAGGGCCTTGAGTGGCCCATCGTGGTGGTTCCCGACCTCACCCGCAAGCCCGGCGGCGGGCGCGGCCCCGATGTGAGGGTCTCGGCCGGGCTCGGCCCGATTCCCCGCATGGAGCTGCCCGACGGCAAGCGCACCTGGGGAGCCATCGGCCGGATGGTGGACGAGCAGGCGGGTGCTCGGGAGGTCGCCGAGCGCCGCCGACTGCTCTACGTGGCGCTCACACGCGCACGCGACATGCTCATCCTGTCGAGCAGCTATGCCGTGAAGGGGAAAGAGCGCGAACTCAAGGCCGGCCCCTGGCTGCAGTGGCTGGCCGAGGCGCTGGGGGTGCACCCGGACGATCTCGAGCACGGAGAGCAGATCACCGGAGAGGGCGGCTGGCGCTGCCTCATCCTCCGTCCCGACGCCCCTCAAGAACGCGCGCCGGCGGTGGCGTTGCCTGAGCGCGCTCCGCTGGAAGTGATCGACCGGGCGCTGGCCGCGGCGAGCCGCGGGGAGGTAGAGGCGCCGCCCGAGCTGGTGCGGCCGATTCGCCCCGGCCCGCCCCGGCCCGCGCGTTTCTCGGTCACCGCCCTGCAGTGCTACCGCGCCTGCCCGCGCATGTTCGAGCTGCGCCACGTGCTCGGTCTGCCCGAGCGCAGCGAGCGCCGCGACTGGCTGCATGCGCTCTCCGCTTCGGAGCGGGGGGAGATCGCGCACCGGGCCCTCGAGATCATCGGTCGCGAGGGCCTGGCGCGAGAGGATGCCGTCGAGCGAGCAGTGGCGCTGGCGACCTTCCCCGGCGGCATCGCCTCGCGCGTCACCGACGCCGAGCGCGCCGGGCTGGCGGCGGCGGTGCGCTGGGTGGTCGAGGAGGCGGCGCTCGATGACGGCGTCCCCATCTACGCGCAATGGGTGGCCGCCTCGCGGCGTCTGCGCGGCGAAGTAGACTTCCTGCTGCCCCTGGGCGACGCGCTCATTGAGGGCACCATCGACGCGCTGTTGGAGGGGACCGACGGCGCGTGGCGCGTACTCGACTACAAGACCGGGCGCGAGCCGTCACCGGACGCGCTCGACGGCTACCGCTTCCAGCTCGGTCTCTACTGCGCCGCCGTCGAGGCGATAACCGGGCGCGCGCCGTCCGATGCCGCCCTGGTGTTGCTGGACGCCCGAGAGGTGGTGCGCGTGGATCCGGTGAGCGACGGCGCACAGGCGCTGGCGGGCGCACGCGCGGCCCTGGAGGGGCTGGCCGACCGCGACTTCCCGCATCGGCCCGACTGCCGGCCCGAGCTTTGCCCTCTTGCGCGGCCATGTGAAGTGGCGTAATATGATACGCATGCAAGTCATCCCTGCTGGCCGCGCCGACCGCGCGGGGGTCGGCGGGAAAGGCGCAAAAGTGCGCATCGTCATCATCGCGATGACCGTGGCCGCCTGTGTCTGTGTCGGACTGAGCGGCTGCCGCGAGGCCGACTCGCTGACGCGGCTGGAGGCGCAGGTGCGGCGCCAGCCCGATTCGGTGGAGGCGCTGATTGCCCTCGGCGACGCCTACATGGCCGGCGAGATGTACCATAACGCCTTCATCCAGTACACGCGCGCCCGGGATCTCGCGCCGGCGTCCGCCGACGCCCTCGTGGGCCTCGCCCGCGCCAACCGCGCGCTCGGGAACGTCACCGACGGGCTGGAGGCGGCGACCGCCGCGGTCGAGCTGCAGCCTCAGTCCGCCGAAGCGCTCAACCTGCAGGCCGACCTGCTGCTGCGGGCCGGCCGGCCCGATGAGGCCGCGGCCAACTACCGTGAGGTGCTGGCGG
The DNA here is from genome assembly GCA_964617715.1 of uncultured Armatimonadia bacterium. Classification (GTDB taxonomy): domain Bacteria; phylum Armatimonadota; class Zipacnadia; order Zipacnadales; family UBA5352; genus JALGVA01. Next base: position 9,539 of record CAZTZN010000083.1, on the reverse strand, counting down.
CCGATCCGAGCAACCGCGAGGCCCTCATCGGGCTGCCGACGGCGTATCTGGCCGCGCAGAAGGTGGCGTCCGCCGAGGAGGCCGGACGCACGGCGGTACGACGCCTGCCCGAAGACGTGGACGCCCTGCTCGTACTGGCCCGCCCGCTGGTGCTGCAGAGCAAGTCGGGTGAGGCCGAGGAGCTGCTGCGGCGCGCCATCGAACTCGCGCCCGATGATGCGCAGCCGCCCCTGCGGCTGGCCGAACTGCTCGTGCAGGAGGATCGCGGTCTCGAGGAGGCCGTGCAACTGGCGCAACGCTCCGCCACGCTCGATCCGGCGGACGGGGTGCCGAACTCACTGGCCGCAGTCGCCCTGCGCAAGCTCGGCCGGCCGGAGCAGGCGCTTGAGGTGCTGCACGAGACCGCGCTGAAGTTCCCGCGCAACGTCCGCCTGTGGCTGATGATGGCCACGATATACCGCGAGCTGGGCGAGGAGGAGAAGGCGGCTCGGGCCGCGTCCATCGCGCTGCGCTTCGCCCCGAGGCGCCGCTCCGGGCCGGGCCCGGCCACCGTGGCGAGGCCCGCAGAGGACTGAGCGCGTCCGGCACAGCGGTCGGACGCTGCGTCGTTCGTCAGCGCAGAACACACGCCCTCACGGAGGTGCCGGCATGTCGGAGGGCCCCGCCGGGCAGGTGGAGGAGCTGCGGCGCGCCCTGCATGAGCGCGATGCGCAGATCAGCGCGATTCACCGCATCACCAGCGCTCTGGGCGGCATTGTGCGCCAGCAGGACTTGATTCGTCAGGCGCTGGAGACCTCCCTCGAGGTGGTCCAGGCCGGCGCCGGCTCGATCATCCTCTACGATGAAGACCGTGACCGGCTCGTGTTCACTCACGTCGTCGGCCCCACCGCCGACCGGCTCGTGGGTATGCAGATGGAGCCCGATCAGGGCATCGCCGGGGCGGTCTTCCGCTCCGGTGAGCTACGCGTGAGCGAGGATGTCACCGCCGAGGACGAGCACGACAGCAAGATCGGCGAGCAGGTCAGGTACGTGACCCGCAACATGGTCACGGTGCCGCTCAAGAGCGTCGAGGGTGAGCCCATCGGCGTCATGCAGGTGCTGAACAAGTCCGATGGCATCTTCACCAAGGCCGACGTGGAAGTGCTCACCATCCTGGGCGCACAGATCGCCTCAGCCATCGAGACCAGTCGCCTGCACGAGCAGGCCCGCCTGGCCGAGGTCATTCAGTTCATCGGCCACATCAGCCACGACGTCAAGAACATGGTCACACCGGTCCAGACCGGCGCCGAGACGCTTCAGTTCATGCTCGACGACATGTTCGCCCGGCTCGAGCAGATGATCGCCGAGGACGACGGTGATCGGGGCGCGCAGCTTGATCTCGTCATCAACGAGGTGCGCGAGTTCTACCCCGAGATGATCAACATCATCGTCGATGGCTCCAACAACGTGCAGGAGCGCACCAAGGAGATCTCCGACTGCATCAAGGGCATGGTCAGCGAGCCCAGTTTCGAGCCGCTCGATCTCAACGAGCTGGTGCCGCGCGTCATCAAGCCGCTGTTCCTGGTCGCCGAGAACGCCGGCGTGACGCTCGCCCACGAGCCCGGCGCCGACCTGCCCGTGGTCTGCGCGGACGAAAAACAGCTCTACAACGCTATCTACAACCTGGTCAACAACGCCATCCAGGCCTGCGAGTCGGGCGACACGGTCACCGTGCGCACCGCCGCGGTCGCCGATGGTGAGTGGCCCGACGGCTCCTACGTCATGCTGCAGGTCGAGGACACCGGCTCGGGCATCCCCGACCACGTGCGCGAGAAGCTGTTCACCGACGATGCGATCAGCACCAAGCCCGGCGGCACCGGCCTGGGTACGCGCATCATCGGCGACGTCGTCCGCGCCCATGATGGCATCATCGTGGTTGACAGCGAGGTCGGGGTCGGCACGACCATGTCCGTCAAGCTGCCGCTCATTCGTGAGGAGACCGACTGACACCCGGCCCGCCCGCGCCGTGCGCCGCCCTCCACGCGCCTGCGCTCCGTCGGACCATCGCCGGGAGGAGACACCACACATGGACGAGTTCACCTTCTTCAACCCTGTGCGCCTGTTCTTCGGCGTCGGCGCCTTTGATCGCATCGGCGAGCACGCCGCCGGGTGGGGCGCGCGCGCCCTGCTGGTCACCGGTCGCAGCGCCGCCCGCAACAGCGGCCTGCTCGACCGCGCGGTGTCGCTGCTCGAGGGCGCCGACGTGGCGGTCACGCTCTTCGACCGCATCATGCCCAACCCGACCGCCACCGTGGTGGATGAGGGCGCGGCGCTGGCGCGCGCGAACGGCTGCGATGTCGTAGTCGCGGTCGGCGGCGGCAGCGCCATGGACGCCGCCAAGGCCATCGCCTGCTGCGCCGCCGAGGGCGCGCCGGCCGCCGACTTCCTGCGCCTTGAGGACAAACGCGAGCCCTCCGCCGCCACGCTGCCGCTGGTCTGCGCCACCACCACGTCGGGCACGTCGTCAGAGCTGACGCCCTTCGCCGTGGTCACGGTGGAGGAGTGGACCCAGAAGAGCGCCATCCGCAGCGACTACATCTACCCGAAGGTCGCCATCATCGACCCCGAACTCACGCTCACCTGCCCGCCCCACGTCACCGCCGCCGTCGGCGTGGACGTGCTCGTCCACGCCATCGAGGGCTACTTCTCCACCGCCGCCTCGGCCATCACCGAAATGTGCTCCGAGCGCGCCATCGAGCTGGTCGCGCGCAAGCTGCCCCGTGCGGTCGAGGACGGTGGTGATCTCGCCGCCCGCGACGCCATGGCCCGCGCCAACGTCTTCGCCGGCTACACGCTCTCCAACGCCGGCGCCGGCGTATTGCACGCGCTCGAACACCCGATCAGCGCACATCACCCCGAGATCGCTCACGGCGCCGGGCTGGCCGCTCTGCTTGTGACCTACGCGCAGCGCTACTTCGACCGCGATCCCTGGCGCTTCGGCCGTATCGCCAAGCTCATGGGCCGCGGTGTCCCGGGCGCGCCGACGGAACACTCGGCCGAGTTCGCCGCCGACGCCATCCGCGCGCTGCTGGCCAACGTGGGCCTCGACATCCGCCTCCCCGACCTGGGCGTGCGGCGCGACGAGATCGCGACCATCGTGGACGACGCCATGCGCTACATGGCGGGCGCCATCGCCAAGACGCCCGGGGAATTGACCCGCGCCGACCTGATCGACCTGCTCGAAGCCTCGTTCAGTCGGGACTGAGCCGCCATGCAGGCACCCACCCGTGCAACCGTCGCCTCGACCGCGACCGCCCCTGGCATCGGGGTGCGCTGCGGCGCCGAGGTCACGCTCAGCGTCGGACCGGCCGAGATCGGCGCCGGGCTCACCATCGCGCGCAGCGATCTGGGCGCGAGCTGGCCGCTGGACCTGCGCCACTGCTCGGCGGGCCCCGGATGCTCGATGTCCGCCGACGGCAACGCGGTCGTGGTCTTCGTCGAGCACCTGATGGCCGCGCTGGGCGCGCGGGGCATCACCGACTGCCTGGTCACGGTTGATGGCCCCGAGATCCCGCTGTTTGACGGCAGTGCTCTGCCGCTGCTGGCGCTGCTCGACGAGGCGGGCGTGCGTCGCTCGGCCGAGCCGGTTGAGCCCCTGGTGGTCGTCGAGCCGGCCATGGTCATCGAGGGGGAGAGCGCCCTGTGCGCGCTGCCGGGCGAGCCGTGCGAGTTCACCTACTCGCTGGCCTACGATCATCCCCTGATCGGACGCGAGTTTGCGCAGTTCCGCCCCGACCGCGACGACTTCGAGCGCGACCTGGCGCCCGCGCGTACCTTCATCACCTTCGAGGAGGCCGAGGCCGCGCGCGACGCCGGCCTGTTGGCCTCGGGGGGCGAGGAGAACTGCCTGGTGGTCTACGCCGACCACCTCTCCGAGGAGCCGACGCTTCCGGCCGCCTTCGCGCGCCACAAGCTGATCGACCTGATCGGCGACCTGTATCTGCTGGGCCGGCCGGTCGCGGGCCGCATCTTCGGCTTCTACAGTGGACACCGCCACAACCACGAGCTGGCCGCGATGCTCGCCGCCGCGCAGTGACTGCGCCGTCCGCCCTGCCGTGGTCATCTGCCGCATGCGCGTGGCGGTGAGCCGCACGCCGGTCGCTGAAAGCTGGAAGCTGATAGCTGGAGGCTGATAGTATGCAGTACCGCCAATATGCCGACACCGACATCATGCTCTCGGCGCTGGGCTTCGGCGCCATGCGCCTGCCGGGTGACGACGACTTCGCGATCGAGTGTATGCGCCACGCCCTCGAGCTGGGCGTCAACTTCATCGACACCGCCCCCGGCTACCGGGGCGGGAGCGATCGTGAAGCCGGCTCCAGCGAGCGCCTGGTGGGCCGCGCGATCAAGGCCGTCCCGCGCGGGCAGGTCTACATCTCCACCAAGAACGCCACCGGCGCGCCCAGCCCTCAGGGCTGGCGCGAGGGCCTGGAGACCTCGCTCAGGAACCTCGACACCGACTACATCGACTTCTACCAGCTCATCCACGGCATGACCTGGGAGACCTACGAGACCAGGTTCCGCCCCAATGCCTGGGAGGAGGCGCTGCGGGTTCGCGACGAGGGGCTGGTGCGCCACTTCAGCTTCTCGTCACACGACACGCCCGAGAATATCATCAAGCTGCTCGAAACCGGCATCTTTGAGAGCTGCATCATCCAGTACAATCTGCTGGATCGCAAGAACGAGCCGGTCATTGACTACGCCCGCGAGCACAAGATCTCGGTGCTGGTGATGGGCCCGGTGGGCGGTGGGCGGCTGGGCATGCGCTCCGAGCGCCTGGAGAGCGTGCTGTCCGGCACCGCGAGCACCCCGGAGCTGGCGCTGCGCTTCGTGCTCGCCAATCCCGGCGTGACCTGTGCGCTGTCGGGGATGAACACCATCGAGATGATCGACGAGAACGTCGCCACCGTCTCGCGCGAGGAGCTGCTCAGCGGGGAGGAGAAGGCCGCGATCGCCGACGCACTGGAAGAGAACCGGCGCCTCGCCGACCTCTACTGCACGGGCTGCAACTACTGTATGCCCTGCCCGCAGAACGTAGGTATCCCGCAGATCTTCGCGGCCATGAATCTGCACCGCGTCTGGGGGCTGACCGAGACGGCGAAGGCTCACTACGCCCGCCTGGGCCCCGATAGTCGCAGCGGTCTGCTGCAGGCCGACGCGTGTGTGGAGTGCGGGCAGTGCGAGGACAAGTGCCCGCAGAACATCCCGATTATCGAGCAGCTCAAGGAGAGCCACGAGGCGCTGAGCGAGTAGTCCTCAGTCGCCGGTCACAAGTCGCAGGTAACGGCGGACGGCAGGGTGGTCGTTGCCGTTCTGGAGGGGAGGGCCTGCGTGCCCCCCGGGTCGTCGCGGTTGTGGCCGGCGAAGAGGGCAGATCCGGTTCCGGCCGGTGCCATCGGCGGTTGCCCAACACGCGTGGGGAGGGTTCGACGTGTCCGGGGAGGCTCGGCCGCGAGCCGTCCGAGCAAGCGGGCGAGCCGTCTGCATCGCAGTTGTCGCCATCGCGGTTCTCGCAGCGCTGCCCTTCGCGGCGGGGTGGCTCGATCAGGCGAAGATCGCGTACTGGCGGGCGCTCGCTCCCCGCACACCCTTCGGCGTGGTCGAGCGCATCGAGTTCCGCGTTGACGACAACCGGCTTGGTGATGAAGTAATCGCGGGCGCCACGCTCGCGACATGGAGTGACCGCGCGATCGTCAGGGAACTGACCTCGCTGGCGCCGTGGACGAGTCGCGGCCTTGGCTACGCCTACCGATGCACCGAAGGCAGCCCGTTTCATCTGATCTTCGTGACCGGGGCCGGCCGCGAGTTGGACGTGGTCCTTGCTTGTGACAGTTGTGCCAGCGCCGAGCCCGTGTGGCGCGACGGCCGGGCGGGCTGGACCGTGCCGGAGTTGCTGACTCGCGTGGGCGAGTTGCTCATCAACGAGCCCGTCGCGCAGGCGTACGCCGACCGGTACGACGAAGAGCGGCGCGAGTACCACGCCCGCTGGCTCTACTGGGCGCAGGACCCGTGGGACGTACATGTGGAGGACTGACCACCATGCCCGACATGCCCATGACTCAGCTTGGCCCGCTGACCGTCAGCCGCTTCATCCTCGGTGGCAACCCGTTCTCGGGCAACTCCCACCACTCGGCCGAGATGAACGAGCGCATGCGCCACTGGTGGACCTCCACGCGCATCAAGGAGTGCTGGCGCGAGTGCGAGCGCCTGGGCGTGAACACCTTCCTTGGGCGCGGCGACAACCACATCCAGCGACTGCTGCTCGAATACTGGGACGAGGGCGGCGCTATCCAGTGGATCGCTCAGACCGCCCCCGAGCGCAGATCGGTCGCGGCGAACATCCGCCAGATCCACGCCACCGGCGCGCGGGCCTGCTACCTGCACGGCGGCATGGCCGACGGCATCTTCCGCGACGGCGACCCTGAGCAGATGCGCGACTGGATCGCGCTCATCAGGGAGCTGGGCATGGTCGCAGGGCTGGCGTCGCACAACTGGGAGTTTCCGCTGCGCGCCGAGGAGATGGACCTGGGCTGCGACTTCTACATGTGCTGTTTCTACGACATCTACGGGCGCGGCGGCGAGATCTACGAGCATGAGGATCGCGTGGCGATGTGTGAGACCATCCGGCGCATCGACAAGCCCTGCATCGCCTACAAGATCATGGCGGCAGGGCGCAACGAACCCGAGGAGGCCTTCGCGTTCGCCTTTGCGAACATCAAGCCTGGCGACCCGGTCTGCGTGGGCATCCACACCGAGAATCACCCCGACCAGGTGCGCGAGAACGTGGCGCTGACGATGCGCCTGGGCGCGCTGTGAGCCCGCGGGCGGGGCTGCTTGACAAGCCGGGGGCGGGCGGATATACTCTTCACCACTTGAGTTCGCCAGCCCGGGTGGCTGGCGGCGCTGCAATTATGAGATACGATATCCGGGACAAACTGATCAGGCGTGACAGCCAGGTCACGCTTGAGGTTGACGCGCCTGCACCGCCCGGCACCGATGTTGAGTTCGTTGGCAACGTGACCGGACAGATCACGCTCCAGAACGTCGGTGGCGAGCTGGCGGTGTGGGGGCGGCTGCATGCCGTGGTGGTGGCCGAGTGCTGCCGCTGCCTCCGCGCGCATGCGGTGCCTATCGAATTCGACTTCTCGGAGACGTGCGGGTTCGCTCAGATCGATGAGCCGCTGTCGTACACGCAGGTCGCCGATGAGGATGAGCCGGCTCCCATCCCGGTGCTGGACGGCGACGCAATGGACCTCTCCGAGCTGGTGCGGCAGCTTCTCGTGCTGCACCTGCCCGCGCGTTCGCTGTGCCGGCCCGATTGCCGGGGCATCTGCCCGTCATGCGGCGCCGACCTGAACGAGACGACCTGCGAGTGCGGGTCTGAGGAGATAGATCCTCGGCTGGCTCCCCTGCGCGAGCTTCTGCAATAGGCTCGCTTCCGTCCGGTCAGTTCCCAGAAGAGGTGTACCATGGCTCTGCCCAAGAGGAAGCACTCCAAATCGCGAACCCGCAAGAAGCGTCAGCACCAGGGCGTCACGGTGCCGGCCATCACGAGCTGCCCGCAGTGCCAGGGGCCTGTGCTCCCGCACAACGCCTGTGGCAAGTGCGGCTACTACAAGGGACGCAAGGTTGACCACACGGTCCGCGAGGAAGAGAAGAAGCCGCGCGAGGCCTAGTGCCGGCGTGCACGTCTTCTCGTGCTTCCGGCGCCTGCCGGATGTCACGGACCGGTGATACCTTGTTGGGGCTCAGCATCGTACGGCAGACGGGCTCGCCTGTCGCAGTGTTCTCAGTGGAAATCGTGTAGCTTGGTGCCGGCGCCGCTCGCCGATTGCCGCGCAGCCGCGCGATGCTCGCCCCCGGTACCGTAACCGACACGTACCCTGCCGGTCGCGAATGGAACATTGTATGCGGATCGCTGTGGATGCCATGGGGGGCGACTTCGCCCCTGAGCAGATAGTCGCGGGTGCACGCCTGGCGGCGGGTGAGGTCAACGCCGACGTCGTCCTGGTCGGCGCAGCCGAGGCCATCGAGCGCTGTCTGCGCGAGCTGGGGCCGCGACCCGAGAACATCGAGATCGAGCCCGCCGCCGACGTCATCGGCATGGGGGAGAGCCCACGAGCCGCGCTGCGCGGGCGCGACGACAGCTCGATGGCCCGTGCGGTGGCGCTGGTGGGCGACGGCAGCGCGCAGGCCGTGGTCTCCGCCGGGAACTCGGGCGCCTTCATGGCGCTGTCCGCCACGCGCCTGGGGACCGTCCCCGGGGTGCGGCGCCCGGCCATCGCCTGCGCCATGCCCAGCCCCACCGGGCCATGTGTGCTGCTCGACGCCGGCGCCAACGCCGACTGTCGCCCCGAGCACCTGCGCGACTTCGGCCTGATGGGCGCGATCTACGCCGAGCATTCGCTGGGCATCGAGAACCCGCGGGTGGCAGTGCTCAGCATCGGCGAGGAGAAGGGCAAGGGCAACGAGCTGACCAAGGCCGCCTACGACCTGCTGGCCGAGACCGATCTGAACTTCATCGGCAACGCCGAGCCCGGCGACATCTACGCCGATGTCTGCGACGTGGCCGTGTGCGACGGCTTCGTGGGCAACGTGGTGCTCAAGACCAGCGAGGGGGTCGCCGGCCTGCTGGTCGATCAGATCAAGCGGGTCATCCGCAGCAGCGTGGCGCTCAGGCTGGTCTCGCCGCTGCTGCGCTCGGGGCTCAGGCAACTGGTGCGCGAGTTCGACTACTCGGAGTACGGGGGCGCGCTACTGCTGGGCGTCAACGGCGTCAGCATCGTCGGGCACGGCTGCTCGGACGCGCGCGCCGTCCACAACGCCGTGCGCTTCGCCTACGTGGCGGTCCAGAGCCGGCTTGTGGAGCACATCTCCCAGGTATTCGCCCGGCGGGCCGAGACCGTGGCCTGATCGACGACGCATCGTTGCCGTGTGCGTTCGATCGTCGCGCCCGATTGTCGTGTGGTGCCAACAAACGGTGGCGTGCGCGGACTGGTGGAGGAACTCTGCCTGGTTCCGAGACGCCACCGGATTCGTTTGCGCAATTCATGCCCTGCGAGAGGGTGCTGGTTCTCTAATGTCGCTGCGTCCTGCCGTGATAGCCGGAGTCGGTTCGTATGTCCCCGAGCGCGTCCTGACCAACGCGGATCTCGAGGAGATCGTAGACACCACCGACGAGTGGATCGTCAGCCACACCGGCATCCGCGAGCGGCGCATCGCCCGCGATGACCAGGCCACCTCCGACCTGGGGCTGGCGGCCGCCCGACGCGCCCTCGAAGACGCCGGCATCGAGGCCGGCCAGATCCCGCTGGTGATCTGCGCCACCATCACGCCCGACCACCTCTTCCCCGTCACCGCCAGCTTCATCCAGGACGGGCTGGACGCACCCGCGGCCGCCTACGACCTGCTCAGCGGCTGCACCGGCTTCGTGCAGGGGCTGTGGACCGCCCGCCAGTTCGTCGCCACGGGCGAGTGCGACCACGTGCTGGTGGTCAGCT
>CAZTZN010000082.1:0-20290 GCA_964617715.1 uncultured Armatimonadia bacterium | reverse complement strand
CCATCTTGCCCTGGATCATAGGTTCCCGCGCTCGCGTGCAGCGAACCACCCGCGCGCCAACAGCGTGGCCCCGGGCTGCCATGCGCCTTCACTCCCGCGCGAAGTGCTCCACCTCGGCCCACCACGCCGGCTCCACGTCCGGGAAGGGCCGATCGCGGTCGCACAGTGAGCCGAAGTAAGCCCAGTCATCTTGACTCAGACGTTCTTCGCGCGCCCAGCGTTCGGCGAGCTGGGCCACCTGGTTGAAGTCGCTGTGGTGAGCGACCAACCGGTGCGCCGAGTAGTCGGGCGCGCCACCGGTCGAGATCAGGAATTGCCAGTCCGACGCCTGCAACAGCAGCAACTCCCGTGCCGCCTGCGCCATGAACCGGCGGAGTTGATCGTCGCTGCTTCCCGCATAAGTGCGCGCCAGATGCACCATGCGCCGCTCGGCCTGGTAGATGCGCCGCCATGACCACGCGGTCTCGCCATTGAGCCACACGTGATGCCCCCCGCCGGCTCCCCACGAGCCCTCCGGGAGCGTGATGGCGGTGGCCGGCGGGGTGTCGGCCAGGTACTGGTGCCCCGTCATCATCTCCACCCGCGGATCCTCATGCACCCAGCGGATGACCTGCTCCAGCCACGCCGGGCCCTCGTGCCACCAGTGGCCGAACAGCTCGGCGTCAAAGGGTGTGCAGATCACCGGACGCCTGCCGTAAGGGCGCGGCTGGGCCTCCAGGGTGTCGTGCAGAATCGACACGAAGTGTCCCGCCTGCTCGCAGACGCGGGTGGCGGCCATCTCCGGAGAGTAGGCGTCCTTGGCCGCCAGGTCGTTGCGGTCGTCGGTCACGCGCCAGTAGCGATGATCGCCGGGCACATGCTTCTTGTGGAACTCGAGGTACCAGCCGTCGCCGGGGTAGCCGAAATCCGCGCTCCACACCTGAGCGGACACATCCCTGTGGCGAGCCAGGCAGGCCACCGGCGGGTGGTCCTCGAAGTGACTGCCCACGAAGTACGCCCAGAACGGCGTCTTCTCCCAGCTCGGGCGTGGGGGCTCGTCGCGGCGGGTGATGCGACCCCACAGCTTGCCCAGCGCATTATCGTGGCTGATCTCAACCGGTAGCGGGGCGCCGTCATCGAGCATGTGCGCGTCCACGATGAAGTAGTCGATTCCGTTCTCCGCCAGGAACTCCTCGACCCCCTTGCGCGGCCACGTGGTGCCGTCCGGCGGCTGGATAAGCGCCGGGGGCGCCCAGCGCGTGCGCGGACGGTAGGCGCACTCGGGCAGCCAGAAGCCGCGTGGGTAGCGCCCGAAGTGCCGCAGGTGAGTCTGCACCCCCTGCCGCACCTGGGCCTGGATGGAGGCATCCTCGTAGAGCAGCGGAAAGTAGCCGTGGGTGGCGCCCGAGGTCATGATCTCGATCGCGCCCGCATCCTGCAGATCGCCGAAGCCGCCGATGATGTCGCGGTCAAGCTCGTCGAGGTAGAAGTGCTGCAGGTCCTGGAAGTGCTGCATCCAGCGCTCGGCCAGGTAGCGCAAATGACCCTCGCCGCGGTAGCCGAACTCAGCCGCATTGGCCTCGGCCATCTCAATGCGGTCCTCCAGGTAGTGGGGGAACCACTCCTGGAAGCGCTCGTCGGCGAGTTGCTCAACCACAATGGGCGTGAGGCCGATGGTTACGCGGGGCATGATGCCGTCGGCCACCAGGCGGCGGAACACGCGCAGCAGCGGCAGGTAGCAGTCCGCGGCAGCCTCATAGAGCATGCTCGCCCCGTGGGGCCACGTGGAGTGCCCGAGCACGTACGGCAGGTGAGTGTGCAACACCAGGCAGAATGCTCCGGGCGGCGAACTCATGATGATGGCCTCAACAGTAACGACAGCAACGCAGGCTGCTCGCCTGCGGTTGGCGGGATGCCCGCCCCACGATCTGAGTCGGGCGACGATCGGGAGATGATCGCGTTACCATGGTTCCGGTCCACGTCGCGTTTGTGTGGCACATGCACCAGCCCTGGTACCTCCGGCCGAACTCGCAGCGGGCCGCACTGCCGTTCGTGCGCCTCCACGCGTCCAGCGCCTACTACGACATGCCCTGGCTGCTCTCGCGTTACGAGGACACGCGGGTGACCTTCAACCTCGTGCCGTCGCTGGTCCGCCAGCTCGAAGGCTACGTCGCGGGGGAGATCACCGACCGTGCGCTTGAGCTGTCGCTGTGCGACCCGGCCGACCTCAACCTCGACGACCGGCGCTACCTGCTCACCCATATGTGCGCCGGCCCTTCCACCGGGGCCCTGGCGGCGAGTCCTCGCTACGGGGAATTATCGCACAAGCGAGGCCCCGACCGCAAGCCGGAGGCCATCGACCGCGCCTGCCGCATCTTCGACAGTGCCGACTTTCGCGACCTGCAAGTGCTCTTCAACCTTGCCTGGTGCGGGTTCGCGCTGGCGACCGAGAGCGAGGTCGTGGCCGAGCTTCGCCGCAAGGACCGGGGCTTCACCGAGGACGAGAAGCTTGCGCTCATTGCGGAGATGCGTGCCGCCATGGAGCGTGTGCTCGAGCGGTACCGCACCGTTGCCGAGCACGGCGGCGCCGAGCTGACCTGCTCACCGTTCTACCATCCGATCATGCCCCTGCTGGCCGACATGCGCGACGCGCGCAGGAGCGTCCCGGCCGCCCAACTGCCCGACGTGCTCTGGCGTGAGCCGGACGAGGTGCGCCGCCAACTCCGCGACGGCCTGTCCGCCCACGAGCAGGTATTCGGTGCCCGTCCACGCGGCATCTGGCCGTCGGAGGGCGCGGTGAGCGATGCGGCACTCGAGATCGTAGCCGCGGAGGGCCTGCAGTGGGCCGCCTCCGACGAGGAGGTGCTCGCGGCGAGCCTGGGCGTCGGCCCCGGCGGTGACGCGCGCCCCGCGCCCGAGCAACTCTACCGGCCCTGGCTCGTCGCGGACGGGCGGCTGAGCATCATCTTCCGCGACCACCGGCTGTCCGATCTGATCGGTTTCGTCTACCGCGACTGGGACGCGGACGACGCCGCCGCGGATTTCGTGTCGCGCCTGCGCGCCATCAGCGAACGGTGGACCGATGAAGCCCGCCCGCCGCTGGTGAGCGTGATCCTCGACGGCGAGAACCCCTGGGGCTGGTACCCCGATGCGGGCGAGGCCTTCCTGAGCGCGCTCTACCGTCGCATCGAGGCCGACAAGCACCTGCGCACCACCACGGTCGCGGAGCACCTCGAGCAGTTCCCCGCGCAAGACCGGCTGGCCTCAGTGTTTCCGGGCTCGTGGATCGACCACTCGTTCAGCACCTGGATCGGCGGCGCCGAGCACCGGCGCGCGTGGGAGCTGCTCACCGGCGCGCTCGAGGTGCTGCGGCGTCATGAGCCTGACGCCCCCGGCTGTGAGGAGGCGCGTCGCCACCTCATGATCGCCGAGGGCAGCGACTGGTTCTGGTGGTACTCCGAGAGCCAACACACCCCGGACGCGGACATCTTCGACGCGCTGTTCCGCGCACATGTCGCCCAGGTCTATGTGGCGCTCGGCCAGTCGCCGCCGCAGGCGGTCGAAGAGCCGATCTACGCGGAACGTGTCAGCCGGCTCACTCGCGAGGCCGCCGGGTGGATGCAGGCGACCATCGACGGGCGCGTCAGCGGCTACTTCGAGTGGCAGCCGGCCGCGCTGCTGCGCACCTCCGGGCTGGCCTCGGCGATGCAGCGCAGCGGCTACGTGGTGCACGAGCTGTACTTCGGCTTCGACCCGGAGAACCTGTGGCTGCGCATCGACACCGACGGGCCCGCGGCGCATACGCTCAGGGGCTGTCGGCTCGAGGTGATCTTCACCGAGGAGACCAGGCACGTCATCGCGATCGCGATCGATCCCGAGGAGGACACACCCGCCATTGACGGTGACCTGTGCGAGTTCGCACAGTGTGCCATCGACCGCATCATCGAGGCCCGCGTGCCGCTGCGCGCCATCGACGCCCAGCCGGGGAGCACGCTCTGGCTGGCGGTGGTGGTCGGTCGCGACGGGCGCGTAATCGAACGCTGGCCGGAAATCGGCTCGCTGGCCGTCCGCGTGCCCACTGAGGAGGCCATGGCCGCGAGTTGGTTGGTGTAGGCTCCCTCACTGTGTGACTTCCGGGGCCGCTTCGGCCTCCGACTCAGTTCTGCGGTGCGCGTGGCTGCCGAACGCGGTCGGCAACGCCCACAGGCACAGCGCCTTGATGGTGGCGGCGAGCATCCACGCGGTGAAGTAGGAGCGATCGCCGGTTTGGGGGGCGAGCGTCGCCGGCAGGCCCAGCGCCAGGTAACCGATGGCCAGCAGCATGACCAGCGAGCGGTCGGGGCCGCGCAGACCGGCCCAGGCGAAGATGATCCACAGCGCGATGCCCAGGCTCACGTGCTGCAGGGGGACCGGGTCGACCACCGCGGTCATGGCGACCCCGCCCAGCACCGACGGCTCCGGGCGGTTGAGCATCTGATAGATGACGATCCCCAGCACCACCGCCACCGGGATGGCCAGCAGGCGTACCGGGCGGCTGTGGCGCAGGATGACCGTCAGCGCCATCCCGATGCCGACGATCACCCATGGCAGGAAACCGGTGATGATGCTCACCACCGGCTCGGGCGCGAGAAACAGCAGCATGCGTCGCCACAGCGACAGGTTGGAGCCCAATACCCACCCGGGCCCGACGAAGACAAGCTTGAGCGTGACCATGATGGCGCCGAGCCCCGCCAGCACACCCAGGGCCGGGTGCAGCCTGCGCCGGCGCCACCAGTAGAACAGCGGCACCAGCACCAGCGCGACGAAGCCCGTCTCCTTGACCATCGCCGCCACTGCGGCAAGCACCACCGCGCCCCAGATGCGTCCCCGCCATGTGAGCATCAGCGCGGGCAGCACACATAGCGCCAGCCAGACGTCGGGGATGTACGCCCAGCTTCGAATGCCGGCAATGCCCGGGGATCGCAGCCAGTAGTTGAGCGGCGGTACGTTGCCGATCGTGAACAGCAGCACGGTGACCAGCGCGAGCCATGGTCGGCCGGTCAGCTCGGCGGCGAACACCAGCAGCATGATGCAGGCGGCGATGTAGCACAGCGCGGTGACGATTTGAAAGCGGTCATGATGCTTCCAGCCCAGCGTGCGCGCCATCAACCACACGCCGTAGCTGGAGGCCGGGCGCCAGAACGGGTTGCAGCCGATCCAGGGGCCCGTGAACCAGTGGAGAGTGTCCCGCAGCCGCGGGGTCTCCTCGAGGCCCCGGTGGAACATCACAACGTCGCCGTTCCTGCGGCCCCAGATGGAGGCGTCGGGCGGGGTGAGACCATCGTACAGCAGCGGCCACGTCGCCCACGCGCCCATCAAGGCGGCCAGGATCACGTGGACTGCGCGGTGCCGGGCCAAGGCGATCAGTCGGCTCATCGCGCCGCCTCAGCGGAACAGCGCACTGACCGACTCGCCGGTATGGATGGCGTAGATGGCCTTCCCGAATAGCTTTGCCACCGACACCTGCTCGACGTTCGCGGCTGATGCGCCATCGGGCAGCGGCAGCGAGTCGGTGACTACGGTGCGGCGGAAGGGCGGCTGCCCCAGTCGTTCCAGGGCCGGGCCCACCAGCACGCCGTGCGCGGCGCCGGCGTAGACCTCCTCCACGCCGTGGTGCTCCTGCAGGTAGAGCGCGAGGTTGAGCATCGACCCTCCGGTGGCGATCTCGTCGTCGAACAGCAGCGCGCGCTTGCCCTCGACATCGCCCACTACGCTGTGGACCACCACCGTCTCATCGTCCATGCGGCGCTTGTCGCCGATGGCCATGGGCAGTCCCAGGCGCTGGGCATAGGCCCCGGCGCGGCGCGCGCTGCCCGCGTCGGGCGCGACCACCACGAAGTCCGACAGATCCCAATCGCGGAAGTAGTCGCAGACCAGCGGCACCGCCGAGAGCTGGTCGGCGGGAGTGCTGAAGAACCCCTGGGTCTGCTCGGAGTGCAGCGTCATGGTGAGGACTCGGTCCGCCCCCGCGGTCTGGAGCATGTCGGCCACCAGCCGCGCGGTGATGGAGATGCGCGGCATGTCCTTCTTGTCCGAGCGCGCATAGAAGTAGTAGGGGATGACCGCCGTGATGCGCCGCGCCGACGCGTGGCGCAGCGCGTCCATCATTATGCACAGTTCCACCAGGTGCTCATTGACCGGGGCGAGCGCGGTCTGAAGGACGAACACGTCCTTCTCGCGAACATTCTCCTCGATCTGGACAAACAGGTTGTCGTTCCTGAACCGTGCGATCCGCGCCTCGCCCAGCGGAATGTCGAGGTAGTCGCAGATGGCGCGGGCTAGCGCGGGATGCGAACTTCCGCTGAACAGCTTCAGCCGGTCGTTGAGCGCCAGACCCATCTGTATCTCCCTTTTTCTCCAACATGCGGGTAGCGGTGTCACCCCGTGACTTCGCTGCCCCCGGACCGCCGACCTTCCGCCACCATGCTCGGACGGTGGCTCCCTGGAGGCGCATATGAGCCTGATCATGATCGCCGACGACTTCCCACCTGCTGTCGGCGGCATCCAGACGTACGCTCGCGAGCTGGCGCTGGCGACCGCCGAACTGGGCGAGGAGGTGGCGGTGGTCGCCTCGGCCCAGCCCGGCGCCGAGGCGCTCGACGCCGAGCTGCCCTTCACGGTGGTGCGCGTGCCCACGGGCGGCAGCTACCCGGTGGCCGCGATGAACCTCTCCGCGGGCGTGCAGATGGCGCTGCGTGCGCTGTCGGCGCCGCCGCGCTGCATCGTCGCCACCAAGTGGTCGCCCGAGGGCCCGGCGGCGATCCTGGCCGCTCGTGCGCTGCCACGCCCCATCGTGCTCATCGGCCACGGCGGTGAGTTCGCGATGTCCGGCGGCAATCTCATCAAGTGGCTGGTGCAGCGGGCCGTCCTGCGCCGCACCGCACGCTGCCTGGCCAACAGCGCGTACACCGCCGAGCTGTTTGCGCGCGCCCGCATCCCCCGCGAGCGCATCGGCATTATCTACGGCGGCGTGCGTCCCGAGCGCTTCGAGCATGATCCGACCGAGGTAACGGCGCTGCGCGAGGAGCTGGGCGTGGGTGAGGCGCCCATGCTGCTGACCGTGGCGCGGCTGGTCGAGCGCAAGGGCCACGAGACGGTGTTGCGAGCGCTGCCGGCGGTGCTCGCGCGCATCCCCCGGGTGCGCTACGTGATCGTCGGCGACGGTCCCATGCGTGAGGCGCTGGAGAGCCTGACCGGGGAACTCGAGCTGGGTGACACCGTCATCTTCGCCGGGCGTGTCGAAGACGAGCGCCTGCCGTTGTGCTACCTCGCCGCCGACCTCTTCGTGATGCCCGGCCACCCGGTGCGCGGTGAGTTGGCCGAGGGCTTCGGGCTGGCCTTCCTCGAGGCCGCGGCGGCGGGCGTGCCCAGCGTCGGCAGCAGCTTCGGCGGCATTCCTGATGCCATCGCCGACGGGGAAACCGGCCTGCTCGTGCCGCCACGCGAGCACGAGGCGCTGGCCGAGACGCTGGTGCATCTGCTGAGCGACGCCGACCTGCGCGCGCGCATGGCTGCGGCGGCCCGCGAGCGCGCACGCCGTGAGTTCACCTGGCGGCGCGTCGCCGAGCGCTTCCTGGCCGAGTTGGAGATCGTTGCGCCCTCGGGCGGCGGGGAAGGTGGGCAAGCATGAGGCGCGTGATCGCCTACGTGGACCACGCCACGCAGGTGGGCGGCGCTGAGAAGAGCCTGGTCGAGCTGATCGCCCGCCTTGACCCCGTGCGCTGGGACCCGGTGATCGTGCATACGCCGGGCGCGCAGTGGCTGCGCTACGCCCGGGACTGCGGCGCGCGGCTGCACGCGGGCATCCCTGCGAGCGACCTCTACGAGGCCCGTCGGGATGAGCTGTCGTCGGGCGTGATCGCCAGCGCGCGCCGAGCACTGGGCGCGCTCGAGCCGGTCACCGGCCTGTGGCGTGAGATCGGCGGCCTCGGCCCGGCGCTGGTGCACACCAACTCCACTAAGATGCACCTGGTGGCCGGGATGGCCGCGCGACTGCAGGGGTTGCCCGTCGTCTGGCACATGCGCGACCTGCTGACCGAGGCCGGCGCCCGGGCGTGGCTGCAGCGCGCCGCGCGCATGGTCCGGCCGCACATCATCGCCATCTCCGACGCGGTCGCCGCGCAGTTCGAGGGCCTCGGCTGTCCGGTGTACGTGGTGCGCAACGGCATCCCCCTCGAGCGCTTCACGCCCGGGCCGGTGCCGCAGGGGTTGCGCGCCGAGCTGGGCGTACCCGAGGGCGCTCCGGTGGCGTGCGTGGTGGGCCGGCTCACGCCGTGGAAAGGCCACGAGGTTCTCCTGCGCGCCTGGCCGGCGGTCCAACAGCGTATGCCCGATGCGCGGCTGATCGTGGTCGGCGAGGTCGCGTTCTGGGATGACAGCTACGGCCTGCAGCTACGCGCGCTGGCCGACGAGCTGGGCATCGCCGGGAGCGTATGTTGGGCGGGCTTTCGCGAGGACGTGGCGGATGTGCTGCGCCTGAGTGACCTGCTGGTGCTGCCCTCAATCGACGAGCCCTTCGGCCGGGTGATCATCGAGGCGATGTCCGTAGGCCTGCCGGTGGTCGCCACCGCCTCGGGCGGGGTGCCCGAGATCGTAGTCGATGGGGAGACCGGACTGCTGGTGCCGCCGGGCGAGCCCGAGGCGCTGGCCGACGCCATCGCGGCGGTCTTCGCCGACGAGGCGGGGGCTCGGGCGATGGGCGAGGCGGGCCGGTCGCGCGCGCTCGAGCACTTCGATGTGCGTCGCGTGGCCCGGCAGGTGCAGGCGATCTACGACGCTATCCTCCCGGCGTACGCGTAGGCGCAATCCGCAACTGCCCGGCAGGAACATCCCTGTGCGCACTGAATTGACAATACTGAACGCCGTCGCCAGGGATGGTGACGGGAACGCTGCAGCAGGGAGGGTTCACCATGCCCGACTTCCCCCACCCGTTCAGCGGGATGACGCCCGCCCGTAAGATGACGCACGATGAACTGCTGCGGGCGCTGCGCCTTGCGCTGGCGGCTGAAGAGGAGGCGATCCACCTCTACAACGCGCAGGCCGACGCGACCGACAACGAGCTGGCCGCGATGGTGCTGCGCGACATCGCCGATGAAGAGCGGGTGCACGCCGGTGAGTTCCAGCGCCTGATCAACATCCTCGCGCCCGAGGAGGAGGAGTTCTTCGCCCGAGGCGCCGCTGAGGTCGATGAGATGGCGGAGGGGCTGGAAGGCGGGGGCTCGGCCTGACGAACCTCACCCGCTACGCAGAACCGATGACGCCGCCGGCAGCCCTGCCGGCGGCGTCTGCCTGTCGGTGCGCCTGTCTACCTCCGGCGCAGGAAGGCCGGGATGTCGATGTCGTCCTCGTCGTAGGTGGGCAGGTCCTCGTCCTCGAAGGCGGCCGCAGTGCGCCCCTCGCGCTCGGTCTGAGCGGCGGCGCGCTCCGGCTCGGCGCGGGTCTCGGGCGCACGCGCCTCGGCCCGGGCGGCCTGCTCGCGCGGGCGCGCCCGGTACTCCGCGTCGAAGCCGGTGGCGAGCACGGTCACGCGCACTGAGCCCTCCATCTTCTCGTCGATGACCGCGCCCAGCGTCAGGTCGGAGCCATCATCGCCCTGAGCGGCCTCCTGCACGATCTTGGAGGCGGTGTGCACCTCGGTGAGGGTCATGTCCGGCCCGCCGGTGATGTTAAGCAGCACCGCGCGGGCGCCCTCGATGCCGGTCTCGAGCAGCGGACTGGAGATAGCCTGCGAGGCGGCCTCTTCGGCGCGGCGTTCGCCGCTGGCCTCGCCGATGGCCATCATGGCCGTGCCCGCGTCCTTCATGACCGCGCGCACGTCGTTGAAGTCAAGGTTGACCAGGCCGGGGACCACGATGACCTCGGAGATGCCCTGCACCCCCTGCTGGAGGATCTGGTCGGCCAGCGCGAACGCCTGCTGCAGCGTCAGCTCCTCCTCGGTGAGGGTGAGCAGGCGGTCGTTGGGAATAACGATGAGCGTGTCCACGCACTGGCGGAGTTCGTCGATGCCCTCTTCGGCGAGCGCGGCGCGCTTCTTGCCCTCGACTGAGAACGGCCGCGTGACCACCGCGACCGTGAGCGCGTCAAGCTCGCGGGAGATCTGCGCGATGACCGGGCTGGCGCCGGTGCCGGTGCCGCCGCCCATGCCGGCGGTGAGGAAGATCATGTCGGCGCCGTCGAGGGCCATGAGGATCTCCTGCCGGCTCTCTTCGGCGGCCTTCTGACCAAGCTCCGGATCGCCTCCGGTGCCCAGCCCGCGGGTGAGTTGCTCACCGATCTGCAGCTTCTTGTCGGCGGCTGAGAGGTCGAGCACCTGGCGGTCCGTGTTGATCGTCAGGTACTCCACGCCCATCAAGCCGGCTTCGATCATGCGGTCAACTGCGTTCGACCCGCCACCGCCGACCCCAACGACGCGGATCTTGGCATATTCCTCGACGCCCGGCCTTAGCATGCTGGACGCTCCCTCCATGGGGAACTCCTGGCCCGACTGCATAACCTGCCTCCCGACTCGGTCGATTATATCCGCCGCCCGCCGGCACTGTCAAGCTGCGCAGGCGGGCCTCAGGACGGCGATTCGGACTGCTCAGACGGTGCTGCTACCACCACGCGGGCCGGCCTGATGCACCGATCATGCAGGCAGTACCCGGGCGTGTCCACCGCGACCACCGTGCCCTCCGGCACCTCATCGGTCGGCACCCGCGCCACCGCCTCGTGTCTGGTCGGATCGAACTGCTCACCCTCGGAGTCAATGACCGTCACGCCCACCTGTTCGAGCACTCGGAAGAACTGCTCAACCACCAGCCGCACCCCGCGCGCGAACTCATCGCTGCCCGCCTGCGCTTCGTGCTCCAGCACGAGCTTCAGATTGTCCATCACCGGCAGAATCTGCTCCAGTACGTCCTGGCCGGCGTAGCGCGCGCGCTCCTGCTGCTCGCGTGTGATGCGCTTGCGGAAGTTCTGCAGCTCCGCCACCGCGCGCAGATGTCGGTCATGCTCGGAGGCCAGCTCCGCTCGCAGCCGCTCAACTTCGGCCTGCAGCTCCTCGACCGTTTGCGGCACATCCTCAGCCGTCTGCGGCGCATCTTCGTCCGACGCGGCCGCGGGTTCCTGCTCTTCGGCGGCCACGGCCGGCGGTTCATCCTCCGCATTGGCCTCGTCGTCATCGTGCACCGAAATGCGTCTGGTCATGGCGTCATCCATCACGTCGAACGTCCTCCTATCGGGAACCCCCGCCACGTGGACGGAGGCGAGTCGGCGTCATCTCATCGATCAGCGTTCCTCGCCCTGGCCCAGGGACTGCCCAAGGTGGCGGGCGATGGTTATGACCATCTCGAAGGCCAGCGCGTACTTCATGCGCATCGGCCCCACTACCCCCACCGTTCCGCTGCGGCCGCCGCCCGCCGAGTACCTTGCGGCCACTACCGAGCAATCGCGCAATGCCTCGACGCCATGTTCGGCGCCGATGTGCGCCCCCGCCCCTCCTTGCCCGGCCGCCGCCGCCAGCGCTCTGCGCAGCAGCGGCGACTGCGTCAGCGCGCTGATCATACGCCGCAGCCGTCCCAGCTCCTCGAACTCCGGGTGGTCGAGAATGAAGGTAGTGCCCTCGACGTAGACCTGCGCGCTGCCGGCATCCTCAAACGCCTCGCGCAGGCCTTCGAGCAGCCCGGCGTCAGGGACATCGGCCTCGCTCAAGCGTAGGCCGCCGCCGAGGCGTCGCCCCACCAGCCGTTCGCGCAGCAGCCGCTCCACGCCCTCCACCTCAGCCGCCGTCACTGCCGCCGTGGTCTCGATCAGCGTCTCTTCGCTGCGCCCCTGGTCGTCGAGCAGCGACAGCAGCACATTACGGGCGCTCACCGGGGTGAGCGACAGGTCAATAAGCCGCGCCTCACGCTCGCCCGGCAAGACCACCACGGCCGGATAGCGGGTAATGCGCGACAGGATTCCCGAACTCAGCCGCAGCGCCGCCTCGGCCTGTCCGGCCACGCGACGCAGCTCGCCCTGGATCCAGGTAATGTCGCGGTCCAGCCGCCCCGCGCCCACGCGCAGGCCATCGACGTAGAGCCGGTAGGCGGGCGCGAGGGGGATGCGGCCGGCGGATGTGTGCGGCTGATCGAGGTAGCCCTCCTGCTCCAGTCGCACCATCTCGTTGCGGATCGTCGCCGAGCTGCACGAAAAGCCGTGCCGCACACGCAACGCGTCGGAGCCCACCGGCTGTGCCGTCTCGATGTGTTCCGCCACCACCGCGGTGGCGATCGCCTTCTGTCGCCCGGTGAGGGCCTCCACCGCAGCCAGCACCTCCGGGATGTCGGCGCGCAGATCGGCGCGCGCCCCGCTTCTCTGCTTCAAGCGTACTGACATGCGCCCGGGCTGTCAAGTTCACGCGAGGCCCGGCGTGCCACACTGCGGCGCGCCGTTCCCCCCTGCTGTTGCCGTGGCTGTTCCGGACGGGCGTGACTGCGCTCGTGACCGGGGGCGAGGCCGCGTGGAGTCCACGCCGCTGCTCGGGCCGGCTCTCTTGCAGGATTCCACGTCCGTGCGGGGCAAGTAGCCGTGCGCACGCACACCACCCGCGCCACGGAGGGATCCGCCATGGTGTCGCGCATCTACCTCATTGTCTGCCTGTTGCCGGTGCTGCTCGCGGCCCGGGCCGGTGTCTGCGCTCCGAGAGCCACCGACCTGCGTTGCGAGTGGCGGGCAGATAACTCCGCGGTCGGCGACCCCTGCCCTGAGTTCTACTGGGCGACCGACGACCAGCGCGCCTTTCAGGTGCAGGTGGCCGCATCGGAGGCCGACCTGCTCGCCGAGCGCAACCTGCGCTGGGATTCGGGCCGGATCGACGGGCGCCTGTCGATCGTCGAGTACGCCGGCCCGCCGCTCGAAGACGGCGTGAGCTACGCCTGGCGGGTGCGTCTGTGGGGCGAGGACGGAGAGGCGGGCGCGTGGAGCGCCGCGCAGCGCTTCACCATGACCCTCAAGCCGCTCCCCTCACTGCGCCCGCATATCCGCTACTTCGTCAACTTCGGTTCGGGCGACGCGGAGATGATGGCGGCACGCTACGACGTCAGCTTCCGCCCCCAACCCAACCAGGTCCGCGCGGAGTACATCGGCCTGTGTTACTCGCTGATGGCGACCATGGTCATCCCGTCGGACAAGCATGATGACCTCGCGGCGTGGTGTGTCGCCGAGGGCCTGAGCGCCGAGGGCGTGCCCGAGGAGATGTTCTGTCACTTCGCGCGAGACACCCGGGTGCGGCTGCACGTGGGCGCCGAGACCGCCGCCAACCCCATCGAGACCCGCACCGTCCCCGGCTGGGACCCCGCCAACGATCGCAACGGGGACGGCATCGTCGATGACGCTGAGGCCGCGAACCTCGCCAACGCCGACGCCACCGCCCGGCGCATGAGCGAGGCGCGCATCCCCATCTACTACTGGGGCCCGCCACGCGACGACTACGTCATGAACATCGGCCACCCGGACTACCAGCGCTACCTCGCCGAGCATTACATGCCCGTGCGCCTGCAGGGCGGCTACGATGGCTTCTTCGTGGATACCACGCCCAGCGACGTCCCCGGCGCGGGCCGCAGCGCACCGGTGCTGGAGTATCCGCGCGGGCCCGGCGACGAGGACGCATGGATGCGTGACATGCAGATGGCGATGGCGCAGGTGAAGATCGCTCTCCCCGACAGCGTGCTGACCGCCAACGGGTGGAACGCTACGCCCTTCGTCCTCGACGGCATGGAGTCCGAGGGCTGGCTCAACATCACGCGCGGCGCCAGTGCCCTCGAAGCGTGCCTGCGCAGCGCCATCAACCTCGACGCGCGCGGCAAGATCCAGCTTCTGCAGTACAATCCGATCTACGACGAAGGCCGCTCGGAGTTCGGCCCGAAAGTCCCCATCGACCTCGACCGCGACGCCATCTACGGGCTGGCCGCCTACTACCTGTGCGCGGGCGATCGCACCTACTACGGCTACGGCCGCCATCCTTACGGTCAGGCGACCACCTGGTACTTCCCGGCCATCGAGTTCGACGTGGGCGCCCCGCAGGGACCGTTCGCGCGCGTTGTGCTCGACGACGGCGCGCAGGCCGAGGGCGAGAACCTGCTGCCCAACGGCGACTTCGAGGTCGATGACGACGGCGACGGCCTGCCCGACGGCTGGGAGATCATCCCCCCGGTGACCTTCGACGAAGAGGTCGTGCACTCGGGCGCGCGTTCGGTGCGTATCGACAGCGACGACCCGACCATCAACAACATCAACAAGCGGTTCGTGACGCTCAAGCCCGACACCACGTACACGCTCAGCGGCTGGATGCGCACCGAGAACGTGCGGGGCGGCCAGGGCGCCCAGCTCTACGTCTACGGCTTCGAGGGCGCGCAGACCGGCGGCATCAGCCTGGTCATGCACGGCACCAACGACTGGACACTGGTGCGCCAGGTCTTCCGCACCGGTGACGACCCTGAGGGCCGTGTGACCTTCCGCATCTACGGCTCCACCGGCACCGCCTGGTTCGACGACCTGCGCATCGTCGAGGGCGCGGTCGTCGAGCAACTCGTGCTCACCCGCCGCTTCGCCAACGCGCTGGTGGTGCTGCGCCCGTCCGTGCCCGCCATCGGCTGGGGCGACGACACCGCGATCGACTACCCGCTCGACGGTGCGTACCGACCGCTGAATGCCGATGGCGGCCTCGGCAACGCCGGCGACACCGTGTCCCTGCGCCTGGGCGAGGCGGCGATTCTGATCCCGGAGCCGTGACTGCGAGGGGGCATCGATCATGCGCTCGGTCACCATCGCCCTGCTGCTTGCGACGCTGACGGCCGCGGCGTGCGTCTGTCAGCCGCTCGACCCGGCGGAGCTGGACGTGCGCGGGGTGAGCTTCTACGCCTCCTTCGACCGTGACGCCGTCGCCGACTATGCGCGCGGCAACCCCGAGCCCATCAGCCTGAGCAGCATCGCGTTCGTGGAGGGCCGCATCGGCCGGGCGGTGCTGACCAGGAAGAGTCGCGAGGCCGAGCTGGGCAAGGTCGAGGGGCGCGCCAGCAGTCTCAACTACGATGCCACCGGCCATCTCTTCGGTGAGCGCGGCACGCTGGCCTACTGGTTCCGGCCCGGCTACGATCTCGATGACCCCACCGTGCGCTCGGGCAGCAACTCCACCGGCCCCTACCTGGTCAACGTCTCCGCGGTCGAGGACACCTACTACAATCAATTCATCCGCGCGGGCATCAAGGGCAACTCGTTCTACCTGTGGGTGGTGGACCGCGACGGCACCTGGCGCGGGCCCAGCTTCACCGAGGCCATCGCGACCTGGAAGCGCGGCGAGTGGCATCACATCGTGATGACCTGGGACGCCGCCCGGGGGATGCGGCTCTATGCCGACGGCGTCCTCAAGTACTCGACCCGGGGCGAGGACGCCTTCCCGCCCGCGACGCCGTGGAAGATCGGTGTGGGGACCCAGCCGCCGACCGATCGCCCCGGCTGGACCTCCGGCGCCGACGCCGCCTATGACGAGCTGATCATGCTCGACCGCGCCGTCACCGACGACGAGGTCATCGCGCTGATGGAGGGCCGCTACCTCGACCTCGCGCCCGGCGCGGCGGTGGCGTACACCGACGGGCAGCTCGCCGCGCGCCGCGCGAGCCTGCTCATCGAGGACGACCCGAACCGCATGACGCTGGCGGCCGAGGGTGGCGTCATCGCCGCGACCATCGAATGCCTGCAGCCGACCGCCATCGACATGCGCTTCATCCGCGCCGATTTCCTCGCCGACGGCCGCTGGCAGCCGGCGGTGACCTTCGCTCAGGGGGGGCTGACCATGCCCCGTGACGTCACCATCCGCCTGCCCGACGAGGCACAGTACGCCGTCATCGCGGGCCGCGCGCCCGAGGGCGAGGCGCTGTCGCTGGCCGGCGAGATGTTGCAGACGACCGGGGCCGGAGCGGCGCGCGTGACGATTGAGCCAAGCGCTGAGCTGGTCCTGCACGTGCCCGGCGCGGGCGAGGTGGGGGAGGTGCTCGCCTGCCGCATCACGCCCGGCGCGCCGGCGGGCCCGTGGACGCAGACCGTGCGGCTCGCCGCCGAGGGCTCCGCTCATGACCTCGCCTGCCGGTTCGTGATGCCCGAGGAGGGCCTCGACGCCACCGCCGAGGGCTACGCCGACGCGGCCGTGCAGATCACCGCTCAGGCCGACCTGCTGCTCCGCAAGCTCGAACCCGCCGACCGGCGGCTCCTCGTCCCCGGTGAAGGTCAGGCCCCCGCGCTGATCGTCCCACCGACGCGCCACCTCTACCTGGCCGGGGCCGTGATGCCCGAACACATCGCCGTGCGCCGCCTGCGCGTGACGCTGCCCGTCGAGACCGTCGCCGAGGCCCAGGTCGTGCGCATCACCATCCCTCATCCGTACGAGCCGACCGCGTTCTACGCCACCGCGGACGTGGGGCTGCGCTGGGGCAACGCAGGGGGCGGCACGCTCGACCTCACCCTCGCCGCGCCGGGCATGATCTTCCCGGCCGGCAGCCGCCCGCTGGTGGAGCTGGTCTCGTCCGAGGAGTTTGCGCTCGCCGGCACGCCGGAGATGCGGCTGGAGACTGTGCCGGCGCGCGAGGAAGGCGCGGCCTTCGCGCGTGACACCCTACGCCTGCTCAACGAGGAGTTCACCTCGCGCATGGGCATCAACTTCATGTACTTCCTGCGGCGCATCGACGTGGATAACCCGCTCACCCGCGGGCTGGCGCGGGCGCTCTTCTTCGACCCCGACAACGAGCCGGCGGCGGACCTCGCCGGTTGGATGCGCATGATCCCGTGGCCGGCCTTCGACCGGCGGCCCTCCGGCCCGGAGAGCTTCCCGCCGCTCGCCCGCTACGCCCGCGAGGCGGCGCTGCAGGCGCGCGATGTCATCCACTGGTGGATCGACCGGCGCCAGGATGAGACCGGCTACATGGTCGGCCGCGCCGACATGTGGAACGACGACACCAAGCTCTTCAACGAATACTCGTTCCTGTGGCTGCTGTCCGGCGACGAGAAGCTTGCGGCGGCGATGGAGAAGTACCTGGCCGCCCACTGGGCCAGCGGCCGCATGGTCAACGGCTGGAGCGAGCCGTGGACCGACATCGTGCACTCCGCCGAGGAGGCCAGCTACCTCGAACCGACCATGGCGCTGGTGCGCTACGGCGACCCGCTGCACATCGAGCGGCTCATGCAGACCGCCGCCAACGTGGAGACCTGGACCGGCATCACCGGCCCCGGTCACCGCCACTTCCGCAGCAACTTCTTCACCGCCGACCGCATGAAGACCGAGGGCGAGTTCGGCCACGATGTCGGCCTCAACGCCACCGCCATGACCGCCTCGATGTACCTCGCGTGGTACTGCCGCCACCCGGTCGCGAGCGAACACCTCACCCAGTGGGCGCGCGCCTGGGTCGAGGACAGCCTCGCCGAGGCGCCCGACAAGCCCGCGGGACGCATCCCGGCGTGGGTGGACTTCGCCGGCCACGAGATCGGCCCGGCCCGGCCGGTCTACCTCGCCGAGCTGACCATGATGATGAACGCCGCCTACCAGCTCACCGGCGACGAGTTCTTCCTGCAGCCACTGATCGGCTACCTCGAGCGCGGCGAGTCGCGCTGGCCGCAGGTGCTCAACATGGCCGCCGTCGATCTGCGCCGCACCCTCGGGCCGGGCGATCATGATGCGCTCCTGCTGCAGGCCGCCGACGAGCGTATGCAGCTCATCGCCGACGACTCGTTCTTCCAGCGCGGCCTCTACTACGACGAGCTGCCCGGCGTGCTGGGCTGGGAGATCACCGGCGACCGCCGCTACCTCGAGGCCACCTGCTACCACGCCTGGCGCAACAACTGGCGCGCGCGCCGCATATACACGCAAATCGACCCGCACAAAGACCGCGTCTACCCCTGGGCGCGCTACGTGCTGCCCTGGATGTATTGCGGCGGCAACGCCCTGGACGGCCGGGGAAGCGCGCCCTGGCCGACCATCGCGGTGAGCTGGGACGCCGGCTGGGACTTCGCGGCGCTGGTCGAGGAGCGCACCGAAGAGCGCCTTGGCGTCATCGCGTGGAACTTCGGCGATGCACGCCAGGTGGGCATGCGTACATGGGGCCTCACTCCTGGCCTCTGGCGGCTGACCGTGACCGCTCAGGGCGTCGCGCGGGCAACCCGTGAGGTCCCCGTCGAGCGCGGCATCACCATCCCCATCCACCTGCCCTCCCGAGCCGAGGCGCGTATCGAGCTGACGCTGGTCGAGGCGAGCGACTGGACCCCCGCCCGTGCCGACCTGGCGCTCTCGGCCACTGAGGGCGCCATCGTGGCGGACGGCCGGCTGAGCGTCATCGTCCACAATATCGGCGCGCTCGACGCTCCGGCCTGCCGGGCGACCGTGGCGATGGGGGAGAGGATCATCGCTGAGGCCCTGGTGCCGCCTCTCGCCGCGCCGCTGGACTTCCTGCCCAGGACCGCGCAGGTCTCCTTCGACCTGCCCGACGATGTCGCCGGTGAGTTGACCGTGGTCATCGACGCCGACCATGCGGTGGCCGAGATCACGAAGCTGAACAACACCCTTACCATCACGGGGCCGTGAGGAATGTATGCGCCCACGCATGTCGGTCGTTTGAGGAGCATTAAAAACTCGTGAAAAAAAGGAGGGATGCGTGGGCGGAGAACGAATTGCTCAGCCGACAAGGCGAGCCGGACCGATCACTCTGGAGGTGTTGATCGTGACGCGTAGAGGGTTCACACTGATCGAGCTGCTGGTCGTCATCGCCATCATCGCAATCCTGGCGGCGATCCTGTTCCCGGTCTTCGCCCGGGCGCGCGAGAAGGCGAGACAGTCCTCGTGTACGAGCAACCTGAAGCAGATCGGCACCGCGTTCATGATGTACGCCCAGGACTACGACGAGATGCTGTGCGACAACCTCATGGGCCGCGACCACGGCGTCTGGACGATGATGGACTCATGGATTCGGTGCCTGATGCCCTATGTCAAGAACAACCAGCTCTTCAAGTGCCCGTCCGCATGGTGGGCCAGCGACAACGTCTCGTCCACGGCCGGCATCATCCAGGGCGGCTACGGCGCGATGGTCCAGGTCATCGGCTACGCGGGCTCACTGGGCTACAATTCCGCTGATTGGGGCGGCGACCCCAACCTGGATGCGCCCTGGTATGGCCAGCCGCTGGCCGCCATGACCGCGCCCGCCGAGAACATCCTGGTCTGCGACGCCACCAACTGGAACTGCCACCGTGGCTTCTGGGAGCGCACCGACAACTCCAGTCACCCGAACCCGGGGATCGCGGCCCAGTACAACCACGCCTACTATGTAGTGGACAGCCGCCACAACGGTCAGGCGAATGTGTGCTTCGCCGACGGCCACGTCAAGTCGCTGCCGCAGGGCATCCAGAACTGCCCGCGCGCGCACAGCAACCCGATCGCGGGCGCCGGGCCCTGGCGCTACTATCACTTCCACTAGGCGCTCCTGACCGCCGTGTTCGCGGCCGCCGACGGGCTCTCCCGCCGGCGGCCGTGCCGTTGTACTTCACGGGGACAGGAGACACGTGTCTGCCGCGATGACGGCTACAGCGGCAGGGCCGCCGACGCATCCCACTGACAGACGGGACCGCCCACGGTCGCGAGGCTTGGTGTGTCGCCTTCACAGGAACTTAACATGGGGAATGTGCAGGTGGAATCCAACGGGCCGCGCAAGTACTGCTATGAATTCGGAGGCCCGTTGTTCCAGTTGAGGAGGAGTGCAATATGAGACGTACCGGCTTCACGCTCATCGAACTCTTGGTCGTCATCGCTATCATTGCGATCCTGGCCGCGATCCTGTTCCCGGTCTTTGCGCGCGCCCGTGAGAAGGCCCGGCAGTCCTCGTGCAGCAGTAACCTGAAGCAGATCGGCACCGCCTTCATGATGTACGTCCAGGACTACGACGAGGTGTTTTGCGACACGGTGATGGGACGCGACGCTCCCGACCATCCGGCGCGGACCTATGCGTGGACCTCCCTCCTGATGCCCTACGTGAAGAACAACCAGCTCTTCAGGTGCCCCTCATGCTGGTGGGGCAGCTCGAACATGGGCGGCTGGGGAGTCATCCCGGGCGGATACGGCGCCATGGTCCAGGTGCTGGGCTACAACGGCAGCCTGGGCTACAACTCCGCAGACTGGGGCGGCGACCCCAACCTGGACGCGCCTGGCCACGGACAGCCGCTGGCGGCGATGACCGCGCCCGCCGAGAACATCCTGGTCTGCGACGCCACCAACTGGAACTGC
>CAZTZN010000081.1:0-20307 GCA_964617715.1 uncultured Armatimonadia bacterium | reverse complement strand
CGCCGTTCGTGGTTCGGAGGGGCCGGTCGCCCGACCGGCCCGCCGTCGGCGGGCCACGACGGCGCCCGCGACGGTCTACTCCTCCTCGATGTCCACCGGCGGGTAGCGCTCCATGAGATCGGCCGCCGCAGCCTTCACCGCCGACCAGTCGCCGGTCTCGTTCGCCACCACGCGGAAGATGAAGGTGAAATCCAGCTCATCACCCGGCTCGAACGCCCACGGCGCGCTGTTGGTCTGTAGGTAGAACTTGTGATAGTGCGGCTGGTCCCAGAGGCGCATCATGCCGGTCTCGGGCTCGGGGATGCGTGTGGCGTAGAGCACGACCGCCAGGTTCTGCTCCGGGAACCACTGCGCCACCCAGCGAGCCTTCTGGTCAAGCTCGAAGTCCTTGTCGCACTCGAATTCGCCCTCGATGAACTCGCCGTCGGGAGTCTGGGCGATCCAGCGCGTCGTTGCCGGCTCGATGCAGTGCATGAACAGGTACATCAGCTTCAGCTCATGCGCCTGGGTGGCGGTAAGCCGGGCGCGCTCGACGATCTCGTCGCTCCGGACTGTGATGGTGTGCGTGGCGTCGAACTTGTGGATGGTCGAGTGTTTGACCAGCCGGACTTCGTCTGCCTCGATGGTGGTCCCGACTTGCACCGGCCGCTCCTCGCCGTCCACGGTGAGCTGCAGCGAGTGCACCACCTCGCGCCCGCCCTCGGTGTGCCCGGTCCCGATCCACTTGCCGCCGGTGGGTACGAGCACGGTGCCGTAGTGGCCGGTGGGGCCGGCGACCTTGAAGCCGTCGTACCAGATCTCGTTGATGGTCCAGGCGCTCGTAGCCTCGAAGGGGACGGTCAGGTGTTCGGTCTGCACGGTCATGAAGCCCTGCTCGGGCACCCCTTCGTCGTAGAGTTGGTTGGGCATGGCCGTGGTCACCTCCGCCGGGAAGCGCTCGCGCAGCTCCGCCACCCTCTGACGCGCGGTTTCCTGCCAGCCATCGGCCTCCGCGCTGAAGCAGGTGAGCACGAGAGTGCCATCAAGCTCAGTGCCGGCCGCGATCGGGCCACTCATGGGCTGGATGTAGAACTTGCGGTACCCCGCGGAGTCCCAGAGCGTGGTCGAGCCGGGCAGGGGCTTCTGGTAGTAGCCGATGGCCCCGACGCCCGCGTCCGGGTTGAACAGCGCGAACCAGGCCACCGGCGCCGCGATCGGGTGAGCACCCTCTCCGGTGAATTTGCCGGAGGTCTCGAGCGCGGTGGCGGGTTGGGCCATCCATTGGGTGAACTCGGTCGAGAACGAGTAGATGAACGGGTAGAAGCTCTTGAGGTCCTGGTCCTCGGTGAAGCGGAATGAGTGCTGCTGGACGATTACGTCCTCCTCAAAGCGCGTGACCGCGGTGTGCTCGATCCCCCTGAGCATCGAGGTCTTCGCGACCACGCTGCCCGAGGCGAGCGGTGCGGGCGGCAACTCCTGCACCTCGACGCCGTCGATGCTCAGCGTCAACACCTGTTCGCCATCATGGGACATGCCGCCGCCCACCCAGTCATCGGCGCCGTTGGGCATGATGACCGCGCCCTCGCCGCCGGCGTCGATGAGGATGGGCGTGCCCTCGTACTCCAGTGTGCGCAGCGTCCAGTCCCTGGCTGAAGTCATCGTCGCGGTCATCTGGTCGGTCTCGATGGTCAGCGCACCCTCCGGTGCTGCTGCCCCCAGCACAGCAAGTAGTAGCCACGGCAGCATGGGCGCCGCCTCCTTTTTGCGCGGTGAGCGTCGGTGAAGAATTCGCCCCGCAGGTGCGAAGTGCCTCCGAGGTGTCTTCAGCCTGTCCGCGCGCAGGAGCACCGGGGGCGCGCGTCGAACACGAGGCCTGATGCCGTGTCCGAGGCGCGAGGAGAGCAATCATGCGCAGATTGACGTGCCTGGCAGGCGTGACAATATCGGTGGCGATTGCGGGGTGCGCGGTGGCCCAGGAGCCGGATGCGACCAACGTGCGCGGGGTCTACCGCGCCGGGCAGGTGTTCCTGCAGTGGGATGAGCCCGAAGGGCTGGAGGGCGTGCGCTTCCGCGTGCTGTGCTCGGAGCAGCCGATCACCGCCGCGAACGCGGAGGAGGCGCTGGTCCTGGCCGACTACATCATGCCCGGCTCATCGACCGACTGGTGGCTCAACCCCGAGACCTACGGCAAGCCGCTGAGCGAGTACCCCGAGGACCAGCGGCCCACGTATGCGCCCGATGGCTGGATCATCGAGGAGGGCGGCGAGCGCATCGCGCCCGGCAACGGGCTGTTCGTGCACACCGTGACCGAGGAGACCGCGGGCCCGCGCTTCTACGCGGTGGTGAGCCGGCCGGAGGAGGGGGAGGGCGTCGTGGGCCCGGTGCGCCCCGGCGTCAACTCGCTGACCGAGCCGATCAGCGGCGAGGTCGCGCCCATCGAGCCCATCTGGCAGGGCGACCCGGCCGACAAACCCGGCGAGGGCGCGGGTGAGGGGATGCCGCTGGATCTGGCGCTGCACGCCAAGCGCGGGCGCGGCGGGATGCAGTGGCTGGTCTTTGGGGACGGCAGCCTGGGCTGGCGCGAGGGCCTGGCCTTCAAGTTCGGCGCGGGGCTGAGGGGGGAGAACGTGCGGGTGGCGCCCACCGATCGGCACTGGATCGACCGCATGTTGCCGGAGGCCTATGACCCCTGCAACCGTCTGACGCCGGCCATCCACAGCTTCTGGGCGGGATACAACGACCACATCTACGATCCCGCGCTCATGAGCGAGGGGACGGTGGTGATGTATGGCGAACGGCGCGTGCTGTGGATCGTGAACTGGGTGCAGCGCTACTTCGGCACCGACCCGATGCGCAGCTACGCGGCGGGAGGCTCGATGGGCGGCTGCGCGAGCTTCAACATCGCCTTCCGCCACCCGGAGATCTTCGCGGCCATCGCTCCCAACGTGGGCATCGTGGCCTACCAGCTCCCCGAGGGGCCCGACAGTGTGCGCCGGGTGACCGCCTACATGGGGCCGATGGACACGCCGACCGAGCATGGCTTGACCGTGGCCGAATGGCTTGACGCCGGGCGTTTCGCCCTCGATCACCGGGCCGAGGCGCTGCCCTTCGTGATCATGGCCAACGGGCGCAATGACGCCTCGATCCCGTGGCCGGCCAACCCGCCGTTCTACGCCGCCATGCAGCGGGCGCGACAGGGCTTCATCGCCGCCTGGAACGAGGGCACGCACGGTGAGGTGGCCCGGCTGCTACCTGACGACATGCGCGAACGCATGAGCTTCGGGTGGATGCACCGCTTTGCCCTGGACAGGAGCTACCCGGCGTTCAGCAACTGCACCGCTGACGACGACCCCGGCGCGGGGCCGGCCGACAGCGGTGACCCGGTGGGGTACATCAACCGCGGCCTGGACTGGGACGACCCCATCGACGAACCGGACAGATGGGAGGTCACGGTGCGCTGGTACCTCGATGACACGGCGCTGCCGCTGCGCGTGGACATCACCCCGCGGCGCGCGCAGAACTTCATCCTCGAGCCCGGCGAGAAGGTCAACGCCGATGTCCACTGCCTGGTGTCCAACAACGTCGTGGCCGGCCGCACGCTGACCGCCGACGAGAACGGCCTGGTGACCCTCGAGGGGGCCGAGATCCGGGGCACGGCGGGCATCCGCCTGACGCTGACGCGCGCGCGGGCGGGGGACAACGAAGGCGCCGGTCGGGACCGGTGATGTCACGCCGCCGGCAGGGCGAGTGGAGGGGACCTGCGCCTCGTGGCGAATGAGCGACAGTTCGGACCGGTCAACACGCTCCGGGCGCAGCAGGGGCAGGCGTGGGTGCCTGCGGATGACTGCGCCCGGGTCATTACAGTGGAGGCATGACGATGGACAAGGTTCGGGTCGCGATTATCGGCTGCGGTGGCATCTCGCGGGCGCACATCAACGGCCACATGGCCGAGCCGCGCTCGGAGATCGTCTACTGCGTCGATCTGGTCGAGGAGAAGGCGAAGGAGAAGGCCGAGGCCATCGGCTGCAAATGGCATACCGACATGGCGGCGGTGCTCGATGAGGTCGATGCGGTGGATATCTGCACGCCCGTGAGCCAGCACGCCGCGCAGACCATCATGGCCGCCGAGGCGGGCAAGCACGTGCTGTGCGAGAAGATCATGGCGCGCACCCTCGACGAGGCCGAGAGCATGATCGCAGCCACCGACGAGGCGGGCGTGGTGTTCATGGTCGCCTTTGTCTTGCGCTATCGGCCGGAGTTTCAGTTGCTCAACGAGATGTGCCGGTCGGGCGAGCTGGGGCTGATCCACCAGGCGTTCTGCTCGACCACCATGTTCATGGACCCGAACCACGTCGCACCCTGGCGCAGGACCATCGAAGAGTTCCCGATGGGCGCGCTCATGAGTCACGGCTGCCACTACGTGGACCAGCTTCAGTGGGACGTGGGTACCATCACCGATGCGATGGCCATCGGCAACCGTTTCACCCTGGGCGATGTGATCCCCGGTGGCGACGACACTGAGTGCATGGTCATGCGCCACGAGAACGGTGCGGTCAGCGCCTACGTCGAGAGCTGGGCGACTCCCCACCGCATGCAGGGGATCCGGCTGGAGATCTACGGGAAGAAGGCGTCCGCGCGGCTGATCTACAACAACGACGGATCGCGCCAGCTCTGGAAGAGCGACGAGTCGGGGATGAACCTGGTGTGGGAGTTCGACCCCAACCGGGAAGACCACATGGACGTGTTCGGTGGCGCCAAGGACATGCATGGGCAGATCGAGCACTTCGTCGAGTGCGTGCTTGACGGCAAGCAGCCGATGACGCACGGGCGCGAGGGCATCCGGCCGATGCAGGTGATCGCCGCGGCGACCGAGGGCGGCGAGCAGGGCGTGCTGATGAACGTCGCGGAGTACGTGGCGGCGCAGAGGAAGTAAGCGGGCGCCGGCAAGACGAAGCATCGCTGTTCGGAGCGTCGGGTGTTGTCGTGTCGTTGTCGGAGCGACGCATCTTCAGATGCGTCGGGTGTTGTCGTTGTCATTCCATGGCTGACTGGCGGGGTGGCCTCGAATGCCCGATGTTCCGCGCGGCCCTCATCGGCCTCATCGGTTCGATGAGCACAAGTATGAGGAGCCGGGACAGGCGGTCTTCTTCTCCGCGGCGACCTTCCGGCGTCGGCCGATCCTGCTCAGGCCGGGTGTGCCGGAACTCCTGGGCGAGGCGATGACTGAGGCCGCGGTGGCGCACGCGTGTGCCTTGATCGCCTGGTGCATCATGCCGGACCATCTGCACTACCTGGCTTGCGTCGTCGAGGACGGGGGCAGCGTGCGACGCATGGCCGACTGGCTCAAGCGCGTGTCGGGGTTCCGGATCAGTCGTCTCGGTTTCTCGGCAGCGGTCTGGCAGCGGAGCTTCTGGGACCGGCATCGGCGAGAACACCAGTCCCCGGCGGATGCGGTTGCGTACATCATGAACAACCCGGTCGTCGAGGGCCTGTGCGAGCGGGCGGAGGATTGGCCTTACTCGGCCTTCCTCGGGTACCCGTGTGACCGCGGTCTGCGGGATGAGAACGGCCGACGCATCTGAAGATGCGTCGCTCCGGACGGCAACGGCTGATGCACGCAGGCTCCCCCACGCCGGGCGGCGAATCGTCGATCAGGCGTATCCCCGATGGCCGGACAGAGAGGCGGCGATGATGCTCTCGGCAACGAACCCACAGACCATGATTCTTCCCGACCAGATCGCCCAGGGCGTGCAGGCGGTGCTGAGGCGGATGCAGGACGAGGCCTGGGCCGCGCGGGTGTGGCGCGGAGACGCCCACCTGTGGCGCTCGGAGCCCGAGCACATCGCGGAGATCAGCGCGCGTCTCGGCTGGCTGCAATTGCCGGTGCGCATGCTCCCGGAGATGCCCAGGCTCACCTCGGTCGCCGAAGACGCGCGCAGCCGGTTCGATCGCGTGGTGCTCCTGGGCATGGGCGGCAGCTCACTTGCGCCGTGGTGCTTCGCCGCGATCTTCGGCGCGGTCGAGGGCTACCCGGAGCTGGCGGTGCTCGACAGTACCGTCCCGGATGATGTGCTGGCGGCGACCGGCGACACCCCCGTGGACCGCTGCCTGTTCATCGTCTCGAGCAAGTCGGGTACCACCACCGAGACGCGCTCGGCGTTTGAACTCTTCTGGCAGGAGGTAGTCACCGCGGTCGGAGAGGAGGCGGCGGGCGATCACTTCATCGTCATCACCGATCCGGACACGCCGCTGGCCGATCTCGCCCGCGAGCGCGGCGCGCGTGCCGTCTTCGCGAACTGGGCGGACATCGGCGGGCGCTATTCGGCGCTGTCGTACTTCGGGCTGGTCCCGGCGGCGCTCATCGGACTGCCGGTCCGCCGCATGGTGGAGCGGGCGGGCGAGATGGCCGGGGCGTGCGTACCTGAGGTCCCGATCGAGCAGAACCGCGCAGCGTTGCTGGGCGCGGTGTTGGGCGTCTGCCATGACTTGGGCCGCGACAAGGTGACCATCCTGACCGGTCAGCGCCTGGGGAGCTTCGGCGACTGGGCCGAGCAGCTCCTGGCCGAAAGCACCGGCAAGGAGGGCAGAGGCCTGGTGCCCATCGTCGGCGAACCGCCGCTGGCAATCGACGCCTACGGCCCCGACCGGCTCTTCGTCTACGTCCGTGAGCGGGGCGATGACATACATGATGAGCTGGTCGCGGCGCTCGCCGCGGCCGGCCATCCGGTGGTGCAGATCGAGGTCGTCGATCCGGAGAGTATCGGAGCGGAGATGTTCCGCTGGGAGTTCGCCACCGCGATCGCGGGGGCGATCATGGGCATCGACCCCTTCGACCAGCCCAACGTACAGGAGGCCAAGGATCGCACGAGGCGGGTGCTGGCCGAGTACAGCAAGACCGGCCGCCTGCCCGAGCAGGATGCGAAGGTGGTCGAGGGCGGGCTGAGTATCTTCGGTTCGACATCGCGCGACGTGCGCGGAGCGATCTCCGAGCTGATCAACGCTATGTCGCCGGGAGACTACTTCGCGATCATGGCCTACCTGCCGCGCAGTGAGGCGGTGGAGGATGCGGTGGCGCGGATGCGAGCTGAGGTCGCCGGGAGTCGGAGCGTGGCAACTACCTTCGGCTACGGCCCGCGCTTCCTGCACTCGACCGGCCAGCTCCACAAGGGCGGGCCGAATACCGGCGTCTTCCTGCAGATCACGGCTGAGCACTCCGCGGAGATCGCGATCCCCAAGGCCGACTACGACTTCGCCACGCTGCTGGCCGCGCAGGCCGCCGGAGATTTCGCCGCGCTGCAGGCCCATGACCGGCGGGTGCTGCGCGTGGATCTGGGCGATGCCTGGCCGGAGAACCTGGGCCGACTGACGGAGATGATCGCCGAGGCCGCGCAGGCGTGAGCGGCGGGACCTCGCAATCCGCGAGGCCGGGGAGTGGCGCCCCGGCCTCGATCGCGTGTGCCGTCATTCACTCCGACGCTACTTGTCCGCCGGCTGCGGGTTGAGGTCGCCCGCCTCGACCATCTCCTGCAGCGGGTTGTCCTCGGCCTCGATGGGCACCTCGACCCGCGCGCGCAGGCGCGAGGACTCCCAGCACGCGAAGATCGCCTCGGTGCCGTGGATGGCGTTGTGCGCGTCCATCATCGAGCGCGTGCCGGCGCGGTAGGAGTTGACCGCATCGGCGATGGCGCGCTCGATGAACACCTGGGCGTGCAGGCCCTCGCCCTCGGTGTCCACCTCCTGCCAATCGCCATCGCCGAAGGTGCGGTAGCGCAGCGGCCCCGCGCCTTCGACCTGCGCGCCGATCTCGATGACGCCCTCGCTGCCGACCAACCGATTGTGCGCACCGATGGCGCCCTGCACCGCGCCGGTGATGCACAGGCCGAAGACGCCGTTGTCGTAGCCGATCAGCGCCAGCGCCTCGTTCTCGTTGTGGGCGCCGAACCAGAAGCTCTCGGTGTGATAGTCGATCTGCGCCATGACCCAGCTCGGCGGCGTCTCATCGTTGAAGTACTGGGCCATGTCGAAGTTGTGGGAGCCGTAGTCGTAGATGTTGGCGCCGCCCCACTCGATGCGCACCAGGTCGCCGATGACCCCGTCGTCGAGCATCTGCTTCGCCATGGAGAACGGCTTGCCGTAGCGCCGCTGGTGATTGAAGTTGAGCGCGGTGCCGGTGCGGTCACACACCTCGACCATGCGACGCGCGCCGCCGATGGTGTCCGCCATGGGCTTTTCGCAGTAGATCAGCTTGACGCCCGCCTCCGCGCACTCTACGACCATCTGCTCGTGCAGGTGCGGCCAGGTGCAGATGCTCACCGCCTCGGGTTTGATCTCCGCGAGCATCTCGTGGTAGTCGGCGAAGGTGTGCTCAATGCCGAACTGCTCTGCGAAGGCAGCAACGTTGTCTTCGATGATGTCGCACGCGGCGACCAGCTCCACGTCATCGAGAGCCAGGTAGCCCGGCGCGTGCGTGTACGCCATGGCGTAGCCGTCGAGTGAGCCGCGCTCGCGCCTCCTGCCGGTGCCGATGAACGCCACGGTCAATGCCATCGTCATTCCTCCGAGCCGTGCTGACCCCGAGCACCGCGGGCCGCCGGTGGTGATCAGTCGCCGGCGGCGAATCTTCCTCCTCGAGCCATCCGCACCTGCAAGCGCGATCTGTCAAGGTGATTTCGCGTGACGCGACGAAGATGCAGGGGCATCGATGAGGAGGCAATGGGCCATGATGGAGAAGATCGCAGCCGCACTGATCACGATCATTGTGAGCTGTGCGGCCACCGCCGCGCAGCCGCTGCAGTTCACGGTGGAGCTGACCGCTACCGGCCACGTGGAGGATCAGATCGCCGAGGTGACCGTTGACCTGCCGGCGGTGCGCGACGTGCTGGGGCATGACCTGACCGCAGGCGGCTGGTCGGCCAGGGTGGTGTCCGCGACCATCGGCGAGGCCGCGCTCGCGCAGACGTTCTTCGAGCAGGACGCGGAGGGCTCGACGATCCGGGCGAGAGTGGCCTGGCTGGTAGGGGGAGAGTTCGAGGCGGGGGCGACGCGCGCCTACGTGGTGACGCTGGGCGGCGAGGCGGAGCACGCCGACGCGGCCGCGGTTGCGGTGGAGCGCACTGATGATGAGATCATCGTGCGCACGCCGCAGTTCACCGCCCATCACGACCTGCATGCGGGCGGACTGCTCGGCACCGTCGAGTTCGCGGGCGGCGGCGTCCTGCCCATGCGCATGAACGACCGCCTGTGGAGCGAGGGACGCGGTGGCTGGAACCTGACCAACGACCGCGAGCCGCAGGTGGAGATACTCGCCCGTGGCCCACTGATGGCGGTGGTGCGCACCACCGCGCGCTACTGCAACGCCGACGGTCAGCCGGCGCCGGGCGAACCGCAGGCGACCTATGACTTCGCGTATTGTGCATCCGCACCGACGGTACGTATGCAGGCAACGGTGAGCCAGCATTCCGGCCCCGACTGGGACCAGGTGCACGTCTTCGAGATGTACCACCGGACCGAGCAGCCGTTCTTCGACACGGTCGCGTGGTCACCGCCGCTGACCGGCATCCCGTTCGTGGATGAGGCGAAGACCCACTCGCTGCGCAGCAGCCACTGGGGCGCGCTGCTGACCGATCAGGTCGCACTGGCGCTCATCGGCCCCGACCTCTACGGCATTCATACCGGCCTGAGCGGCCACGGCGTCTACGTGCACGGCCCGTGGCACACCTTCCGCAACGGCACCAGGAGCTTCGACGCCACGCTCTACCTGGGTCCCTCAGGCGGCTCGGCCGAGGCGCTGGCGAGCATCCTGGCCAACCTGTCGGTGAGCTGGCGGGCGAGGGTGCGGATGCCACAGCTCGAGAATGCCGTCGCGCAGGTGCGCGCGGATATTGCCGCGGCCGCGGCCGCGATCGACCAGCGCCTGGAGGGCGAGCGGCGGGAGCGTGCCCGTTGGCTGCTGGAGGTCGCGCGCTGCCTGGCGGCGGATGCCGAACGAGGCGCCTCGTCGTTGGAGGGCCTGCGCGACTGGGAGGCGGCGGTGGCGGCCGCCGCGGAGGCGGTGAGCACGGTGTCGGCACAGTGGACGGTCGCCCGGCCGCCGGCGCTTACTCCGGCCATCCGCCTGACCGAAGACTCGTGCGTCCTGGCGGGGGGCGCGACGGTACTGCGCCTGACACGCGACGGCACCGCCGTGCGCGTGGCGCAAATCGCGCGGGCCGGCGAGCAGCCGGCGCTGATGATCCCTCCGGGCACACACGCGGGCGACCTGTGGTCACTGGACTTCAGACGGGGCATCGTCGGCGAGATGGCCACGCTGACGCCTGCCGATGCCGATTCAGCGGAGTGGTCGATAGCCGAGGACGGTGAGGGGGTGGCGCTGACCATCATGTGGGAGGGCTGCGATCTGGGGGGTGTCGCGGACGCGGTCGATGTGGCCATGACGGTCCGCGTGCGACGCGCATCAGACCTGACGCGCTGGTCGCTGAGCTGGAACAACCGCACGGACGAGTGGGGCATCTGGGAGATCACCTGCCCGCGGATCAGGGGCATCGGCCCCGGCGGACAGGTGTGTGCGCCGACGAAGTGGGGGACGGTCTACGAGGTGCCCCTGGCCGGCTCGGGCTACCGCAGCAGCTACCCCCGCCAGGGCGCATTCGCGCAGATGATGTGCTGGTGGCGCGATGGCGCGGGGGGGGTCTACTATGCCGCGCATGACCCCGAGGCCGGCGTCAAGAACCTCGCGGCTACAAACTCCGGCGGCGATACGGTTGGCTTCGAGTTCGGCACCTGGCCGGCGGGCATGGGCGTGCCCGCGGCGCAGGGCAAGTTGGGCTTCGACGTGGTCATCGGCGCTTTCGACGGCGACTGGTTCGACGCCGCGAAGATCTACCGCGAGTGGGCGCTCGACCAGTTCTGGTGTCGCAAGGGGCCCATCGCCGAACGCGAGGACATGGCCTCGTGGTGGAAGAACTGCGCGCTGTGCTTCCGCCCGACGGGAGACGCCGAGGCCGTGCGCGCGATGGGCACGGCGTTGCAGGCGGCCTTCGGCATGGACGCGGTACTGCACTGGTACAAGTGGCACCAGATCCCGTTCGACAATGACTACCCGGAGTATTTCCCGGTGGTTCCGGGCTTCGGCGATACGGTGGCGGCCTTGCAGGACGTCGGTGTGCACGTGATGCCCTACGTCAATGGCCATCTGTGGGACACCGACACTGCGAGCTGGGAGGCCGAGAACGCGCGCTCGGGCGCGGCGCTCACGCCCGAGGGTGACCTCTACATCGAGGGCTGGCAGGGGCAGAAGCACGCCGCCATGTGCCCGCACTCACAACTGTGGGCCGACAAGCTCAACCAGATCGCATTGCGGCTGGCGTCGGAGTACGGCTGCGACGGGATCTACCTCGACCAGATCGGTGCGGCTCGCGTGCGCCTGTGCTTCGCGCGGGACCACGGCCATCCCGTCGGCGGCGGAGGGTTCTGGACACGCGGCTACGACGACCTGCTCGCCCGGATGCGCGCGAACTGCCGGGCGGTAAACCCGCGCTTCATCATCACCACCGAGAGCCAGGCCGAGCCCTACATGGCCGGGCTGGATGGCTGCCTGATGTGTAACCTGGTGGGCGCTAACCAGGTGCCGTTGTTCAGCGCCATCTACGGCGGCTACACCCAGACCTTCGGTCGGCAGGGGGAGGTCGGCAACCCGGCGGCGTTCCGCATGGAACATGGCCAGGCATTCGCCTTCGGTTCGATGATGGGGCGCATCAACTCCACCG
Organism: uncultured Armatimonadia bacterium; assembly: GCA_964617715.1. GTDB lineage: Bacteria > Armatimonadota > Zipacnadia > Zipacnadales > UBA5352 > JALGVA01. The sequence goes on along the minus strand of CAZTZN010000081.1, from coordinate 8,563 downwards.
CGCTGCTCGAACCGGACAAGGCGGAGCTGCTGGCCTACCTCAAGAGCCTCGCCGAGATCCGGCGCGACTATCGCGACTACCTGGCCTTCGGCGAGATGTTGCGGCCGCCGGCGCTGGAGGGCGTCCCGGACGTCACCGCGCAGTGGTCCTCGAAGACTCGCGACATCGTGAGCATGTGCGCAATCCAGGCGAGCGGCTGGCGGGCCATGGACGGGTCCGTCGGGTTCTTCTACACAAACGTGAGCGACCGGGATGTGCCGTTCACGCATGAAATCGACCTGGGGCAACTCGGCCTGCTGCCCGGAGACGGCGATGTGGACGTGGATGTGACCATGCGCACCTTCGACGGTTCGGAGGAGCGCGAGCCGATCCTCGAGACACCCGAGGGAGGGCCGCTGACCGTGCGCCACACACTGCACTCGATGGAGACGATGGTGGTCATCGTGGCGGCGAAGTAGTCGCGGTGGCGGACAGTGTGGGGCGCTCGGAGCAATCTGCCGGCGCATCGGCAGAGAGCAGGAAAGGAGACCGGAGCATGGCGAAGCGCAACTTCTCGATGATCGAGTACTTCGACCGGATCGCGGCCGAGTGGACGCCGCTGCTGAGTTTCAAGGGCGAGACACGCGCGGAGTTCGACGAATGGCACGAGGCGGCGCAGGCGAAGTTCATGGAGCTGCTGGGCGAGTTCCCTGAGCCCGCGCCGCTCGACGCCGAGGTGACCTTCTCCATCGAGCAGGACGGGATCATCCGCGAGCGCGTGATCTTCGACTCCGAGGAGTTCATGTCGGTGCCCGCGGTAGTGCTGCGCCCGGTTGATATGGGTGAGGACGGCTCCAACGCCGCCATCGTATGCAGCCACGGGCACGGGCAGTTCGGCAAGGAGCCGGTCTCGGGCAACCGCAGCGCCCAGGGCTATGTGGGCGACATCAACGCCATGAACTACGACTACGGCTGGCAGATGGCGAAACACGGCTATCTGACCATCAGCCCTGACCTGCGTGTGTTCGGCGAGCGTGCCGATGGCGGCAACCCCTATCCGAACCGCGACAAGTGCAACGTGCATTTCATCCGCGGAGCCATCATGGGCATCTGGACCATGACGCTCAACATCTTCGACATGATGCGCTGCATTGACTATCTCGAGACCCGCCCCGAGGTGGATCCGGAGCGCATCGGCATGATGGGGCTCTCGCAGGGCGGCACGCAGACCACCTTCACCACCGCCGCCGAGCCGCGCATCAAGGCCGCCGACATCATGGGCTATCTCAACCCGTGGGAGAAGTTCGGGGTCAACCGGGCCAACTTCTGCGGCTCGCAGATCGTGCCCGAGTGCTACAAGTGGTTCGACACGCACGACATCGCGGGGCTGATAGCGCCGCGGCCGCTGCTGGTCGAGGCGGGCGTGCATGACCTGTGCTTCTTCATCGAGGACCAGCTTGAGAGCATCGAGGCGCTGAAAGGGATCTACGCCGCCGCCGGCGCGGAGGAGGACCTGTGGGTGGACATCCACCCGGGCCCGCACGCCTTCGCGGGCAACCTCGCATTCGAGTTCTTCGACAAGTACCTGTAGCCTGGATGAGAGCGTGGTGGGGCATGGCGAAACGGCCGAGGTCATGGCTGTGGCTGCTGACGGCGCTGGCGGTAGCGTCGGCGATCGTGTGGGCGTTGTTCGCCGCCCTGGGGCTGCTGGCGCCGTGGCTGCCCGCGCGCTGATGGGCTGTGAACATGCGTACGATGACTGGAGGACTGACGCATGGAGCCGCTGTGGAAGATCATCTCGGGCGAGTTCTTCGGCTGGCGGCAGGCCGGCAACCTCTACGACGCCGCCGGCAAGCACATCGGCTACTTCCGGGGCGAGGTCGCGTACGCGCTCAACGGTGAGTACCTCGGTGAGGTGATCGATGGCGAGTGGATCGGTCGCCACGCCAACCGCACGCCGCCGCGCATTGGCGCGCGTGAGAGTCGCGGGAGCATCCGCAGCGTGCCGCGCGCGCGCCGCTCGGGGCGCCCATCAAAGTTGTGGAAGGACCTGGAGTAGGCCATGCCGCGAGCGCGCATCCCGGCTCGCCCGGCTGCCCTCGCCCTGCTGGTGCTGGTAACCGCCGCTATCTTCGCCCCGGTAGTCGGGCATGAACTGACGTTGGTCGATTGGTCACCGCTGATGCGCGTCATGCCGGGGCTTGGTGCGCCGAACCTGGCCTTTGCGCTGCGAGTGTGCCGTCATGTCGCGGATCCCCTGGACCCGCCTGCGGCCCACGGCGTTCACGCGGTGATGCTCGGCCTCGCCCCCTGTTTCGGGGCCGACTTCTCGGAGGTGACCTCGCCGGTCGTCGCCGCCCTGCTGCACGCGCCCAACGTCCTCACCCACGTGCTGAGCGCGCTGGTGGTCTTCGCGCTCATCAGGCGTCTGGTCGCCAGGTCCTGGGCGGCCTTCGCGGGCGCGCTGCTGTTCGCGGTGCATCCGCTGCAGGTCGAGCCGGTCGCCTCGGTGGCGGCGCTGCCGGTGGCGCTGGGCGGGCTGTTCGGGCTGCTCGCGCTCTGGCAGTACGTGGCCTATGCGCAGGCGAGCGCGCCCTGGCCCGCGCGCGTGCACGATGCCCTCGCCCTGGTCTGCCTGGCGTTGGCGCTGCTCAGCAGCCCGGTGGCGCTGGCGGTGCCGCTGATGGCGCTGGCGCTCGATGTCGGCCTGGTGCGTCACGACTGGCGCCGGGCGCTCATCAGCACCGCACCGTGGCTGGCGGTGAGCCTCGGGGTGGCGATCTGGGCGTTGCGCACGCACGACGTGTCGGGGGCGCTGGCCGGAGCGCCCCCGTGGACCTGGCCGCTGATCCTCACCGATGCCCTCAGCTTCACGCTGCTCAGGCTCGCCTTCCCGGTCAGACTGGCCGCCGACTATGCATGGACCCCGGCCGCCACGGTGGGCCGCGGGGTGCTGTGGTTCTCGTGGCTGGCCCCGACGGCGCTCGCCGTTGCCATCGCCTGGGTCGCACGCAAGGGCGTTCGCTGGCCGGGCGCCTGTGCCGCGATCTTCCTGGCGGGACTGCTCCCGGCCCTCATCGGCGCCATGCTGCTGCCGCAGAGGATCTCGCCACTCGCGGACCGTTACGCCTACGCGGCGATGCTCGGGCCGGCGCTGGCGCTCGCGTACCTCGTGGGGGGACTGCGCAGGCGCCGGGCGCAGATGGCGCTGGCGGCGGTGCTGGCCGGGCTGGTCGCGCTCTCGGTCGTGCAGGTCGGGTACTGGCGCGACGACCGCAGCCTCTACGCGCGGGTCCTGACGGTGTCTCCGGAGAGCTTCGTGGGACACCGGGGCATGGCGCTGGTGCTGCAGATGGATGGCGACTGGACCGGCGCGCTCCCGCACCTGCGCGCGGTCGCGGAGCTGCGCCCAGACCCCGACACGACGCTCGATATCGCCACCGCACTGACCATGCTGGAGCGCAACGACGAGGCGCTCGAGGTCTGCCGCTCCGCCGCCGAGCGTTGGCCCGACAGTTTCGAGGCGCATGCGCGGCTCGGCGAAGCGCTGGCTGCGGCAGGGCGTTCGCAGGAGGGCATCGCTGAGTTGCGGCAGGCCGTCGCCCTCGCCCCGTCGCAGACCAGCGTCCGCTGGCAGCTCGCGCGGGCGCTGGCGGCGGCGGGGCAGCTCGCTGAGGCCGTCGAGCAGATGCGTCTGGTCGTCGCCGAGACACGGAGCCCGGAGCTGGAGCGGGCGCGTTACGAGCTGGCGGTGCTGCTTGCGCGCACCGATCGGCGCCGCGAGGCGGTCGATGAACTGGCGCTCGCGCTGGCCCGGCGCGAGGACTTCCCGGAGGCGCAGGCGCTACTGCACGACCTGCTGCGGCAGCTCGAAGAGCGCTCGGCGCGGCAGTGGCCCGACACGGGGCCGTGAGGCACGCGACCCCGGCGACGAACGACGGCAAGTGCTTGCGGTTGGCGAGGCCGTGGCTACGCCTGCTCAGGTGCGGGACGCCGACCCGCCTGTGTGGTCACCTGGGTCGGGGCGAAGTGAACTCAGCGACGCGCAGTGAGATAGTTGTGAGAAAAGAAAGACTGATTGGTGTAGGAATACGGAGGCCATGTGTTGTATAGTATACGCAACTGGATCCTGGCTATGTCGTGGAATGGGGTCATGACCATGCGCATCGGCCTGCCCATTGTTATCGTATGCCTGCTCGCACTGTCCGTCTCCTCCGCCAGTGCCCTCCCGCGTCTGATAGGTGAGGGGAGCATTCAGTTCTACGACGATGGCGGAACGGCCCGAGGCCTGGACGCATACTCTTACTGGGCGTCCCCGTCCACGACGCTGTCCTGGGAAGTCTGGTGGACCGGCGATATCGCCTTCGGCTACACGTACACCTATTGGCTCACCGTGCCCGAGCATGCCGTGAGTCACTTGATCCTCGAGACCAGCGACAACCTCACGCTGGACAACATCCGGAACGTCAGCGGCACCTTCGCGGGCGACTATGATTGGGAGCTGGGTGACTTTACCACCGGCCCGAGCAACGAGAACATGCCCAGCAGCATTCACGGCATCAAGTTCGAGCTGGGCGGAGAGTACACCACCCTCACGTTCTCCTTCGACTGCACCCGCGACCCGGTCTGGGGCGACTTCTACGCCCGGGACGGCAAGGGCGGTGACCCGTATCCGGCAGCGCTGTGGAACCTGGGCTTCACCAACCCGGACACGGACCCCGACTACCCTGCCGGCAACCTCAGCGACATGCAGGCGCTGGTAGGCTGGCACGTGCTCACACCGGACAGTACCTACAGCGGGCTCCCGCCTGACGACAGCCCTGAGGCCGCCACATGGGTGCTGCTGGCGGCGACCGGTATCGTCGGCGTGATACGCAGGCGGCGCAAGTAATCCGGCTGACGTCCTGCTCGCAGGGCGCCAGAGAACGCGGGCGGACCTCCTCGGAGGCCGCTCGCGATCGGTTCTGCCCTCTGATCTTCGCCTGGCCCCGGGAGGTATCTCCTGTCGCGCGCGCAAAGCTATCCCCATCGCGAACCGGCCACGCCCTCAGGGAGGATGGCACATGAGCCCCACGCGCCCGAACATTCTGCTGCTGGTCGCCGACACCCAGCGCGCCGCGAACCTGCACTGCTACGGCCACCCCGCCGAGACCTCGCCCACCTGGGACGCCATCGCCGCCGAGGGCGTGCTGTGCGAGCAGAACATCTCGCCCGGCATTTGGAGCCTGCCCGGCTACGCCTCGATGTTCACCGGCGTGCACGTGGCCACCCATCGCGGTGACGCGGATCACGAGTATGTCGCCCGCGGCCTGCCCATGCTGGCCGAGGTGCTCAGCGCGGCAGGCTACCAGACCTGCGGCCTGATGCCCAACACCTGGGGGTCAAGCGTGGTGGGCCTCGAGGGCGGCTTCGAGGTCTACGAGGATGGCGTGGTCACCGTCGGTGAGCCACCGATCGCGCCTGAGGAGATCACCAGGGACCCGGCACGCATTGAGGCGGTCGGCAAGTGGCTCGACGCGCGCGACGAGAGCCGTCCGTTCTTCCTGTTCACCATCTTCGGCGACCCCCACGCGACCTACCATCCACCCGAGAACTACATGCGCGAGTTCCTGCCCGACGACGTGGCCGACGCGGAGTTGCAGGTCGTTCTCGACCAGCAGGACGTCATCGCCATGCACGCCGAGGACCTCAAGTTCGACGAGCGCCAGTGGCAGATCCTGTTCGCGCTCAACGACGCCTGCGTACGCACTTGCGACGACAAACTCGCGGCGGTGTTGCAGCACCTGCGCGACCGCGACCTGTTCGAGGACACAGTGATCATCCTCACCTCCGACCACGGCGATGTGATGGGTGACCGCCCGCCGTGGTGGGGGCACATGGCGGAAATATGCGACTCGCTGATCCACGTGCCGCTGGTCATCCGCCACCGGCGCTATTTCGAACCCGGCACGCGCATCGGCGGGATCACCCAGACCCACGACATCTTCGCCACCTGCTGTGAGATCGCCGGTGCGACCGTGCCCAGGCCCGCTCGCGACCAGAGCCACAGCTTGATCGCGGCGGCGCGCGGCGAAGGCCTGCGTAGGTTCGCGCTCGCCGAGGCGTACAAGCCTGTGCAGGTGATGGAGCGCATCCTGCGGCGCTACCCGAACTTCGACGTGCGGCGCTACAACTACAGCCTGAAAGCCTGGCGTTCGACCACCGAGAAGTACGTGTGGCGCTCGGACGGGCGCGACGAGTACTACCGTGTGGACGAGGACCCGTGGAACCGCAACAACCTCATCGACAGCCACGCGTCGCGCGCGCGCCAGTTGCAGGAGATGATGCTCGACTTTCTGTTGAGCCTGGACCGCAACGAGTTCGGGGACCTGCAGTCGGCGTGGCCGGGTAAGGCCGCGCGCCCCGAGATCGCCGCCAAGCTGCAGGCGCTGGGCCTCTACCGTAAGGTCCTGGACTGGCCCGACTGGGCCCCGCGGTAGCAGGTATCCGCCCCGGCGGCGCGAACAAATCGCGTGCACCGCACCACCCCGTTCAAAGGAGGCGGCGCCGTGGATACCGTGAACTGGAACGCCGCGCACGAGCACATAGCGCGGGCGTCGGCGCGCGTGGAGGACTTCCAGCCGAGCACGCCCGACGAGCAGCTTCGGCTGGTCGAGACGCACGCGCAGATCGGCCTCGCGATGTCGAACTACCTGCTGGCGGTGACGCTGCAGGAGATCGCTGGGAAGCTGTCGCGCTAAATCGTCATGTCGGTGGCCTGCGCCACCGTTGCCGAAGGGAGAGATCGTCATGCCTCAAGCGACCAGGCTGGGAACCGATGCCCTGACCGACAGCTCCGTCCCGGTCATCGGCGTGTGTGCCACGTGCGACCCGCGTATCGATGACGACAGCCGCACACGCGCGCAGAACATCATTCGCATGACCGCCGCCGTACTCGCCGAGCGCGTGCAGATGCCCGACGGCAAGGCGGTGCCGGTGGTCTACTCGGACGTCCTCATCGACGGCGAGCCACAGGCGGACATCGTCGCCCGCCAGTTCAAGGCCGCCGGGGTCAACATCATCGTCTGCGTGCCCGACACCTGGGCCTTCCCACAGCTCTCGCTGATCTCGCTGATCCAGCAGTTCCCCGACGACACGCCCCTGAATCTCACCTGCGGCAACTCCGGCCCCAAGCCGGGCGTAGTCTTCGTCCACGCCGCCTCGGGCGCGATCTCGCAGTACGGGCGGCTGGTGCACATCAACGTCGGTTCGTGGCCCGACACCGGCATGGAGCCGCAGATGAGCGACAGCACCGCCGCGGATCTGATCAACTGGGCCTACGCGGCGGTCGCGCGCCAGGCACTCAAAGGCCGGCGCGTCGTTATCTTCGGCCACGACTCGATGGGCATGGAGACCGCACTGGCGCATGTGATCCCGACGCGCAAGATCCTGGGCCTGGAGATCACGCGCCTGGACATGAAGCTGCTGGCCGACATGCTGACCAAGGGGGCCTACGACGAGAGCGAGCTGGCCGAGCTGCGCGCCTGGGTCGATGCCAGCATCGGTGATCGCCTGGAGCTGCGTGATGAGGCCGACAGCGCGCGGTTCAACCAGTCGCTGGCCATGTACCTGATCATCCGCGACCTGATGACCGACCTCAACGCCGTCGGCGGCGGGTTCATGAGCCAGCTTGAGTGGGGCTCGGACCGCCGCGGCCTGCCGCTGCCGGTCGCCGACGCGATGGAGTCGCTGTTCAACTCCACCTTCGACCACAACGGTCCCAAGGCTCCCCGGCCCTACGCCACCGAGGCCGACGTGCAGGGCCTGCTGACCATGCTCGCCTTCACCTACCTGACCGGAGGCGCGCCACCGCTGTTCATGGACTTCCGCAAGGTGTGGGAGCCGTGGGAGATCGCGCGGCTGGCCGGAGAGCTGGGAGTGGAGATCGCCGGCGACGAGCTGTGGGCTCAGCGCGGCTTCGTGGACGGCGACAACTCGGGCAGCGCCTCCTTCGACTGGGCGGCGGCGCCGGGCGCCGGCGTCGAGGAGATCATGGCCCGAGTATCCATGCCGCTGGCCGACGAGTTCTACTTCCCCGGCGGCGGCAACTCCGTGACCTTCGTGACCCCCGGCGGGATCGAGGGCATCGCCGGCCGCATGGCGTACAGCGCGCTGAGCAACACCTTCTCGATGATCTGGGACGAGGCGGTGACCGTGGACCTGCCGGACAAGCTCTCGGAGGCGGTGTGTAACGCCTCGACCGCGACCTGGCCGCATACCTTCGTGACGCCCAAGTACGCGACCATGGTCGAGTACAAGCAGTTCGCTCCGGCGAATCATTTCCACATGACCTGGGGCCTGCCACCCGCGCGCCTGGAGTACTGGATGGACCTGGCGAACGTGCTGTCGGCGACGCCGTGGGAGGCGCGGCCGGGCTTCATCGAGGGCGTGGACCGGCCGATGCCGCTGCTCTACGTGCTCAACGGGGGCGAGACGCAGACGAAGCTGCTGCTGGCAGGGCGATAGGCCGGAAGGGCATTGGGAGAGCGGGGGCCGGTCAGGCGACCGGCCCCTCCAACGGCAGACGGCCGGCGCGGACGGGGAC